>JADILZ010000043.1 GCA_017695065.1 Candidatus Cryptobacteroides excrementipullorum
CTACTGTATTCTTTGCTTTCATTCCGAAGAAGCCACTTTCTGGATAGACCGGGAATTCAAGCACATCGTATTATAAATGACAGATATGAAAGACGGAATAATTCTATTCTTGAAGGAAAACATCATTGGCAGGAACTTGTTTACCGAGGATGTTGTCTATAAACTTGAAAACGGGAAATTGGAAGGCGTGTATAGCGACAGAATGATTTTCTCTGATTTGGTGCAGACTGAAAATGGTTTCAAGTTCAATATGACAACCATTACTCATGAACTGATATATAATGTGGATAATAAAGACAACAGGACAACTGTTGCCAAGGATTACACCGGGACGAGTGTGTTCTGTTATGAACTGGCCATGCGGAAAAGCACCGGTCAGCTTACCGGCTATATGCGCTGTATCTCAACGACAGTTAAAAATCAGACGATGGAAGCCGTGGTATGCGGAATATTCGATGTGAACTTTGACGACAAAGAGCTGAAATGGCAAGAAAACCAGTTGTTGTATAGAGACAGCCCCATAGGAGATGGCAACTATAAGCCTGCTGCGTTCGATGCCAAAGTCCGTTTCCATCTTGATAAGGGGAAAGCCGTGTTTGAGTATCTTCCTACGCTTTGGGATGTAAATCCGGACACGTTGGTGTAAAGTTTGTCTAAAGACGATTACCCTGTTTATATATCAAAAGAAAGATAATAGTTTGATTACCTAAAATATCAATTTTATGGAATTATCGAATTGGTTCAAAGGCTTTGAGGATGGAATCGCCAAACTGTCGGAAGAGCAAAGAGAGACTTTCTTCCGCGAGTGCGGTAGAAACTGCGTGCAGTGCGGTACACTTCAGGTTTATAAAGACCTGTATGAACAGGCGGCCGGAGACCTTGACCGGTTTTTCGCCATAGCCGATGAACAGCCCGGCGTAAGATGTGAAACGGTAGAGAAAGACGCTGTTTATAACCTGTATTTTCTGGAATGTACATGTGAACTGCACAAGCGGGGCTATGTCTCTACACCTCTGCTCTGCGAATGCTCCAGGCAAAGCATCCTTCATGTCCTGTACTGCCTTTGGCCCGGCAAAACCTTCAGAGCAACAATCTGTGAATCCATCCTTCGCGGCAGCAAGCACTGCAAGATGCGGATTTCGGTACTCCATAACGGATGACTGGGATAATATTATAACTCTTAATTTCATTATTAAGGATAATATATTCACTATTTTTGTGGATATCCAGCAGAAAAGTATTATCTTCGCAGCACAATAAAACGGATAACCGAACGGGTTAAAAAGAACAAATTGGATGGAGTCAAGCTATTTGACCTAACCCATGATTTACGCAAGATATTGCTCTGCTGTGTTTTGTCGTATTTAGGATTCTCAAATTCTGAGATAGAAAGATGCACGAAAGACTGCAATAATTCATTCGTTCGAGGATACAGATAGCGACATTTCGTCAATCAAAACATTGGATTGCTGCAAATGACTTCATCCTACCTTAAATAATACAAAAACACCCGACTTTACATTCTTGGGTGTAAAATTGGGTGTTTGTTTTGTAATTTACTGATTTTCAGTATTTATTGCGGAGAGGGAGGGATTCGAACCCCCGGAGCCTTTCAGCTCAACAGTTTTCAAGACTGCCGTAATCGACCACTCTACCACCTCTCCAATGTTGTCAATTTGCTTCAGAAGATTGCTCTATTTCCGAAACGGATTGCAAAGGTAGTGTTTTTTTTTGAAACAAGCAAATTTATTTTGTGAAAAAATTAAAAAAACGACATAAGATACCCTGTCTGGAATACGGTTAGTGGTGTTTGAAGATAATAATAAAAAAAAGAATAATCATTATTGGCTTTGCATAAGATATTTAAATGGTTATATTTGTAAGGTATTTTGGAATAAAGACCTGAGCGAAACTGAAACATCTATAAATCAAAGCTATATGAAAAAAGTATTTTTGGCTGTTCTCGTGCTTGCGTTGCCGGTGGCACTGTCTGCACAGGAGAAAGGTGACATGTTTATTTCCGGTAACTTTACAATAGATGCCGGAGGATCCAAGAGCACTACGGGGAATGTATCGGTTAAAAACCCTTCACCCTTGACATTTGGAATCGCCCCGCAGTTCGGTTATTTTGTAGTCGACCGTCTGGAAGTCGATCTTGCGTTGGGGTATTCGCTGACGCGCACCAAGACCGGTACGGATGCTGACGGCAACAACCTGTTCAGGCGGAACAATGTATTTGAAATATCTCCTGGTGTCAGGTATTATCTTCCTCTTGGGGAAAAGTTCTATTTCACTCCCGGATTCAGTTTTGAGGTCGGCTTTGGCGGTACAAGTACGGACCTGAGCCAGAGTTCCTCTACAAAGAACGGACTGACTACTTTCGGCTTCTCGCTTTCGGCTCTTGCCTTTGAGTTCAGGCCTGTCGAGCATATCGGTGTGACTTTCCGGGCAGGAGCATTGTCATACAGTATGGAACATTCTTCTGACAAGAATGCGAATTCTTCCACCAACGAAAATTCATTCAGTTTTAATCTTAACAGGGGAGTGTCACTCGGTCTGAAATATTATTTCTAACAGAGATACTGACAGTCGGGGACGGGGCTTCCTGTCACCGTTACACATTATAACAGCAGGGGCTGTGTCAAAATGAATGTTTTGATACAGCCCCCTGAATGTTTTTACAGCTCTTTCCTGAGCCGGGCTTTCGGTATGTTGAGCTGGTCGCGGTACTTGGCGATAGTGCGCCGTGCCACCTTGTATCCCTTGCTGCTCATGACTGATACAAGCTGGTCGTCTGTAAGCGGCCTCCTCTTGTCCTCATTGTCAACACATTCCTGCAATGCCTTTTTGAGCTCCCTTGTGGACACTTCTTCCCCGTCCTGGTTTTCAAGACCTTCCGAGAAGAAGTATTTCAGCGAGTATATCCCGAAATGTGTCTCGATGTATTTGCTGTTGACTACTCTTGATATGGTGGATATGTCAAATCCTGTCTTTTCTGCTATGTCCTTAAGGACCATCGGTTTAAGATGGCTTTCATCTCCGTCCATGAAGTAGTCATGCTGGTAGTCGATGATGGCTTTCATGGTGCTCTCGAGAGTGTTGTGCCTCTGTTTAATGGCCTCGACGAACCATTTGGCGGAGTCCAGCTTCTTTTTCACGAAAGTGGCGGCTTCCTTCTTTTCCCTTTCGGAGGAGTTGGCCGCTTCCAGGAGGATGTCGGCGTATTTCTTGTTGACCCGGAGTTCGGGGATGGAGAACCTCGGCATCGTGAGCTTCAGTTCCCCGTCCTCAAGTGTGAGCACGAAGTCAGGCACGATCTGCTGAGCCTGGTCGCTGTACGAGTCGTCAATCTGTCCTCCAGGTGCCGGATTCAGCTTCAGTATCTTGGACATTGCCGCCTTCATCTCCTCCTCGCTGATTCCCATCTTGGAGATGATTTTCTGGAAATGCTTGTTGGTGAACTCGGTGAAGAAATCCTTGAGAATCCGCGTGGCGTTCACCACATCGGGGGTCTGCTTGAAAGTCTTGATCTGCAGCAGGAGACATTCCCTCAGGTCCCTTGCCCCGACACCTGCCGGGTCGAATTCCTGTATCATCCTGAGCATTTCCTCCACTTCCCGCTCGTCTGTCTCGATGCCTGCCCTGAAGGCGAGGTCGTCCACGAGGCTCTCGATACTCCTCCGGAGATATCCGTCGTCATCCAGGCTGCCTATGATGAATGCCGCCACCGCATGCTGGTGTTCCGTAAGGTTCCTGAATCCGAGCTGGTCCATGAGGCTCTGGGTAAAGCTTTCCTTTACGGAAAAGGTGTTGTACTGCGGCCTTTCGTCCTTGCCGTAATTGTTTACACGGAGCTTGTAGCTCGGTATGGAGTCATCCTCCTTGTAGTCCGACAGCGACACTTCCCTTGGCCCGTCCTCATCGTCCTCCCTGTCATTGGATACGTTCTCGTCCAGTACAGGGTTCTCCTCCAGCTCTTTCCTGATCCTCTGCTCCAGCTCCTGTGTGGGAAGTTCTATAAGTTTGATTGTCTGGATCTGGAGAGGGGAGAGCTTCTGTGTCTGCTTGAGTTCTAATCCTTGTTTCAGCATTGCTTCAGCACATTGGTTCTATTACCTTAAAGGGAGACTTCTTGGCCCTGTATCGGGCGGAGTACCTGAATTGTGTCCGTGACTGTAGGGTGAAACCTGTCAACAGCTGGATAGTTAATGTTTTCCTTGACCACGAATGCGGTAGGGAACTCCTGCACAATGGACCGCAGCAGCTGCATGGCTTCAGACCTGTTCCTGAAGTCCCCGACTGTCACCTTGAAATACGGGTTCGCATAACTCCTGTATGCCGGGATGTCCGGATGTGCCTCGATGAACTTCTTTTCCGTCTTCTCGGATTCTGTCCTGGCACTCTGCCTGTTGTCAAAGAATATCCGTACCCTGTAACCTTCGGTGATCCTTGACGGGTTGGAGCTGATATGGGCCGCAAGGGAGTTCCTTATCAGCTGGGACTGGTGCACTTTCACATCTGATGCGTCCCCTTTATCCCTGGACGGCATCACGGAAAAGATGTCCTGCCCTGCCAGGGTCGTGTCCACACGGGCCGCCTGGATCACCACGACGGAGTCTGCAAGAATGTACCCGTCAGGCACAACGAGCGAATCCGCCTCCTGGGCTGATGATGGCAGCAGCGTGAAGATGAGCACAATGGCCGCCATCGATATCTTTAGTCTAAGAATCATATTCATTTCGGATGTCATTTTAAATTGCTTATTATGTCTTTGAGTGGGATGTCCCTCAAAGTGAACTTTTTGCCCGGACCTTTGCCGAGCCTTGCCTTCAGCGTGATGTCTGCGGTGAAGTCTCCTGCGTCCGCATCTGATGCCATGGACATAAGCGAAAGGGGGGAGACTGCCGGGTCGAGTTCCATCCGGAGTGCGACAGGCAGTTCCGATACGGCCTTTCCCGGGACGGTGAGACTGTCCGCTGTGAATGTGCCCAGCCTGCTGCCTTTCCGGTAAACTGTACCTTCCATCGCCGTGATCTCGATTCCTTTTGCCGGGTTGTCCACTGTCAGTGTAAGGCCGGCATCCAGTTTCCGGAGGCTCTCTACCGACAGCGACTCGACTCTGAAGGCCCTGATACTTATATCCCTCATGTCTTTCAGGTTCGCACAGCCGGTACAGCACAGCAACAGCCATGCAGTCAGAAATAACGCTATTTTACCTGTGAATGCATTTTTCATATCACGCAAAGGTATAAAAAATATAAGTCAGATAAAAATCTTATATTTGCATCAAATCACCCAAAAGTATATATATGAATAAAAGCATAAGACCGTTAAAAGACCCCTCCAGGCCCAAAGTCTATATCGAGACATACGGCTGCCAGATGAATGTGAATGACAGCGAGGTCATACTGTCCATCCTCCAGGATGCAGGCTATGCCCTTACGGACAATATTGATGAGGCGTCGCTCATCCTTGCCAACACATGTTCCATCAGGGACAATGCCGAACAGCGCATCTGGGGCAGGATAGAGCAGTTCAGGCTCCAGAAGCGCAGACGCGAGGGCGTCATCATAGGGATTGTGGGATGCATGGCCGAGAGGCTGAAGGAAAAGCTCCTGGATTCGCACGTGGTGGACCTCGTGGCCGGCCCTGATGCCTACAGGTCCTTGCCGCGGCTCATAAGCGGCATCACTCCTGACAATCCGCAGATAGACGTGCTCCTTTCCCATGAAGAGACTTATGCTGACATATCTCCTGTGAGGATGGACCGGAACGGTGTCAGCGGCTTCATCTCCATCATGCGCGGCTGCAACAATGTATGTTCCTACTGTGTCGTCCCTTATACCCGCGGCGCCGAGCGCAGCCGGGACCCGCGTTCAGTGGCACGCGAGGCACTCGAGCTTTACAAGAACGGATACAGGGAGGTGTGCCTCCTCGGTCAGAATGTCGATTCTTACTACTGGAAGGACCCTGAATCCGCCGACAGGAATGTCAACTTTGCAGGGCTCCTCGAGATGGTGGCCAAGATAGCCCCCGATCTGCGTGTGAGGTTCTCTACGTCGCATCCCAAGGACATAAGCGACGAGGTCATTTACACCATGGCGATGTATGACAATATCTGCAAGCACATCCATCTTCCGGTCCAGTCCGGAAGCGATGCCATGCTCGAGAAGATGAGACGGAAATATACCCGTGCATGGTATCTTGAAAGGGTGGCCAAGATACGTTCCGTCATCCCGGACTGCGGCCTTACGACGGATGTCATAGCAGGTTTCTGCGGAGAGACTGAGCAGGACCACAGGGACACGCTCTCCCTGATGGAAGAGGTCTGCTTCGACGGGGCGTTCATGTTCCAGTATTCGGAGAGGCCCGGGACGCTGGCCGCGAGGAAGTATCCTGATGACGTGCCGGATGATGTCAAGACGGCAAGGCTCAACGAAATAATAGCATTGCAGAACAGGATGAGCCTCAAGAGCAACGAGAAGGAGGTCGGAAAGAGGCATGAGGTACTTATCGAGGGTGTATCTAAGAGGAATCCTGATGAGCTTTTCGGCCGGGCAAGCAACAACAAGGTCTGTGTCTTTCCTTCCGGCGGGCACAGGATAGGGGAGTATGTCACGGTGGAGGTGACATCATGTACATCGGCGACACTCATTTCACGTCTTATATAAAAGAATGATGCTCCAGGTTTTCTCCAACATATTCACGGTGCTTTATGCCCTGATGATAGCAGGCACCATTCTGATTATCCTGACCGACAACCAGGATTCAGGAAGGAAGATTTCGTGGATTCTGGTCATAGGCCTTATCCCTGTGTTCGGGCTGATATGCTATATCGTGTTCGGATTCAACTGGAGGCGCGCAGGCTTTTTCCAGCGCCGCCACAGGAATTTCCTGAAGGAGTTCGACAGGCGTGCGGATGACAGGATAAAGAATCTGCTGTTCGGACACGATGTCGAGGAGAAGGTCCGGGAGGAATACAGGGAGCTTGCCAGGCTGCTTTCCAGTGTTGACAAGATAACTGTGAGCGATGACAATGATATAGAGATAATTACATCCGGTAAGCGGAAGTTTGATGCCTTGTCGCAGGATATACGGAATGCCAAGGATCATATCCACATGGAGTATTTCTACTTCAAGAAGGACCTCGGCAGCAGGAAGATCCGCGCCCTTCTGATGCAGAAGGCCAGGGAAGGGGTGAAAGTGAGGTTCATACATGAGAACATCGCCAACATTTCCATCAATCCCCGCTATTACAAGGAGATGAAGAAGGCGGGTGTTGAGGTGGTGCCGTTCACCAACACCAGGATAACACACCTTACCATCGGGGCGCAGCTCAACTACCGTGACCACAGGAAGATAGTCGTCATCGACGGGAAGATAGGCTATACTGGAGGCATGAACATCAGTGATGACTATTTCGTACGGTGGCGCGACACTCACATGAGGATAACCGGAGAGGCTGTCTCAAGCCTGCAGTACAGTTTCATGAACTCGTTCATCACCTCGGGAGGGGAGATCACCGAGGACTATTCCCGCTATTTTCCCCAGCACAGGAAGCTGCATCCTGCAAAGCTGATCCAGATAGTGCCTGACGAGCCTGACAACCAGTGGCCTGTGATCCAGATGGGGACTGTCTGGGCTGTCCAGCATACAAAGGAATACATTTACATCCAGACTCCTTATTTTGTGCCGCCGGAGCCGTTGCTGCAGGCTCTGAAATCCGCGGCACTGAAAGGGGCAGACGTTCGGATAATGATGCCGAAGAAAGCCGACCTTTGCTATATGGGGCCTGCAAACCGTTCATATTATACGGAATGCCTGGAGGCCGGAATAAAGATTTACGAGAAGACCGGCAACTTCATTCATTCCAAGACCCTGGTGTCGGACGACTATCTTTCAATCCTCGGCTCCGCGAACATGGATTACCGCAGTTTTGAGCTAAATTACGAGATAAATACCTATATCTTCGATTCCTTGGTGGCCAAGGAGAACAAGGCGATATTCCTCAAGGATATGGAGACATGCGATGAGGTCACCCTTGAAAGATGGCGGAGGATTCCATGGTACAGGAAGATTCTCCAGCCGATAATCCGCCTTTTCGCCCCGTTGCTTTAACAGTGAGTGGAAGTAATTGCACTGCCGCGTTAATTCAATGCCTTGTATTTTGCTGATTATAAGTACCGGCCGTCAGGGACCCCCTCGGGGTCTGTCCCTGACGGCCGGACTGTCTGAGGCATGCTATGGATGGCTTATTCCCTTCCGCCTCCAAGAGCTTGATAAAGAGTCACTACGGACTGGAGCACCTGGTACTGGTCGCTTATGGTGTTGAGCTGTGCGCTGAGCAGAGACTGCTGTGCTGTCAACAGTTCCAGATATGTTGTCCCTGACGAGTTCCTGAAGAGGTATTCAGTAGAGGTGAGAGTCCTTTTCAGGTCTTTGCACTGTGCCTGGTGCTTTTCCAGCATAGTCTTGTTGGTCTGTATGGCGAAAAGCGCATTGTTGACTTGTTCACCGGCATTCAGCAGGGCCTGCCGGTAGTTGAGCCTGGCGATTTCCTCCTCTGCCTTGGTCACTTTCAGGTTCGCCCTCAGCTGCCCGTGGTTGAACACCGGCATCGTCAGCTGCCCGAGGGCAGAGAGAAGCCAGCCTGCAGGATTGCTTATGGCCTGTCCGAGGCTGTTTGTCCATCCGGCGCTTCCGGAAAGGTTGATGCTCGGGTAGAATGCCGCCCTTGCCATATTGGTGTTGTAATATGAGCTTGCATACGCCATTTCAGCCTGTATTACGTCCGGCCTGTTGGAAAGCAGCTGGAGCGGGACGGACACCGTTATCTCCTCCGGTACCGACTGTTCTTCCAGGGTACCTCTTTCGACAGGGAAGTACGGCTGACCGAGCAGAGAACATATCGAGTTCTCTGTCTCTCTCTGCTGCCTTACCAGGTCCGCATAGGAGGCTTCGAGTGCATACAGGTTCGCACGAGCCTGTGTGACAGCGCTTTCGTTTGTCTGTCCGACTCTCAGCATGGCTTCCATCGTCCTGACCTGCTCTTTCCAGATTTTGACATTCTCGGCGCTTATCGCCACCTGACCGTCAAGCATGAGGAGGGCATAGTAGGTATTTGCGATGGTCCCTATGATCTGGGAACGGACTGCCTGCTGGTAGGCCTGCTGCTGGAGCAGTGTAGCCTGTGCCCCGCGTTTCGAGTTCAGAAGGGACCCGAACAGGTCGATGTCCCAGCTTACTGCACCGCCGGCGTTGTACGTCCAGCTTGCCTTGCCTCCGTCAATGCTGCTGAGCCCTCCCTGCGGTGTGAGGTTCAATGACGGTGCGTAAGCCCATTTGGCCGCTGAAAGCTGTGCCTTGGCCTCCTCGACCCTGAGGATTGCGCTCTGCAGGTCCACGTTGTGCTCAAGTCCGGTACGGATCAGGTACTGGAGATGAGGGTCCGTGAACATCTCGTCCCACGGGATGTAACCGAGTGAAGTAGTGTCCTCGATGGCGGCTTCAGCCGCTTCCGTCCTGTAGAGGCTGTCCACAGGCAGGTCCTCGGGCCTCTGGTATTTGCGGTAGATCGAGCAGCTGCTCGCCATCACAATGACTATTGTATATAAAAGTATTTTTTTCATTATGCTCTGTCCTCCTTTCTTTTACCCATTACACGCTCTTCGATATACTGGAAAATCGTGAAGAACACAGGTGTTATGAATACAAGGGCGATTGTTCCGATGATCATACCTCCGATGACAGGGATACCGAGTGAGTGGTAACCGTTGGCGCCGACTCCGCTTGCGATTGCCAGAGGCAGGAGCCCGAATACCATCGAGAATACTGTCATCAGGATAGGCCTGAGCCTTATTCCTGCTGCAGAGATACCTGCCATGCTGAGGGACATTCCCGCCTTTCTTCGCTCACTTGCATATTCCGTGATAAGGATCGCTGTCTTGGAAAGCAGACCGATCAGCATGATTATACCTACCTGCATGTAGATGTTGCTCTCGATTCCCCATATCCTGGCTGCGAGGAACGATCCCATGAGTCCGAACGGCACGGAGCAGATGACTGCCAGAGGCAGGAAGAAACTCTCGTAAAGGCCGCAGAGGATGAGGTAGATGAAGACGATACACAGGATGTAGATCAGTGTGGTCGTGTGTGATTCGGCCAGCTGGGCCTCCTCTCTCGTCATTCCGGAGAACTCGTATCCGAATCCTGTCGGAAGGACTTCGGCAGCCACTTCCTGTACTGCGATAATCACATCTCCTGAGCTGTATCCGTCCTTAGGCATACCCTGTACTGTAATGGACGGGAACAGGTTGAACCTGCTGAGGATCTCAGAACCGTATGACTTGGTGAGTGTGATGAACTGGCTCACCGGCGCCATTCCGGATGCAGTCTTGACGAAGATGTTGTCGAGAGACTGCAGCTGGTCCCTGTCTTCGGCCCTGGCCTGGAGTATTACACGGTACAGCTTGGTGAACCTGTTGAAGTTGGATACGTATGAACTTCCGAGGTAACTCTGCATTACGGAAAGCACCTGGTCTGCGGTAGTTCCGGCCCTGAGGCATTTCGCTGCGTCCACATCTACGGTGTACTGAGGGAACTCTGTACTGAAAGATGTGTAGGCCATCTGGATTTCAGGCCTCTGGTTGAGGGCGGCGATGACTTTCTTGGTCATCTCGTTCAGCTCTTCGATACCTTTTCCTGACCTGTCCTGGATATCCACCTGGAAGCTGTTTCCGGTACCGTATCCGGAGATCATAGGCGGTGCGAATATGAAGATCTGTGCGTTCTTGATATGCGCTGTCCTGGCATATATCTGGTTCATCACCGCAGTGTTGCTGTGCTCCTTTCCTTCCCTTTCATCCCATGGCTTGAGCTTGATCATGAGCATACCATGGGAGGCGCCGCTACCTGCAAACGAGAAGCCGGCCACCTGGTTGAATGTGCGGATTTCCGGGATGTCCTGGATGCTTTCCTGCACTTCGGTTAGAATCTTGTTGGTCTCGTTGAGTGTGCTTCCTGCTGAAGCATCCACACTCATGAACAGGGAACCTGTATCCTCGTTAGGCACAAGGCTGGTCTTTGTGGTGCTCATGAGATACATCAGAAGTCCTATCGCCCCGAGTATCAGGAGTCCGGAGAGCCACTTGTTGCCGATGAAGAACTTCACGCCGAATTTGTATTTCCGAACAATCCTTCCGAACACAGTGTCGAATGCAATCCTGAACCTGGTGGAGAACTGCTTAGGCCGTTCCCCAGGCTTTACCTCCTCGTTCGGCTTGAGCAGGAGGGCGCAGAGTGCAGGTGAGAGCGTAAGCGAGTTGACAGCCGAAAGCCCGACCGCTGCAGCCATGGTAAGTCCGAACTGCGTATAGAAGATACCGGATGTACCACCCATGAATGACACAGGGATGAACACGGCCATGAACACGAGTGTGGAAGTGATGATGGCGGAAGACACGCCGCCGGCGCCGTCAACAGCCGCGAGATACGGTGACTTGTACCCTTCGTCGAGCTTGACCTGGACCGCCTCCACCATGATTATGGCGTCGTCCACTATCGTTCCGATCGCCAGCACCAGTGCAAACAGCGTCAGAAGGTTTATGGAGAATCCTGCAATCACGAGGAATGCGAATGTACCGATAAGCGCAACAAAGATACTGATGGTAGGGATGATGGTAGCCCTGACGTTCTGCAGGAACACATATACCACCAGGACCACAAGGATGATGGCTTCAAACAGGGTCTTGATGACTTCATGTATGGATGCATCGAGGAAGTCCTTTGTACTCATGATGTCCACGATCTCCACTCCTTTCGGGAGGTCCTTCTTTGCTTCCTGGAGGTATTCATCTATCGCGTTGATGATCTCGTTGGCGTTACTTCCCGCTGTCTGGTTGATCATCATGGTCACACCAGGCGCACCCATCACACGTCCTTCGTATGAATATGATACGGCACCGAGTTCGAGGTCTGCTATATCCTTGAGCTTGAGGATACGGCCGTCGTCGTATGCCTTTATTATGATGTTGCCGAACTGCTCTTCCGTCTCGAGACGTCCCCTGTACTTCAGGGTGTACTGGAACACGTTCTTTGAGTCTTCTCCGATGGCTCCGGTGGATGCTTCGATGTTCTGTGCGGACAACGCAGCACTCACGTCGCTCGGCTGGAGCTCATACTGGGCCATGATGTCCGGCTTGAGCCAGATACGCATGGCATAGTCACCTCCCATTACGTTGGCCTCACCGACTCCGGAAATACGCTGTATCTCAGGTTTAATGTTGATACTCAGATAGTTGGTGAGGAATGTCTCGTCATATGTCCCGTCCGGGCTTGTAAGAGCGAAGACTTTAAGGGTACTGCTCTGGCGTTTCATGGTCTCCACGCCGACCCTTGTAACTTCTGCAGGCAGCAGGGACTGGGCCCTTGATACCCTGTTCTGGACATTGACCGCTGCCATATCAGGGTCTACGCCCTGCTTGAAATATACGGAGATGGAGGCGCTTCCGGTGTTACTTGCCTCGGAGGTCATGTATGTCATGTTCTCCACACCGTTGATTGCTTCCTCGAGCGGCACGATCACACTGTTCTGGACAGCGGTAGCATTCGCTCCGCTGTACGTCGTGCTTACGCGGATGGTAGGCGGAGCGATGTCAGGATACTGCTCGACGGGCAGCACCGAAAGGCCGATGACACCCACCATCACGATGAAAATTGATATTACCAATGACAGGATAGGCCTGTCGATGAATGTTTTAAGATTCATATTCCTTATTCTCCTTCTTTAGTGGAATCAGGTGCGGCGGCGATCGGTGTGCCTTCTCTGAGCAGACCTGCCCCTTCCGCTACGATTACATCACCCTCTTTCAGTCCCTCTTCTACAATGTACTCTTTTCCGTCATTGACCTTGAATACGGAGATCTGTGTCGATGTAGCTTTGCCGTCCACCACCTTGTAAACGAATATCTTGTCCTGGATTTCATAGGTGGCTTCCTGAGGTATAACCAGGCATCCTTTCCTTTCGTAAGGGATGTTTATACGGCATGACCCTCCGCTCATCAGGCGTCCTTCAGGGTTGTTGAATACGGCACGCAGGCTTACGGTACCTGTGGTCTTGTCAACTATCCCGCTGATGACATCGATTTTTCCAGGGTGGCTGTAGACTGACCCGTCATTAAGGAGCAGGGTCACGTCAGGATATGCCTCGATGGTCTTTTCGAGTGAGCCGTACTCTGCCGTGAGGGTGAGGACCTCTTTCTCCGGAAGGGAGAAATATACGTACATCTGGGAATTGTCGGATACATTTATTAGTGAAGTGGACTGGGCGCTGACAAGTGTCCCCACTCGGATGGATGTCATTCCTGCCGAGCCGTTTACAGGGCTTGTCACCTTGGTGAACGAAAGATTGTTCGCCGCGCTTGTTTCCTGGGCTTTCGCATTGGCGAGATTTGCCACTGCCGTGTTGTAGGAGTTCTTTGCTGTCTGGAGTTCGAAGTCAGATATGACTTTCTGCTTGTAAAGCTCCTCGCTTCCTTTGAGATTCAGTTTTGCGGTTGCTTCCTGGGCCTGTGCCGAAGCGACAGCTGCAGCTGCCTGCTTGTATGCTGCGGCATACGGTATCGTATCGATGATGAACAGGGTCTCGCCCTTCCGTACATTGGCCCCTTCCTTCACAAGTACGTCTGTGATTATTCCCGATACCTGAGGACGTATCTCCACATACTGTTTCCCCTCGATCACTGCCGAATAGCTCTGGGAGAGAGTCCTGTCTTCAGGAGCCAGCTTCAGTACTGGGTAAACGCTGGCCTGGATCTGTTGCTGCTGGGCTGACTGCTTGCAAGATGTGATGCCGGTAAGCAGGCAAAGCCCGATTGTCAAAACATTTAAACCTTTCATTTTACTATATAATTTTTTCCTTGTATTTCCGGGGCACAAAATTATTATATACTTTTTCTTTAAATTTGTTGAAATTTCTTATATATTTGTCCAAAAGTTACATTTTGGCTGACGTTTCCATTTATATAGGGAGTATTTGTCAAAATGCGACACTTACGCGCAAAAACTTTGCCATAAATCATGCAATATATAAGTATCCAGCAACTTTCTTTGTCAGCCGGGGAGAATAAAAAGGCAGGTGAGGAATTCGTCCTTCTGCAGGCCCCGGACATACGCTGCCTTCCTGACTGCCAGTTCATAGGCTGCAAGATCATGATTTTCGTGTACAGTGGCACACTGGACGTGTCAATCAACGGCAACCTGAGGCGGGTCGGGAAAAACAGTCTCGTGGATGTGCTTGACGGTACGATGGTGCGCTTCGGTGAACTGTCCCAGGATGCGGAGGTGTATTGCGCCTTTACCACCAAGTCCTTTATCCTGGATGCCCTTCAGGGGGTTATGCCGGACCACAGGAACTATCTCTTCAAGATGCTCGTGGACCCGGTCATCAGCCTTGCCGGGGACGTGTGCGAGAATGTGAGGATGCAGATGAGGATGCTCGCCGATGTGCTTGCCAGGCCATCCCACCTGTACAGGATGGACATGGTGAAACTCTATGTCAAGGCCTTTTCCCTGGAGATGAGCAATGCGCTGAAGGCCGTCGATGACGATTCACTGACATTCCACAAGATAAGCAAGAAGGAATTCATTATGGTCTCATTCATAGACCTTGTGTGGAAGCACCTTACAGACACCCGGGAGGTCTCGTTCTATGCCAGGGAACTTTGTGTGACCCCCAAGCATCTTTCGCGGATAGTGAGGGAGACTTCTGGCAAGACCCCGCATGAGATAATCGCCGGGGAGACCCTGTCCATGTCCCTGCAGCTGCTCCAGAACAACAGCCTTCTCATCCAGCAGATTGCGGACATACTGCATTTCTCTGACCAGGCGTCCTTCTCCAAATTCTTTAAGAAATATGTCGGGATGTCCCCGGCTGAATACAGGAGGCAGTATTTCGAGATGGATGAACAGCACTGACACTCATTTCTCTTTCCAAACCTTAAGGTATTCCTGCAGAGCCCACATCTCGTCCCTGTACTTCGCTGCGGCAAGGAAGTCGAGGTCTGCAGCCGCTTTCTGCATGTTCTTCCTGGCCTGGTCCGCTGCCTTTTCCACCTGTTCCCTTGACATGGCCCTTATCACTGGGTCCTGCAGCACTGCGGCAAGGTCAGCCTCTATGTATCCGTCCCTGTAGGCTGAATTGCTTTCCCGTCTGGAGTCGTGGCCCAGCCCTACACTGACGGTACCTCTGCCCAGGTCGCTCGGGTCCGGTATGTAGTGCGGGGCTTCGTATGAGTTGGCGGCGCTGACTTTTCCGGAAACTGTGTTCGCAAGCCTCGGATTTCTCCTTTTCCCGGTTTCGCTCCCGTTTTGCGGATATTCGTCCGTGAGGACGTTCTTCTTGGCTGCCACCTGGGTAGGGGTTATGTTGTGCAGCTTGTTGTACTCCATCTGCTTGGCCCTTCTCCTGTCTGTCTCGTAGATAGTCTCCTGCATCGACCTTGTGATGGTGTCCGCGTACATTATCACAAGCCCGTTCACGTTCCTGGCTGCGCGTCCGGCCGTCTGTGTTAGAGAACGTCCGGAGCGGAGGAACCCTTCCTTGTCGGCGTCAAGGATGGCCACAAGTGATACGGTCGGGATGTCGAGCCCTTCACGCAGAAGGTTCACCCCGACAAGTACGTCGAAGAGACCGTTCTTGAAATCCTCGATGATCTCGACCCTTTCCAGTGTGTCCACATCCGAGTGGATGTACCTGCACCGCACGCCCATTCTGGTGAAATACTTTTCCAGTTCCTCGGCCATCCTCTTTGTCAGGGTGGTGACCAGTACCCTTTCATCCTTGTCAGCCCTGACACGGATCTCCTCCAGCAGATCGTCCACCTGGTTTTTTGTAGGCCGGACCTCAATAGGCGGGTCAAGCAGTCCTGTAGGTCTGACAACCTGCTCTACCACAAGCCCTTCCGATTTTTCGAGTTCATAGTCTCCCGGAGTCGCGCTGACATATACCTTCTGACCTGTAACCGCCTCGAATTCATCGAATTTAAGCGGCCTGTTGTCGGCAGCGGCAGGAAGCCTGAACCCGTACTCGATGAGTATGGACTTCCGGGAGTGGTCTCCTCCGTACATGGCCCTTATCTGGGGAAGTGTCACATGGCTCTCGTCTATGAACGTTATGAAGTCCTTCGGGAAATAGTCGATCAGACAGAAAGGCCTCATGCCCTCGCTCCTGCCATCGAAATATCTCGAATAGTTCTCTATCCCGGGACAGTATCCCATTTCCTTTATCATTTCAAGGTCATATTCCACTCTCTGTTTCAATCTCTTGGCCTCCAGCGGCTTGCCTATCTCCTGGAAAAATTCGCACTGCTTCATCATGTCGTCCTGGATCTGGCTGACGGCTTTGATGCTGCGCTCTTTGGTGGTCACGAAATTGTTGGCAGGGTATATGGACACCTCGTCCAGGCTGTCGATGAACGCGCCCGTGACAGGGTCGATAATGGAGATGCTGTCCACCTCATCACCGAAGAACTCGATGCGCACGGCGTTGTCGCCGTACCCGATGCATACGTCCACGGTATCGCCGCGTACCCTGAATGTCCCTCTCTTGAAATCCGTCTCCGTCCTGGAATACAGAGCATCCACCAGCTGGTACAGCAGCCTGGTCATGCTCCTGGTCTCTCCTTTCCTTACCGTTACTGTCTGTGCATGGAAATCCGCAGGGTTGCCTATGCCGTAAAGGCATGAAACACTTGATACTACAATCACATCTCTTCTTCCTGAAAGGAGGGACGATGCGGCGCTGAGCCTCAGCTTCTCTATCTCGTCGTTGATGCTCAGGTCCTTTTCGATGTAAGTGTCGGTCGTCGGGATGTAGGCTTCAGGCTGGTAATAATCATAGTAGGATACGAAATATTCCACCGCATTGTTAGGGAAGAAGGACTTGAACTCGCCGTAGAGCTGTGCTGCAAGTGTCTTGTTGTGGCTGAGTATCAGGGCTGGACGCTGCAGCCGCTCTATGACGTTGGCCATGGTGAACGTCTTTCCTGAGCCGGTCACTCCGAGAAGCGTGACCGCATCCACGCCGCTGTCCAATGCGGAGCAGAGTCCGTTTATGGCTTCGGGCTGGTCGCCGGATGGGAGATACGGGGATTCTATCTTGAATTTCATGTCGGTCTGATAGGATATTTTTCCGTGTGCGAAAATAGTGATAAAAGGGATATGAGGTGTTTATGTCTTGTGTTTTTTCAATAAAACAGCGATTTCGTTTCTTATATCCCGCCATGAGAGGGGTATATAAAAAAGAAGAGAGACATCAGAACGATGCTCCCTAAAACAGATGAGGTTGGTGCCACTCCCGTGGGACTCCTCGTAACTAACCACATAATTAATAACACTAAAACTAATAACCGGATACAAAGGTACAGCTTTTTTCCTATACTCCAAATCTTTTCTTACATTTTCCAACCAGATTTTATGACCGTGCATGTTTTGGAGATGTCAATTCGTTGATTATTAATGTTTAATGGGTTTGTTAAATTTTTGTTACAATTTCTTTTCCAGTACATGGCTCTCCAGTTTTCAGGGTATATCCCATACAGGTACAAATTTTGTGTTGAAAGAAATACAAACAACTTCTTGGAATAATAAAAATCCTTATATTTGCACCCGGTATTCTGCCGGGTGCTTGGCTTTTCTTGCCGTATTGTCCCGAAGGGATATTTAAAAAGGAACTAAATTTTAACAGGTTATGGTTTATTCACACGAAGTGCAGCAGATGTGCTGCGTCAAAAAAGGACCTAACCATGGTCCGGCTCCTATTCCAGAGGAGGGAAAATGGGTAAAATCCAAAGAAATCACTGACATCTCAGGTCTTACACACGGTATCGGCTGGTGTGCACCTCAGCAGGGAGCCTGCAAGCTTACCCTCAATGTGAAAGAGGGTGTGATCCAGGAGGCTCTTGTCGAGACTATCGGCTGCTCAGGCATGACTCACTCGGCTGCCATGGCTTCTGAGATCCTCCCTGGCAAGACTATCCTTGAGGCACTCAACACTGACCTCGTGTGCGATGCCATCAACACCGCTATGCGTGAACTTTTCCTCCAGATCGTTTATGGACGTACCCAGTCTGCTTTCTCAGAGGGCGGCCTTATGATCGGGGCAGGCCTCGAGGACCTCGGAAAAGGTCTCCGCAGCCAGGTAGGTACACTTTACGGAACTCTTGCAAAAGGCCCGCGTTACCTCGAAATGGCTGAAGGTTACATCAAGACTCTCGCCCTGGACAAGAACGACGAGATCTGCGGATACGAGTTCATACATCTCGGCAAGTTCATGGACCTTGTGAAGAAGGGCGTGGATGCCAACGAGGCTCTCAAGCAGGTGACCGGTACATACGGCCGTTTCAGCAAAGAGGCCGGTGCAGTTAAATACATTGACCCACGTAAAGAATAAGGAGGAAGACTATTATGATAAGAGAAGTTAAATTCGAGAGCCAGGACCGCCGTATCAAACAGATCCTTGCTGCCCTTAACGAGAACGGTATCAAAGATATCGAAGAGGCAAACGCCATTTGCGATCAGTATGGTCTGGATCCTTATAAGACTTGCGAGGATACCCAGCCTATATGCTTCGAGAATGCAAAATGGGCTTATGTGGTAGGATGTGCAATCGCCCTCAAGAAAGGCTGCAAGACTGCCGCTGACGCCGCTGAGGCGATAGGAATCGGCCTCCAGGCATTCTGTATCCCTGGTTCTGTGGCTGATGACCGCAAGGTGGGCCTCGGACACGGGAACCTCGCCGCTCGTCTTCTCCGTGAGGAGACCAAGTGCTTCGCCTTCCTCGCAGGACACGAGTCTTTTGCAGCTGCAGAAGGTGCGATCAAGATTGCCGCAAAGGCTGACAAGGTACGCAAGGAGCCTCTCCGTTGTATCCTTAACGGTCTCGGAAAGGATGCAGCCCAGATTATTTCGCGTATCAACGGCTTCACATACGTGCAGACACAGTTTGACTATTATACAGGCGAGCTCAAGGTAGTGCGTGAAATCGCATACAGCGACGGTCCGCGTGCTAAGGTAAGATGCTACGGCGCTGACGATGTCCGTGAGGGTGTGGCCATCATGTGGCATGAGGGTGTGGATGTGTCCATCACAGGTAACTCCACCAACCCTACCCGTTTCCAGCATCCTGTAGCCGGAACATACAAGAAAGAGCGTGTCCTCGCCGGCAAGCCTTATTTCTCAGTGGCTTCAGGCGGCGGTACAGGACGTACTCTTCACCCGGACAACATGGCCGCAGGTCCTGCCTCCTATGGTATGACCGACACCATGGGCCGTATGCACAGTGACGCGCAGTTTGCAGGTTCATCCTCAGTTCCAGCCCACGTGGAGATGATGGGATTCCTGGGAATAGGCAACAACCCTATGGTGGGATGTACTGTTGCTTGTGCTGTGGATGTGGCAACTGCCCTGAACAAGTAATCCAAAATCGGCAAAAAGGGTAATACCTGCTGATAAATAAACTTAAGCCTCTGTGACTCTTGGAGTTATGGAGGCTTTTTGCTTGTCTTTGGGAGAGTTGGCAAATCTCCAAAAAGGGCTTGAAAAGGCAGAATTTTGGCTCATAGTGCTTCTTATCTGCAGCCATTTTTCCAAAATTCTGAAATGGCCGCACTTAGTTGTATATAATTAACGTGAATTCGATGTAACTTAACGTGGATTCGATGAATTTAATTCATTAAATTACATCGAATTACCTCTGTCGGAGCAGGACTTTATCCTGCGACAGGTCCCCCGGCGAGGGGGAAGGAAGGGGGCGGCGCCCCTTAATAAGGGGCTGTCACGGAGTGACTGGGGTTTAGACAGACAGGATTTCTGGAAGAAATCCTTAACGTCAGTGTGACGGATTCCGGTCATAAATAATAAAATTTTAATATAATATTGTTAAATATAAATTCGTCGAACTGACGTTAATTATTTTTATTCGCATGAAAAAACACGTTTATCTGATGTTTGCGGCCATCCTCCTGTGCGGGGGAATGGCCGTCTCGGCCGCCGCTCCCGCAGACGACGGCGCTGCACCTCTCTGGATGAGGTATCCGAAGATTTCCCCGGACGGGACCATGATAGCCTTTTCGTACAGGGGGGATATCTACTATGTACCCGTATCCGGAGGGGAGGCGGTGCGCCTTACCTCGTCCGCTTCATTCGAGTCGCAGCCTGTATGGTCCAACGACTCCAGGACAATAGCATTCGTCTCCGACCGTTTCGGAGGCATGGATATCTTCACTGTAGGGACCGGTGGCGGCAACGCCGTGAGAATCACCACCCATTCCGGCACCGAGACACCTCTGGCATTCTCGCCTGACGACAAGTATATCTATTTTTCTGCCGCCATACAGGACCCGGCATCGAGTGCGATGTGGTCATCATCCTGGGTTACAGAACTTTATCGGGTAAGGTCCGGAGGCGGGCGTCCGGAACTGGTGACAGCTACTCCTGTATGCTCCGTAAGCTTCGGACCTGACGGGGAGTCATTCCTGTATTATGACCGTACCGGCAGCGAGAACATCTGGCGCAAGCACCACACATCCTCTGTGGCACGAAACATTTTCTATTATGATGCGCAGGACGGCGCACACAGGCAGATTACCGCCAATCCCGGGGAGGACCGGGACCCTGTCTTTGCCGGTGACGGACGGATGGTGTTCCTGAGCGAGCGCGACGGAGGGTCGTTCAATGTCTATTCGGCCTCTGTGGACGATGCGGAAAACGCCACGGCCCTTACCCATTTCACCGGACATCCTGTACGCTTCCTCAGCCGTGCGGAAAACGGGACTCTCTGTTTCGGATACAGAGGTGAGATATACACCATGAACGAGGGCGGGAAGCCAGAAAAGGTACGTGTGTCCATTTCCGGAGACAGCCCTGAGTATCCTTCCTCGATAAGGCCGGGAAGTGTGGATGAGATGGCGGTGTCCGACGACGGGAAGGAGATCATACTGCTGAGCCGCGGCGAGGTGTTCGCCACTACGGATGAATACGGTACTACCCGGCAGATTACGCATACGGCAGAGGCGGAGGAGGGGCTGACAGTTTCCCCTGACGGCAAGACCATTGTCTATGCTTCCGAGAGAGACGGCCGCTGGAATCTCTACAAGGCAACCATGCAGAGGGAGGATGACCTGCATTTCGCATATGCCACCCTGATAGACGAGGAACCTCTTTTCAAGGACACCAAGGCCGAGAGGACATATCCTTCATTCTCGCCTGACGGCAAGGAGCTCGCGTTCCTGGAAAACCGCAATATACTCAAGGTCCTTGACCTAGGGACCGGAAAGGTCCGGCAGATCACCGACGGGACACAGCATTACGGGGAGTTCGAGTATGACTGGTCCCCTGACGGCAAATGGTTTGCCCTGACTCTGATTACAAACCGCCGCGACCCTTACAGCGACATCGGTATCGTGTCCGCCGCCGGCGGGGACAGCATCCACAATGTCACCAGCAGCGGGTATATCGATGTCTCTCCGCAGTGGGTGATGGACGGGAATGCGCTTATTTTCGTGTCCAACAGACTGGGACTCCGCTCCCATGCCTCGTGGGGCAGCCAGGATGACGTGTTCATCGCTTTCATGAACCGCAAGTCATACGACGAGTTCAACATGTCCGAGGAGGAATACGCCCTTTACAAGGAGAAGAAAGAGGCTGCGGAGAAGAAGGAGAAAGAAGCGCAGGAGGAGAAAGACTCCAAGGACAGGAAAGGGAAGAAGGATGGAGATGCCGGGAAGGACAAGGACGTTGAAAAGGAAGATGCACAGGAGGATAAGGCCATCACCGTGGAGCTGGACGGCCTTGAAGACCGGGTGATGCGTCTTACCCCGATGTCGTCCAGCCTGGTTTCCGCAGCCATGACAGAGGACGGAGAGTCTCTTTATTTCCTGAGTTCCTTCGAGAAAGGTTTCGATCTGTGGGAACTCAAGCCAAGGACAGGTGAGATCTCTCTTGTGAAAAAAGGAGTCCCTGCCGGGGCGATGCACATCGACAACGAAGGGAAGAACCTTTATATCCTCGGACGCCGTCCTCAGGTCATGTCGTTGGGAAACAAGCAGTTGAAGCCTATTGACTTCAATATGGAAATGGATCTTGACCGCGCAGCCGAGAGAGCGTACATGTTCGACCATGTGTTCAAGCAGGAGAAACGCAAATTCTACAGCGCGGACTATCATGGAGTGGACCTGGACCGCCTGCAGAAGGACTATGAGCCTTTCCTTGCCCATATCAACAACAATTATGACTTCTCCGAGATGCTTTCCGAGATTCTCGGAGAGCTGAACGTTTCGCATACGGGCTCCGGCTACAGAGGGGTGCCTGCAGAGAAGCCGACCCCGGCCCTCGGACTGCTTTTCGATTGCGGGTATGACGGCGACGGTCTGAAAATAGATGAGGTGCTGGAGGGCGGCCCGTTCTCCGTTACGGGATCGAAGGTGAAGAAGGGGACTGTCCTCGAAAAGATTGACGGCGAGCCTGTGGTGGCAGGGGAGGACTGGTTCCCTCTGATAAACGGCAAGCAGGGTGTCCAGGTGCTGTTCTCTTTCTATGACCCTGCCTCTAAGGAGCGCTGGGATGAGGTCGCCAAGCCTGTCTCCGCCGGTGAACAGAACGAGATGCTGTACCGCAGGTGGGTCAAGAGCCGTGCAGCCGCTGTGGACAGCCTTTCAGGAGGACGCCTCGGGTATGTGCATATCCGCTCCATGGCGGACGGAAGCTACCGTGACGTATATGCCGACATCCTGGGCAAATACAACCTGCGCGACGGGATTGTGATAGATACGCGCCACAATGGCGGCGGACGTCTCCACGAGGACATTGAAATCCTTTTCAGCGGGGAGAAGTATCTGGAGCAGGTCATTCAGGGCACTGTCGTGTGCGACATGCCGTCCCGCAGGTACAACAAGCACTCCATCATGCTTGTCAGCGAGGACAACTACTCCAACGCACATGGCACCCCGTGGGTCTATCAGCACCAGGGGCTCGGCTCGATAGTCGGGATGCCGGTCCCGGGAACGATGACTTCCGTGAACTGGGAGACACTCCAGGACCCTTCAATGTATTTCGGAATCCCTGTCATAGGCTACAGGACCCGTGACGGGCATTACCTGGAGAACTCACAGCTTGAGCCTGACTTCCTCGTAAGGAACAAGCCGGAAGAAATCATAGAAGGACGTGACGAACAGCTGGAAGTGGCTGTCCGTGAGCTTCTTAAACAGATAGATGCCGATCCTGACCGCTGGTAGGCCATGACGGCTCAATGCGTATCGCAAGACAAGAGAGGGGACCGTGCAGGTAGCATGGCCCCCTCTCTCATTCTGGACGGATACCCCTCATGACATGCCTGGTCTGCAGGTGTCTGCGGCCATCGCTCAGATATGGAGGTATTCTTTCAGAGTGCTGATATACACGTCCATAGCCTGACGGCCTTTCTCGGTCATGGAGCATGTTGTACGCGGTTTTTTCCCGACAATCTCTTTGCGGACACTGATGTATCCAGCCTCCGCGAGCTTGTCTATCTGTACGCTCAGGTTACCGGATGTCGCCTCTGTCTTTTCTTTCAGCCAGACGAAATCGGCCTCTTCCACACTCAGCAGCAGGGACATCACCGACAGCCTCAGCTGCGAATGGAGCAACGGATCCAGCTCTTTCATAACGTTTTCCCGGATTTGCGGTTGAGGATATGCCCCGGTATCACCAGGGTAAGTACGAACGACAGTCCGGCCATAAGGTTCCATGCCGGCACATAGTCGTGGCCCAGACCCATGTCAATCAGCAGCTTGACAGGAATAATGAATCCTGCTATGGAGATTGCCGTGATGTTGTTTTCATTGAGGGCCCATCAGGGCCGCACCGGAGCGTCAGCGAGGTTTCCGGGAGGAAACCGAGGCAGTGAAGGTGCCGGCGGAGCGACAGCGGAGCCGCATGCCCCGCCGGGGCTGTCACCATTCAGGTGACTGGGGGTGGACAGGCAGGATTTCCTCCGGAAATCCTTACCTTTGCGTAAATTCTTTTCTGAGGATGGAAATTCAAATGGAGACGGAACGTCTTGTAATACGCAGACTTACGATGCATGATGCCGAGGCGCTGCTCGCCATCATGGGCAAGCCGGAGGTCATGTATGCATGGGAGCACGGATTCACTCATGCGGATGTGGTCCAGTGGATAGAGCGGCAACTGGCCAGGTACCGTGATGACGGATACGGATATTTCGCCCTCGAACTGAAAGGAGAGGGGAAGGTCATAGGCCAGGCCGGCCTGATGAAGACCGCTTTCAACGGCCGGGAGGCTGTGGAACTCGGCTACATCCTTGATGACAGCTGCTGGCATAGGGGCTATGCGGTCGAGGCCGCCCGTGAGTGTCTGCGCTATGCATCAGTGGATCTGAGGCTTGCTGAGGTATATTGCAGCATAAGGCCGCAGAACACTGCCTCCATACGTGTAGCCCTGGCCCTGGGGATGAAACAATGCGGTAGCCATACCGTCATTTACCGCGGCAAGGAAATGCCGCACCTGCTTTTCAGCAAGTCCCTCGCTGCAGACGGCATGTGACATCCCTGATTTCATGAACAGCATTGTAGATAAATTGGCCGGATTGTCAGAAGCTGTTTAAAATTTGTATTTTTGCAGGATTTGGACGCCGTCCTGGATTTCTGACAGTAACCGTGGCGGCTCCGCAAACAGAAATGGAAATATTATGCTTATAGTTATGGAAGGGCTCGACGGAGCCGGAAAATCCACCCAGGTCAAGATGCTGAGGCGATACCTCGACACCTTATGCGGCAAGACGGAATACATACATTTCCCGAGGTACGGTTCACCCGTGTACGGGGATCTCATCAGCCGGTTCCTCAGGGGGGATTTCGGCTCGAATGAAAGTGTCCATCCCCAGCTGGTGGCGCTTCTGTATGCCGAGGACCGGCACAGGGCTGCGCCGCACATGCGCCGTATCCTGGAGAACGGCGGCACGATCCTTCTTGACCGGTATGTGTATTCCAACATCGCATACCAGTGTGCCAAGATTGACGACCCTGTGGAGAAAGAGAGTCTCCGCAAATGGATTTTCGATACGGAGTACGGCAGTTTCAGACTGCCGAAACCCGACCTGAACATTTTCCTTGACGTGCCTGTATCCTTCGTTGAGAAAAAACTTTCAGGGGACAGGAAAGGGGGAGACCGGGAGTACCTTGCCGGAGGCCATGACATACATGAAACGGACATGGCTTTCCAGCGCCGGGTCAGGGAAGTCTATCTGGAACAGTGCGGCGCTGACCCGAAATTCATAAGGATAGACTGTTCGGACGCTGAAGGCGGCATGCTGTCTCCGGAGAGCATTTTCGCCATGGTGAAAGACGAAGTCAGCAGATTGTACCAACTTTAATCCCAAGACACCCGATATGAAATATCTTCCCCTGCGCATCAGACGTTTCTGCGCTTTCCTCACCGGAGTCGTCTTTTTCATCTCCGGGACATTCAAGCTCCTCGACCCGGTGGGGGCTGCTCTGGTGATTTCCGACTACTACAAGTTCTTCCATGTGGGGTTCATGGATTTCTCTTCTCTTCCCGTAGCCCTGACTCTTGCCTTTCTGGAGACCGTCATCGGGGCGGCTCTTGTCACCGGGGTGTGGCGGAAGGTGACTGCCATGGCAGCCTCTGCCTTCCTTGCTTTTTTCACCCTGCTCTCGCTTGTGCTGGTGATTTTCAACCCTAAAATGGACTGCGGATGCTTCGGGGAGGTGATTCATCTTACCCATCTCCAGACATTTATAAAGAATATAGTGCTGTGCCTCCTCGCTTTGGCCGCTTTTTTCCCGTACAGGGATTTCGGGCGCAACCGGAAAAGGAAGTATGTATCCTTTCCTCTCGTCATGATCGGGGTGGTGTCATTTACGGTTTACTCCCTGATATTCATCCCTCTGGTGGACTATACTGATTTCAAGCCTGCTTCCAGGCTGCTTGCGGCCGAACGCATGCATGAAACTTCTGGAGAGGACATGTATGAATATGTGCTTGTATATGAGAAGGACGGGAAGCAGAAGGAGTTCTCCCTGGAGAACGTGCCTGATTCCACATGGACCTTCGTGGAGTCGAAGGCAGTGCTGAAGGAAGGCTACAGACAGGAGGTCTATCCGGAACTGTCCTTTACGGATGCAGACGGAGAGTACCGCAGCCAGCTGGCCACAGGGGAAAAAGTGCTTGCAGTGTCTGTTTATAATGTCAGGAGTATGAGTGCTGCCAGATGGGACCGGGTGTCGGTGTTCATGCAGGATGCCAAGGCCAACGGCTTCACCCCGCTTCTGATTACCGCCTCCTATCCTGCGGGACTTTCGGCTGCACTTGAAAAGAAGGGGGTGGACGGACAGACCGCCTCGTTTATAACAGGGAATGCATATTATGCCGATTACAAGGCGCTTGTCTCCATGAACAGGTCCAACGCCGGCGTCACATATTTTGACCACGGCTTCCTGGTGCGCAAGTGGGCTTATGCCGGCATGCCGGATGCGTCAGGTCTTGAGGAGCTGGCTTCAGGGGACATAACGGAGACCCTTCTTGACTTCAGTACATCCGGGAACTTGACTTTCAAGGGGTTCCTGCTGTACTGCTTTGCCGTGATGCTCCTGCTGTAGCCCGCCGCATTGTACTGGACTTAAGGCAGGACGGCTGTCACTCCTGTCCGTCGTAGTCCTCGTCTTCATCATCCTCTTCGTATCCGAGGCCGGATGACAGCATATCTGACACGTCCGCAGGCAGGTCATTGAAATCAAGGTTGTCCCACAGGGATTCCATCTGCCGTCTCTCTTTCTTGGTCGGACGTCCCGTGCCCCTGTCACGTTTAAGGAAGAATGTCTCCACAGGAGCCTTGAGCTTGGCCAGCTCTTCTTCCGGAGTGATGTTCTCCGCGTACTGAGGGACAAGTTTCGCTCCCTGGCGTTTATCCACTGTAGCCAGTACCCGGTATGTGAATGTTATGGCGCCTTTGCGTACTGTGATCACGTCTCCCGGCCTGACTGCCTTTGACGGCTTTATGTCTGCTCCGTTTATGCGTATCTTGCCACCTTTGCATGCGTCAGTGGCATCCCCTCTGGTCTTGAACACCCGTATCGCCCACAGGTATTTGTCTATTCTGGTCTCTTCTGCCATAGTCTGTGTTTTTATTCTTCCCCGTTCTCGAGCCCTCCGTAGTCTTCCCCTTCCAGGTACGGTTCAGTGTCCGGGTTGATATAGCTGTCTGTCTCTTCCCTGTGTTCCATCATGACTTCGAGCAGCCTGGTCTCCCTTTCCGTCGGAATGATGAAAAAGTCCTGGAGGTCTGCCGGGACAAGCACGGTCTCTCCTTTCCTGATCCGGCATTCGCCCGGATGTCCGTCCCGGGACGGGACCTGGATGACAGCCTCTCCGTCCACGCACACATATATAAGGAAGCTTCCGGAATGCCCAGATGATATTTTCAGTGGTTCCCTCACTTCCATTTCCGATACGGTGAACTGCGGTACTGAAGCCAGCTCTTCTGTCACCTGGCGTCCTTCCTCCCTGCAGCCCCCGTGTGACCTGTCATCCCAGAGCGGGCCCTTGCGGTAGTCGGAGCCGTCGTATCTGCCCATGTCTATGAAGTCGAACGCTTCCACCAGATGCATCGGCCTGGCTGTCTGAGGGTCGTTCTCCCTTCCCTGGTCGTACAGCCTGAAAGTGAGGTCCGAGGATTCCTGTATCTCCGCTATGAGCAGACCGCCTCCGGCCGAGTGCACTGTCCCGGGCCTGATGAGCAGGGAGTCCCCTTTCCGCGGATGGACAGCGTTCATCACCTCGGTTATGCTCCCGTCCATGCATCTTTCATATAGTTCCATGGCAGGAATGTCCTTTGTGAATCCTGTATAGATGACGGCTTCCGGGGCCGCTTCCATGACATACCACAGCTTGCATTTCCCCAGGGCGTCGTATCTCTGTTCCGCCACTTCATCGTCAGGATTCACCTGCACTGATGTGCTGCCGTGGATGTCAAGGAATTTGACCAGTACTGGGAACTGCCTCCCGTAGTGCTGGAAGACATCCTCTCCCGCTATCCTCTCTATGTATGTCTCCATGATCTCCCCGAATGTGTTTCCGGCGAGCCAGCCGTTGGAGACCACCGAGTCGATGAAGCCCATATCTGCCAGTTCCCAACTTTCTCCGATATGGTCTTTCTCTGTGAGCTTCACTTCATTACCGTCCTTGTCGCATTCAGTGAACTCTTTCCCGAGCCCTTTGATGAGTGCGCTGCCTCCCCACGGCTTCTTCTCCGCTACAGGAATGAATTTTATAGGGTAAAGGTTTCTTTTCTCTTCCATATATGTTCCTTTTGCGGACGCAAATATACGCAGAAGCCGAGAGCAATGCAAATGCGAAGCATCAGACATGACCATGCCGCAGCGACAGGAGACCTCCGGTCTCATGGAAGCGGCGGCATGGTCATGTCTGAAAGGCCGTCAGGCCAGCATTGCCGAGGCGTGAACCGTATAAATGGCCGCCAGGCCAAATATACGCAGGCCGGTGTGTCATAATTGCAAACTGCCGCGTTATTTTCGGAATTCGGGCTAAGTCATTTACTCCAGTAAACTCCTGTCGCCCTCATCCTCAATGCCTTGCATTTTGCTAATTCTTACACACCTTAAAGGGGCTGCATCAAAACATTCATTTTGACACAGCCCCATGAGAAATTATGGAATCTTGAAAGGTTTTCCTACTGGGCTAAAATGTACTCGAGATAATAGACATTGACACTGTTTGTCGGAGCATAAATGTTTACCGTCACGGAACTGTTCGTATTGGAAAGCAGATCTGGTGTTATCTCCACAGAACTTTCGGAACCTTCCTTATACCCCGGAGTAGGCGCAAAACCGGTGTAGATATTGGTTATCTCGGAACCGTTCTTCACAAGGTCTATCTTGACTTCACGCTGTTCGTCACCGCTTGAGCCTGAACGGATATAGTACTTGATCGTGCCCGGTTTTGTAACTTTGAAGGAAATCACATTACCTACAGGCATGCCATTCTCATTGACCTCTGACGCGCCCTGCAGTTTGATCCTCTCACCGTCCCACTTAATATCCTTATCAGATTTCGCCGTATATGTCACCTTGTCTATAGTTACACTCTGGCCGGCAGCCGCCAAAATCCTTTCGACGCCTGGTTCAAACGAAGAAATGATGTCGGTCGTCTCCTCTATAGCCTCCGGATCGGACGGGATCCCCGCATCCGGGTCAAAACCTTCCGGAGTCCAGGTCAATGAAAATACATTAATACCGCTGCCAAGACTATAGATAGAGATAACATCCCCTGCCTTCGCAGTGACAGGCACATTGAAAACCTGCGCCTCCTTCGTGGACGGAACCATAAGGTCAGTTTCTCCCACTATCAGTGTCTCCCCTACCGATACGCCCACATACCTGTCTGACGATCCGGAAGATGCAGCCTCTATAGTGAGTGTTCCACTGCCGCCGACGATGAACTGAAGTGTCTGTTTCGTAGTGCTTCCGCTGCCACCGAACTGGTAACGGTAAGCCTCAACACCCTCGGCATTGTCATCAAGGCCGAACTTGCATTTTCCGCTTCCATTAAGATAATAGAGGTTGTTATAGACGAAGTCGTCAGTGACCTCGGTATCCTTGCTTCCTGCAGACCTTGTTTCGAACAGATACTGGAAATCTTCGTTTCCCCATTCTGTAGGAACAGACGCGGAAACAGAACTGAGGGTCTCGGTCTTGGTGAATGTCACTGCCTCAGAATACTCCGAGTCCTCATGTGAGAGGTCTGTCTCGGCCTTGAGAGCACGTACCGAGAATGAATATACACCAGTGGACAGAGAGACAGGAGAGAAGTCATACTGAGCTGAAGTCACTGTGACTGAATCCACATCAGAAGGACGCGGACCGACGTATTTCACGACATAAGACCCGGCATTGCCGACAGCGTCCCAGGTAAGGGATACGGTACCCGCATCATCACCTGCAGAAGCAGCGGAAAGCGTCAGGTTGGCAGGAGTGTCAAGCGGAGTGGTACCGGCAGTCTGTGTGTCCTCTATCCATGAAAGCTCGCTCAGGATAATCGGACCGCACGCATAGACATAGACCAGCCGCTGCTCGCCGGCATTGAAATCGGCAAATACCACCCTCGTGCGGCTCGCCCCTGCATAAACAGCCCCTGCAACTTCAGCAGACGAGCCGTCGGCAGGTCCGTATGCCACGGTGATATGGTCATTCGTAGAGCCGTCTGCCACAGCAGAAAGGACTACGGAACCAGGGCCGTCCACAAGAAATGCCATCGCGCAGTCATTCGGTGTCCCTGCATACTCGAAGCCAGGCTCGGCAGTGAACTCGAATCCGTCCTCCGTCACGTTGATAGGGTTGGAAGCGACGATGAACCGGGTATTGCCCCTCACGCAGGACTCGTCTATGACATCATAGAATGTATCGGTGTCAGTCAGATCCCATGTATAGCCGTATTCGACAGGCACAAGCTCCGGATCCGGCTGCTCGACATATTCGGTGAGCCAGCGCGGGTCACCTGCTCCGGAAGCGAGGACAGATGCGCTTGTGACATTGAAGACACCGCGCCCGCTGTCATGGCAAGGGTCGGAAGTAAGGACCGCACCGCCGCCTGATATGGCCACCGATTCAGGGAACTCCTCTGCTGAAGGGTCACCGCTTGCTGTATAGAAGAATGTATCGGCAAGGTTATAGTAATAGTTTCCTGAAACAGAAGTCGGGAAGGCCGTGGCCTGGGCAGGGAACATGACTGTCCTGGAAGGACATCCGTCAAGGTTCAGGAACACGTTGTCTGTGATGACGAATGACGAGGAGACAGTCCCGCGGATATTGAAAAGCCCCTTGTTGTTCCCGTTGTCTATCCAGCAGAGGTTATTCACCGTGTTGTGGTCGAATGTAAGGGATCCGACGGTAGCCTGGTCGATACGGATGAATGTCCTCATTCCGTCTGTGAAAGTACTGTTGGTGAACTCGATGGAATTGATGGTGTTGGCGGCACGCACATCGAAGCTGTCGCCTCCGTCACCGCTGATGTCGGACACAAGGACGGACTCGTAGTCGATGGAGTCGAAATTGACAGCCTTGCTGTTGTCATAGAACATCCCGTTGGAATAGCCGGAAATCTCGCAGTTCACTACAGAAACAGAGACAGGCTGCTCTGCAGGGAAGTCCTCGGCGAAGGTGATGTTCCTGCCAAGCTCGTAGGAATTTCCGCTGAATGACAGCGCTTCAGCCCTGAGGGAAGTGGCTCCAAGGATATTGTCCACCGTATTCTCCACAGGAGCAGCCGGGTCGGTGTAGTCTGTATAAGTGTATGATATGCCAGGGGACCTCATGTTGAAGTAGCCGATGATGACAGGGCTTTCGCCTTCCACAGTCTGCTCGCCGTAGATTTCTACCGGCCCGAGGATATCCATGGACCCCATCTCGTAAGGCTCGCCGCCATTGTAGGCCACCCTTATCTTCAGAGGAGGATTGTCATAGTCGGCTGCCTCTATCAGAGCCTGCTTGAACGCGCTTGTGTCGCTGACAGGAACGGCTCCCTCTGAATCAGGACGGGTCCAGGCATAGACGGTACCGCGGTTGGCGGAGTTGTTGTGCACAGCGATGGTATATCTTACAGAAGGCTCGAGGTTGAACTCCCCTCCTCCGACAACGGCACTTCTCTGGTCAGCCTCGACAGTGACGGACAGATATGCCGCAGAAGGATCGACAGGATTAGGAGAAACCCTTATCTGGTTGATTCCTTCATCCCCGTCTTCAAGCTCCCATGCTATGGATATGCTTGTCGAAGTCCTCTCTGTGACAGTCACTGACTTGACAGGGTCCATCACAGTATATGTATCTATAGGATAAGGGAATGCGGCCCATTTGGAGTCACCCTGCCCGCTGTCCTCATTGCGGGCGCACACCCTGGCGTAGTAACTGTACTCAGGCTCCAGGGAGATGACTGTAGAAGTGCTGCTCCCGCTCTCTGAAGGGTCCACGGAATATTCGTCCGGAGTCATACCGGACAGGAGCTCTTCAGTGACAAGGTCTGCGGATGCAGGGGCTTCACCGGTATTGAACCGGAAGACCTGGACGATGTACCGGGTGGCCGTGTTGGAGTTCGTCCAGGAGAATGTCACGGTATGGCCGTCCTCCGTGCTCACGGTAGCAGCAGTGCTGCTCGGTGTGAGCACGCGGGAGAGGTTCATGTCCTCCAGCACTTCCGGCATTTCATCCACGCAGCCTGTTGCCAGCACCGATAAGGCAATGGCAGAAAATGCGATAGACAATATGGATTGTACTTTTTTCATGTCTCTTTATTTTTGTGGGGGTCTCCGGAAAGGGAATCAGGAGACCCGGTGTTTTTAAAGTGTTGTCCTCTTATCAATAGCCGTAGTCGTTGTAGAGAGATCCCTGGGCATTGGTGATAGTGGTCTGAGGTATAGGCCACCACTGCTTGAGGTTCGGGTCAGCCTTGTAGAAGCCTGTCCCGTCTTCACTTGCCTTGTCGGTTCCTGTATCGGAGCTGATGAAGGCGGTGTCGCCTATGTAGCGGGATATCTCGCCGGAAGAGTTAGTATAAGGAGTCCAGCCGCTTCCCTCCGGAGGGGTGACATCCGTAGCGTCGTTCTCTCCGAGGTGGATGCCGTACATCTCTATGGTAGGGATGCCGTCCTGAGTGCCGTGCCTGTACCAGAGATACTCGCCAAGGCCCGAATAGTTCCTGCCGGTGATCTCGCCTGTGGCATCGGTCCTCATGGCACGGAGCTCGGCTGCAGCCGCGTCCATGCTCTCCTTCAGGCAATTCCACCTGATGAGGTCTGTCTTGCGGAGGAACTCTCCCACAAACTCGAGGGCACGCTGCTTCTTTATTTCCTCGAAAATGGCTTCTTCTCCGGAAACTCCGGAAAGCTCTGCCTCCACAGATGCGGCGTCGCCTGCATAAGCCCTGTCAAGGACCTCCCTGAGGCACTCAAGGGCGAAATTCTCGTCCCTCACACCCCCTTCTGAAGAATTGGCTATCTCCGCAGCCATCAGAAGGATGTCCGCATACCTCATATAGACAGGCTTGACACCGTCATCGTTTCCTCCGCTGTAAGGATTGTCCGTCATCCACTCGAAACGGTATTTGCCGAAATACCAGTTGGCGATGCCGGCCGGATACGGCAGGGTGCCGTTGCCCCGGTCTTCCCATTCGAAATTCACACAGCTCACGTCGCGGCGTATGTCGTTCTCGTCATACCAGTAATAGACATAAGGAACAGGGCCTGCCTGGCCTCCACGGTTGGATGTGGTCGGGGAATAGTCGGTGTAGCCGTTGTTGCGGACAGCGAATGTGTAGTTCCAGCGTCCGCGGGAGTTGCTGAACGGAATCACCCAGATGATTTCATGCCCTGCGGTCAGGTCCATATTGTTCACTCCCCTCCACAGCTCCTCGTAGTCAGGCTCAAGCTCAAGTCCGCTTCCTGATATGACATCCCTGAGTGCTTCAAGGGCCTTTGGATAAAGTACACTCTTCTGGAGGTCAGGGTCATCCGAAAGCCTTATCGACCCCGCATTCCCTGTCCCTGCAGCACCGGAATCCGGCCTCTGCGCATAACCTGAAGCCATCAGTGCCAGACGGGCATAGAGACCTTTGGCCAATGCAAGACCGACACGGTCAGTGGATGTGGCCGAATCATAGCTGAGGTAGCTGAAAGACTCTTCGAGGTCGGCCAGAAGCTGCTTGTATATGACATCCCTGTCAGACTTGTTCATGTAGATGGTCTCGGCATCCACCGGGGCGAACCTGGCCGGGACTTCCCCGTAAGCCTTCAGGAGCTCGGTGTACAGTACGGCACGGAGCACAAGAGCCTCCCCGAGCCTCTCGGCCATCTCCGGGCGGGAGTCCGGGCTGCCGTACTGGCGTACTCCGGAAATGGTGAGGTTGGCACGCTCGATACCGGCGAACAGCTCGTTGTAAGGACCGTCGGCCACGTTGAGCTGGCTGTTGGTGCTCAGCATGTTGTACTTGACAATGTCTGACTTGTCGTCATCCGTGTTGGAGATGTACCATTCGATGTCGGTATTGTACCCGTACCACGGGAGATAACGTCCGCGGTGGGAGTTGGTATGTCCGAACACCTCGTAAATCGAGTAGATCTGGTACTCTGTCAATGTAGGATCAGAGAATACAGAGGTCTCGTCGAAGGTGGACTGGGATTCCGTGGTAAGGTCGCAGGAAGCCAGCGAGAGTCCTGCCAGAATCCCTGCGCTCAAAAGTATTCTTCTCAATATTTTCATGACTGTATATCTCTTGGGATTTAGAAGGTAAGGTTGACTCCGACCACAAATCCGATGCTCTTCGGGTAAGCGGAGTAATCTACACCCGGAGTAAGAGGAGTGCTTCTGCGGGTATCCACTTCAGGGTCATACCCTGAGTATCCGGTCCAGCAGAACAGGTTGGTGCCTGTCACGTAGAAACGCAGGCGGGAGATCTTCGCCTTCATGGTCAGGTGCGAAGGCAGGGTGTAGCCGACAGTCGCTGAAGTGAGACGGAGGAATGACCCGTCCTCGACAGCCCAGTCGGAGAGGACCGCATTGCCCACTGCAGGAGACCACAGGGTGGCATCCGCATTGACGCTCCGTAGCTGGTCAGGGTCGGTGATGAGCTCGCCGGTAGTCCAGTCCACGTTGGTCCATCTCTGTTCAGAGGTCTTCATCAGGTTCCTGTTGCGGTATTTCCTGGTGGATGTGAACTCTATCTTGTTTGCATTGTATATGTCGTTGCCGAAAACGTAGTTGAAGTTGGCCGAGAAGTCGAAGCCATATACATAACCGGTGAGGTTGATACCGCCGGAGCCGACAGGAGTGGCGTTCCCGATGATGGACTTGTCATCGATGGTGACGCGGCCGTCCCCTGTGATGTCCTTGAGCTTCATCGCTCCAGGCCTGAGGTACTCCGAGCCTATCACCGACGAGCAGTCTGTGACACCCTCGTTCAGGACCCACTGGCCTCCGCTGTAAGTGAAGTCATCCACGGAGTAGAACCCGTCTGACTGGTAGCCGTAGATGTTTCCCAGAGGCTGGCCGACAGTGACAATATAGTCCGTACCTATCTCAGTGGAAGCCCACTGGGTTTCGGCCTCGATCCTGTCAAGACCGCCGAGGCTCGTCACACGGTTCTCGTTGAGGCTGATGTTGGCACCGAGGGTGAGTCCGAAATTCTCCTTCTCGACCAGCACGGCGTTGAGGGTGACCTCGATACCGCGGTTACGGACAGATCCCATGTTGCGGTACTGGAACTCGTATCCGGACCCTGCCGTAGGGAACTGGATGAGGAGGTCCCTGGTAGTGTTGTGGTAAGCCTCCACGGAACCGTTCAGCCTGCCCTTGAAGAAGGAGAAGTCCAGACCGATGTTGTGCGACAGAGTGGTCTCCCATGTAAGGTCCTCGTTTGGCATTATTGTGTCGCCCCCGTCAGTGACAGTGGACCAGTATGTATCGCTCTGCGAAATCCAGGATGTGGAGAAGGAAGCGAAATTGAGCATGGTCATGCCGGACGGGATGTTGTTGTTCCCGGCGGTACCGTAGCTGTAACGCAGCTTCAGGTTGTCCAGCCAGCTGGAGGCACCCTCCATCCACGGCTCGTTGGAGATGGTCCAGGATGCGGCGGCAGAAGGGAAATATCCCCACTGGTTGCCCTTTGTGAACTTGGACGAACCGTCCGCACGCATCGTGGCGGAGATGGAATACCTGTCATCGAAAGAGTAGTTCACCCTTCCGAAGAAGGACAGGAGCTTGTCATTAGGATCGTAATAGTTGTTGGACGAAATGGATGTTCCTGTGGACATGAAGTTCCAGGCCGTCTCGGAATCGAAGAAGTCCGGGAAATTCTCCACAACGGAAGTGAGCTGGTTGGACTTCTCCACGATGTACTCCTGTCCCAGAAGGATGTCCAGATGGTGCCTCTTGTCCTTGAAGACATCTTCGAAGTTGTAGCTCAACGTGTTGGTATTCCTTATAGTCTTCCTGAAAAGGTCAGTGTACTGGACGGCCGGCCTGTCCTTGTACTGGGCTGTGTTGCCCACATAGTATGTTGTCAGGCCATAGAAGCGGTTGTTCTCCTGGTTGTATTCCTCCAGACCGCCTTCGACCTTGAGGTTGAGGTTGTCGATTATGTGCCATGTCACTGCTCCGTTCACGGTCCAGTTGCGGCGGATGCGCTTGTTGTCGTTGTCGGCGACAGACTGGAGCGGAGGTGCGTTGTCCCCGTAGTCCTCCTCCAGGTCAGAGCCGGACACAGCTCCCTGTGCAATTGGGATCGGTGAGTACTGGACAGCATGCTTCAAACGGCCGTTGCCGGAAGTAGAACCGGTGTCGTTCATGGAGTTTGCCCCGGAGCCCATGATCTTTGTATGCGAATATCTCGCGTTTATGTCGAAAGTCAGCTGCTTGATAGGCTTGTAAGTGGTCTTGAAGTTGAGGTTGTCACGCTTGTAGTCGGAGCCGGTCATGATGGCATTGTCCCCGATGTGGGCGTAGCTGGCCGTCCAGCGCACCTTGTCAGTGCTTCCGGAGACGGACACATTGTGGTTGAATGTAGTGCCCGTGTTCCCGAACACCTGCTGGATCCAGTCGTTGCCCTGCACGTCCTGGTAGAGGTCCATGTCCTCATAAAGGCCGAAATAAGGCACGTAGTCGTCAGCGTATGACCCCCTTATAAGAGAGAGCTCATACTGGTTCCTCACGAAGTCATACGGGCTGTTCACCTGAATGGCGTCCTTGTTGGCCATCCACTTCTGGCCCCAGTAGGCGTTGTAGCTGACAGAGAACTTGCCGTTCGTGCCTCCCTTGGTAGTGACAAGCACCACTCCGTTCGCACCGCGGGATCCGTAAATGGCCGTGGAGAACGCATCCTTCAGCACGTCTATGGACTGGATGTCGGAAGCCGGGATATCGGAAATGCTCTCTACCGGGAAACCGTCCACAATATAGAGAGGTGAACTGTCCTGGGTGATGGAACCGGAACCGCGGACACGAATCTTTATCTCTGCATCCGGGTCACCCTCAGTGGTAGTCACCTGCACTCCGGCCATCCTTCCGGAAAGAGCCTCCGCGACAGTGGTCACAGGGGTGGCGGAAATGGTCTTGCTGTCCACGGAAGAAACGGACCCTATGAGGTCCTTCCTCTTCACACTTGCATAACCGATGACCACGGTCTCCTCAAGGAAATTGACATCCTCCTCAAGGACGACATCGATTACATGCGAATTGCCGATGACCACACTCTGCGTCCGCAGGCCGATCATCGAGAACACAAGAGTCTTTCCCTTCGCGTCCGGAATGTCTATGACATAATGTCCGGTCTCGTCGGTAGTAACCCCCGTAGTAGTGCCGTCCACGAACACGGAGACCGCCATCAAAGGAGCCCCTTGCGTATCCTTGACAACACCCCTGATCTCCTGGGCCTGCACAGCGACAGCTGCGGCAAGCCCGAGGATCAGCATAGAAATCCTGTATGTCAGATTATCCATAAAAGAACTTATTTGGTTAGTATTAGCTTTTATTACGTGGATTTTCTGTTATCCAATGCGAATTTACGCCTTTTAAACGCAGATGATATATGAAAAATCATCGCAAAACATGTAATTTTTAACATGCGGCAAAAATTCCGTGCACGGTAACGGAAAAATACGGCAGTCACCCCGAAGATGCGTGCGGGCAGACCCGCCGCCAGGGTCTGTCTCAGCCTACAGGCAGATATTCCCCGCCGCCGGCCTGTCCTGAGACGATATCCCTGACAAGGTAGTGGAGGTACATCTCCAGGTTGTCATACCTGCCGTACATGTCAAGGGTGAAAGCCTCCCCGTCCGAACTGTCCCGAGGATCCAGGCCGAACTCTGTCTCGAACCAGTCAGGCATCCCGTCCCCGTCCGTGTCCAGGATATCCGCAAGCTCGTCTTCAGAGGCCGTGTACTCAGGCCATCCTCCGACCGCATCCTGTGAGTCGATGATGCCGCCTGTGCTGCCGTTGCCCCCGTCAACGGCCATGGCAGTTCCGCTGGCCGCATCTGAGCAGGCCCTCTCGTCCACGGAGTCCCTTCTCAGGGAAGCCCCTCCGTAGGCACACACGGCGTCGAACGCACCGGACGCTGAATGGGTGGTGATATACGTTGCCTGGCCCGCAGGTCCCGAAATCCGGAGTCCGGAAGAAAGGAGCCTGGACTGGTCAGGAGGGGTATTCGTACCGTCATCATGCCAAAAGACCCCGTCCTGTGCCGTCATTGACGGATAATCATAGTAGAAGTTCCCGTCCATATAAAGGTACGGATAGCCGTAATCTGTGCCACTGGAGGTATATATACCGTTGGCATCAATGAAATACGCCCTGTCACGCGACGCAGGCCCTTGCCTGTAGTAGTTGTTCACCATATTGAAATGGCCGCCTTCCCCGCCGTAGGTGGAGTTGTTCCCCCAGTTGTATATTACGTTGTTGCGGAAGTCCACATTCCCTCTCAGGTCCGGATCGGAAGGTGTCTCGTAAATCTCGGGATGGTCGAAGCGCGGGTTGCGGCTGTCGTGGCAGGAGAGCATGTTGTGGTGGAAAGAGGCGTCCTCCCCTCCCCAAATTCCGCCGTATCCGTGGCTGCCTTTGCCATGGACGGAATTCCTGAGGCTTTCGGAGATGATGCACCATTGCATGGTGAAGTTCCTGTTGGCATAGAATGACGCGCACTCGTCTATGGACCATGACATGGAACAGTGATCGAGGATGATGTTTTCATGGTATCTCCCCCATATCGCATCCGACCCGTCGCTCAAACCGTTGCCTTCGTCCCCCAGACGGAAACGCATGAAACGGATAACCACATTGTCGGCATCGATACGTACCGTATTATCTTTCAAGCAGATACCATCTCCAGGAGCAGTCTGTCCGGCGATGGTCACATCCCCATTCCTGACCCTGAGTTCAGACTTCAGCGATATGGTGCCCGCCACATCGAACACTATAGTCCTCGCCCCGCTCTGGTTTATGGCATCCCTCAGGGAACCCTCCCCGCTGTCTTTCAGGTTAGTCACATGTATGACCTTGCCCCCGCGGCCGCCCGTGGTGTACATCCCGCCGCCTTCGGCCCCCGGAAAGGCAAGAGCGCCAAGTGACGACTCATGCTCCGGAACGGCGAACATGCCATACACCTCTTCCGGGACATCCGGGTCAGGCTCCGGCTCTGGCGTCACCGGGCCGCTCTCAGGCTCGCTGACACCGGGAACGGCCACCTTCTCAAGAGAATATTCAGATGATGAAGCGTCATCTTCTGCAACGGCCCTGACCTTGAACGTATAGGATACCTCCTTCTCAAGGCCGTCGAACCTGTAATGGCTCTCCTGCGTGTTCGTCTGCAGGACCAGACTCCCGTCAGAGGTAAGCTCAAGCCTGAGGGCGTATCGGACGGCGCCGTCCACTTCTGTCCATGAGAATGTAAGGGAATTGTCGGAGACAGCTGACAGCCATACTTCTTCCGGAGGAAGGAGGGGTACTGCGTCAGGCTCTGTCCCTTTTTCCTGGCAGGCGGCCACGAGAAGGGCAGCAAGCACGGGAACCAGTAATTTTCTTTTGTCCATGTTATTTTCTGATCTTGTGTTGTATGGCATGTCAGGACTATCGTCCGGATTCTGCCATGATATCCTTTTCAGAGTCGATAATGCCCGGTATTCCTGTCACCGACCCGCTGAAAGTCACGGTCCCGGACTTGACCTCACGCACTATCCTGCTGTCCACGGAATCCCTCCGGTGCGATGCCCCGGCTTCCCTGAGCACTTTCCGGTACGCCTTCCTGACAGGCTCGGGCTCAATCGGGACACGGCAGACAAGCGGCGCCTCGGCAGAGATGCCGGAATAAACCTCGGCATTGCGGGCAATCTTCCCGGTATCAGGCTTCTTCCCGAGATAGTTCCCGTCCTGTACAGCCGATATGTCATATACATTGCCCTCAATATAGAATGAAGCCGGTATTCCGGAAGGGCTCTCACCAGTCGACAGCTCGACATATTCCCCGTCAAGGTGCTTCGTCCCGGGGCCGGGACGGAAAAGATTGCACCTGACATTGAACCAGCCGCCTTCCCCTCCGTAGATTGCCTTCATGCCCCAGTTGTACAGCACGTTGTTCACAAACTCCACTGTACCGCGACGGAAAAGCAGGTCAGCCCCTTCATACACGCCGGGATGGTCGAACCGCGGGTTGCGGCTGTTGTTGTGGACTATGAGGTTGTGGTGGAAGGAGACGTTCCTTCCGCCCCAGATGCCTCCGTATCCGTGCTCCCCCTTGTGGTGGACAGAACTGTTGAGCGCCTCGGATATGATACACCACTGGATGGTGGAATTGGAATTGGCATAGAAAGAGGCATTCTCGTCGGTGGCCCAGCTGATGGAGCAGTGGTCGATGATAATGTTTTTGTTGTGCCTTGCCCCGAGGGCATCGTTCTCGTCTTTTGCGGCAGACCCCATGCGGAAGCGCAGGTATCTGATTATCACCTGGTCTGTACCGATATACACTCCATGATCGCGGATAGTCACCCCCTCTCCTGGAGCAGTCTGGCCGAGGATGGTGATATAAGGGTCTTCTATCTTCAGAGTGGACTTCAGATAGATGTCGCCCTCAACGGCGAAAGTGACGATGCGCGGCCCTTCGGACCTGACTGCATGCCTGAGGGTGCCTTCCTTCTCACTGTCTTCCAGAGAAGTGACCACATACACCTTGCCTCCCCGGCCTCCGGCAGTATACATCCCTCCGCCGAGAGCCCCGTCGAAAGCGGGCTGCTTCCGAGGCTCTGCAAATGCCGGTCTGCCGTCCTTTATGAAATGCCCGTCAAAGGAATAGTCTGTATTGTGTGCGGCCTCGTACTCGAGAGAGGCCCAGATGAACGGCCCCACTCCCTTGCAATCGTTCTCGATGACAGGCTCGCTCAGGTAGTATCCGTAGGAACCGTCGCGGTTCTGCTTCTCGCCGAGCCCGGCCACTGAACAGCATGACTCTATGGAGAGCGTCCCGTCCGGATCCTCCCTTACAAACGTGTCAATGAATCTTCCGTACAGGTCCATGGCATATTCTTTCCACGAACTGTCCAGATACCCCATGCGCACACCTTTCAGAGAAGCGTAGAGGAACATCGCAGAAGCGGTGGCTTCCAGATAGTTGCCTTCTTTTCCCGGGCAGTCCAGCACCTGGTACCACATCCCGGTCTCCGGGTCGGCGTATCCCCTGACGGCATCCATCAGCTGCCGGAACTGGTCTATAAGAGACTGTCTGTCAGGATGTTTTTCCGGAAAATAATCCAGTGTCTCCATGAGCCCGAGGGCATACCATCCGCAGGCACGTCCCCACGCATGGGATGACTGACCGGTGACAGGGTCCGCCCACGGCATGCTCCGGGACTCGTCCCAAGCATGGCGGAAAAGCCCGGTAGCAGGGTCGTATGTGTGCGACGCGGCTCTGCTGAACTGCGAGGCTATGTCGCTGAAGAGAGAGTCCCGCTCTGCCTTAGGGGTGAACCTTCCCGTATATTCGGCATAGAAAGGCTGGGCCATATACAGCCCGTCCAGCCATACCTGGTGCGGATACACGGCCTTGTGCCAGAATATCCCGTCAGCTGTACGCGGCTGGCTGTCAAGCTGTGCGCGCACCTTCCTGAGCACACGGCGGTATCTCTGCTCCCCTGTCATCCCGTACAGGCGGAAGAACATCCTGGCAGGGCAGACATGGTCCACATTGAAGGCCGATTCCTTGTACTTGTACACAGAGCCGTCCTCCCCGGATATTGTGTCGGCCCATTCCTTAACATATTCTACGGGATAGTCCAGGTCATAGCGCTCTGCCACATCCATGAAAGACAGGAGTTCGAGTCCGGTAGTATAGTTCCACTTCAGTTTCCCCTGACGGCCGTCAAGATATGCAGCCTCCGGATTGCGCGCCATCTCAGAGAGCATCATCCTTACGGAGACAGGGGCCTTGCGGCAGCTTTCCGGAAGTGCGGTTCCGGACACGGAAGGCGCGGCCAGGAAAGCGGCGGCGAAAGTGGCCATTAAAGTCAGTTTGTTGATATTGAACATATTGTCTTGTTTTTCGTTTGTGGTTTTCAGGAATACGATTCACCTGATGGTTCAGGATGACTGTCAGGGACGGCAGTTCATGAAGGCTGCCGGACAGACGGAGGGACAGCATCCGCCGTATCCCCGTCATCCTGGCCGGACTTCGGGCGGTTCTCCTTTATATAGTCCGCAGGAGATATGCCGAAATGCTTCTTGAACGACCTGCTGAAATATCCCGGGTCGGAAAAGCCCACCTTGTATGAAGTCTCCGACACGGACATCTGGCCGCTCTTCAGGTAATATGTGGCCTTCTCGAGCCTGTAATCCTGGATAAGTTCCACAGGGGACTTGCCGGTGAGGCCTTTCAGCTTGTTGTACATCGAAGTGCGTCCCATTCCTACATATACTGCAAGGCTGTCAACCGTGACATCACTGTTGGACACATTCTCCTCAAGCCATTGCATCACCTTGTCAACCAGCGCCTTGTCCCTGTCAGTAATGACGACCTCCGCAGGAGCTATGGTCACCTTTCCGGAGCCTGCCCCCGACTCCCTGGAAGTCCCGTGCGCAAAAGCGGACAGGAGAGCCTTCCTCCTCTCAAGGAGATTCTCCATCCTCGCTATGAGGAGTTCCATGGTGAAAGGTTTGGCTATATACCCGTCAGCCCCGTATTTCATGGCCTGGAGATGGGTATCGTTCTCATGCCTGGCCGTAATCATTATTATAGGGATGTGGCTGGTACTGAAGTCACTCCGTATCCTGTTTATGAGTTCTATGCCGTCCATCTGAGGCATCATGAGGTCTGTGATGATGACATCCGGCATCCATCCTCCCGAAATGACATCGAGAGCCTCCATACCGTTGGCCGCGTCACGGACTTCGTACTTGTCAGCCAGGGAGTTGTAGATATAGACCTTCAGTTCAGCATTGTCCTCCACCACGAGCACCCTGAGCGCACCGGCAGGGAAGGTCGGCTTCACCTTGTATTTGCTCAGGCCGGCAATCTCCGAGACATCCTTCTGCATCGCCCCGGCATCCTCCTCCATGAACTCGGCGGTCTCCTCAGAGAAATGGTCCCTGTCAATCGGGAGAGTGACATAGAAGCAAGAGCCCTTGCCAGGAGCGCTTTCCACCCATATCCTTCCGCCGTGGATATCCACTATCTCCTTGCAGAAGGAAAGGCCTATCCCGCTGCCTGACATACCTTTGCATGCCGTATCCGAAGCCTGGACGAAAGGCTCGAATATGGCCTCCTGCTTTCCTTTCGGCACTCCCACCCCGTCATCCTTGACAGAAAGGGTGAAGTCCCCGGCACCCTGGCGGAAATATATCCCCACTTCGATATGTCCACCGTCTGAAGTGTATTTGAAGGCATTGGAAAGGAGATTATAGACCAGGGCTTCGAGCCTTCCCGCATCCCCCCATATCTTGAGGGAGTCCACGGAATGGGCCAGGCTCAGCTCCATGGACCTCTCCGCAGCCATATCCTTGAAGTCGTCATATACTCCACGGATCATCTGCACCACGTCGAACTGCCTCACGTTCAGCCTCATCTTGCCGCTGACAATCCTCCTGATGTCCAGGAGCTGGTCCACGAGGGTCATCATCCTGCGGGCATTCTTGTAGACAATGTTGGCGCTGTATTCGCTCCTGCCCCCGGGCTCTATGTCCTTGCGGAGCTCCCCGATACCCCCAAGGATGAGGGTCAGAGGTGTGCGGAGCTCATGGGATATATTGGTGAAGAACCTCACTTTCAGCTCGTTCATCTTCTGCTCGAGTCTTACGTCGTTCCTCAGTTTCACGGATGTCATGAACATCCTCACGAGAACGGCAGCCACGCACAGGGCCAGGAGCACATAGACCAGCACGGCCGGGGTGCTTTCCCACAGTGAAGGCCTTATCCTGATGCCCACAGAGACTGTCTCCACATCATCGGACCCTCCGCCGGAAGACCAGGCCCTTACCATGAACCTGTATTTCCCGTGCGGTATCCTCGAATAGGTGGCACTGGTGGCAGTCCCGCTCTCTATCCAGTCCTTGTCAAACCCGGAAAGCATGTATGCATACCTCACATTGCCCTGTATCTTGAAGTTGAGCGATGCGAAATCCACCCTGATGAACGAATACCCGTGAGGTACGGTGATCATATCCCTCCCCTCTGTCTGCACCCTGCGGCCATCCACCTGCATACCGGAAAGCACAAGCCGCTTGGGCTCGGAAGTATAGGTGAAGTCCCCCGGCGAGATTACATATACATTGTCAAGCGTACCGAAAGCTATCCTCCCGTCCGCGAGCCTGGTGCAAGCAGCCTCGCTGAAGGTGGTCGAGAGCATACCGTCATATTTCGTATAGTTGGTCACGTTCCGGGTGCCGTCCTTCCCCGTCGAGATTCTCGATATGCCGGTTTCGGTGGCGAGCCAGATGTCCCCGCCCTCGTCACACACGGCAGAAAGGACAATATTGCTGGAAAGGCCGTCCGCCGTGCTTATGACATCGAACCGGGCCGTATCCCCATCGAAGTGGAGACGGTCAATACCGCCGCCGAAAGTGCACAGCCATGTCGACCCGGTGTTGTCCCGGAAAATGTAGATTATGTCATTGTTGCCCAAGGAATGGGGATCGCCTGGAATCTTCCTTGCCGGATGGAAGTCAATCAGTTCCGTATTGTCCTGGGGATAAAACCATATCAGGCCGCCCACGGTGGCCACAAGCATCCTGCCGTCTTCCATGCAGTAAAGGTATCTCACCCTGTCGCCGTACTCGAGGGGATAACCCGGGAAATCGTTGTAGACTGTCCTGAACTCGGTGTCATCCGGCGACTGGAGCATGGAGATCCCGCCTCCGAATGTCCCTACCCATATCCGCCCGGCAAGGTCCTGGGTGACAGAATAGACATTGTCCGAACTGATAGACCCCATGTCATGCGGGTTGTGTCTGAAATGCCTGTATGTGAAATCCCCTCCGGAACCTTCGGAAAGACGGGTGAGACCGTTCCCCTTGGTGCCGAGCCAGATGTTACCGGAAGAGTCCTCGAAGATAGAGTAGATGTTCCCTATCGAGGCAGACTCCCTTATACGCCTGCAGGAAGACAGGTCAGGGGAATACAGGTACAGTTCGTCGCTTTTGGTCGCCACCCACACGTTGTCGCGGCTGTCCCTGAACATGGCCCGCACCTCGGCGGAGGAAAGCGGGTCGCGCGATACGGTGGGAGGGGCGACTATCTCCACCCTGGTGTCTATGGCCGTCACCCTCTCGAGCCCGCGCTTGACCGTCGAAAGCCACAGGACTCCTGTGCTGTCCGCCTCAAAGCAGGCCACACCGTTCATGAAATGGCAGTCCGGGAATGTCTTCACGTTATGCAGAGGGACAATACTGTCATTCTCCCTGTCGTACCAGCCGAAGCCGTATCCGTTCATCTTCACCCATGTCTTGTCTCCGCGCTCAACTACCCTGGCGAGGGTGTCGCAGTAGTAGGACATCACGTTACGGGGATGCTCATAATGCCTGAACCTGTCCCTGGCCGGGCTGTAGGACCATATCCCTGTCATGTCGGTGGCTATCCACAGGAGTCCTCCCGAATCCGGGAACAGATACCTGACACGTCCCATCCCGGCCGTCCTCGGGTCTATGGACGAGGACAGGGTGTCCACACGTGCTACAGCACCGCCTTCAAGCCCGATGTAAAGTGAGCGGTCCGCCGAGCCGGTGAGAGTCATTGAAGTCACTTTCCCGAGGCCGTACTTCGACACCGGGATACGCGACTGCGCCCCGGTCTTCTTGTCCACGACGGTGACCACATCTCCGGATGCGAAATAAAGCCTGCTGCCGAAATCCACGAACCCCACCACGCTGCTTATCCTGGAAATGAGGGAAGCCTCCTCGCCGCGGACAGCCGCTATGCCTGTGTCGGAGACCACATACACTGTCCCGTCGGAAGCCTCATGGATCGAGGAGATTTCCTTGCCGATGTTGCTGTTGCCGGCATAGGACACCGTCTCCAGGGAGGGAGACACCCTGCACAGGCCGTATCCCTGGAGGGCAAGCCATGTGTATCCCCTGGAATCGCAGTAGAACTCATCGACTTTGTGGTTGCGCAGATCCGCTCCGGAAAGGTCGTCCGGTATGGCCACGAACTTTTCGGAAGCCTTGTCGAACCGGTAGAGTCTGTAATCGTAGGTGGTCAGCCAGAGATAGCCGTTCGCATCCTCACGTATAGAGAGCATGCGGTTATGGGATATGTTGGCATAGTCGCCGGGGAAAGTGGTGTAGTTCACGAACATGTTCCCGTCAAACCTGCTCAGCCCGTACCATGTGCACAGCCAGATGTAGCCGTTGCGGTCCTGGTGGATATCCGCTATGGAGTTGTGCGGGAGCCCGTCATCGGTGGAATAATGCTCGAAAATGCAGTCGAGCTGCGCCGGTGCCGCTCCGGATGCGGTACCGGAGGCTGCCGTAATGGCGGCCATCAGGATGGCCAGACTTCTCATTATGACGTTTACCTTGATTGGCATCGTTCAGAACCTCCTGTATCAGAACACCTTGAAATACCACTCGACTGTCTCGGGGGAAGTCGTTGCCTTCCTTTCCGCATCACGAGGTCCGAGCACAGCTTCCGGAGTGTACTCATCCAGGTCTCTCTCCCTGAGGAAATGAGCCCATCCGGCCCTGTCTCCAGACGCACCGTCCCCGCAGCTGCCGTATTCGGCATAGAATGATGTCTTCTCGGCATCAGGCTTGCCCCAGTTGTGCCAGCCTTCGGCCAATATGTGCCCGTCCATGCGGCAGCCGATGAAGACTGTCTTTGCGAAGGGCCTCCACGGACGGCCAAGATATACCCTTGAGGCTTTTCCGTCGCTCTTCAGTACACAGTCCCGGAAGACGAACCCGTACTTCATGCCACGTGGCGTGGCTGCTGCGGTGATGTAGCTGTCCTTTTTGCTGACAATGGTGCAGGCATCGAAATATGCCGTCGCGAAACCGAAGATGAAGTCCGTCGTACCTTCTATATGGCAGTTCCGGAAATACTGCCGCTGCCCCGGGCCGAAACAATAGACCGTATCCTGGTTGCCGACGAAACGGCAGCCGATGAAAGCCACCCTGTCCCCGTCCACTGTCACCGCACACGCCTGGCCTATCTCCTTGCCCTCCCCGGCGGTGTTCTCGAAAGTGATGTTCTCGGCGAGGAAATCGTCCGCATGGAGGAAGGCTGTAGAAGTGGCCGATGTCCCCATAGGATAGCCTGTTGAGCCGGGTCTGAGGGCGTAGTCGTCCCATGAGATGACGGTCCCTGATGCCGACTCCCCTATCAGGTGGAGCTTCTGCTTGTTTGAAGGGACCGTAAGTTTCTCCCTGTATATCCCGTCCTTTATGAATATGACCGTCTGGTCCTGCTTGCAGTAGTCCGGTGCAGCGTCCACCGCTTCCTGGACAGTGAAGAAGTCCCCGCTCCCGTCCTTTGCCACCACGAAATCGTAGTCACGCACATGAGAGGCAAGACCAGGGATGACACCGGTGATGGCGGGGAGCAGGAGCTCAACGAGCTTCCTCGCCCCGGCGACGTTTGTGTGGGTGTTGTCCTCCAGCCCGTCCGGATGTCTCGGGCAGGTCCCCTCAGGAATCCACATGTAATATTTCCTGGAAGCCTCGTCCCCAATGGATACAAGCCACTCCTGCGTGATGGCATTGGCATCTATGAACGGTATGCCGTATTCCGAGGCCACCTTCCTTGCCGCTTCGGGATAGTCCCCGTGGCAGTTCCTGTCCAGGTTGCCGTCCCCGTCAAACCACCTGCGGGACACCGGAGAGAATATCACCGGGCGGGCCCCGGCCGAAAGGGCATATTCGACGAACATCCTCAGGTTTTCAGTATAGAGCCCGTATGCCGGGGCATAGCGTTCCGGGTCGCTCTCCTTGGAATCGTTGTGGCCGAACTGGATGAAAAGGTACTCCCCTGCCTTCAGGTCGGACTTCACCTTGTCCCACAGACCTCTGTCTATGAAGCTCTTGGTGCTTCTCCCGTTCTGGGCATAGTTCACTACCGTCACGCAGCTGTCCAGGTGGGAAGGCAGCCTCTGGCCCCAGCCTCTTTCAGGATTCTCTTTCGAAAGGTCCTTGTCCGCCATGGTGGAATCCCCCATGAGCCTCAGGACGATATGTCCGCTGTCTTCCACAGTCCGTGCCCCGGCGTTCTCCCCAGCGCACAGGCAGAGGAGCAGAGATGCGGCTATTATTGATATTGCTTTTCCCATTTCCTGTCGGATTATCGTTTTCCTTTTTCCGTAATGACATCAGGGCTGTTGTGCCTGAAAATATCCTCTGACGAAACCTCCCCGGAGGAATCAGTGCATCCCGCCAACGACACTGAGCGGCAGTTGGCGAAGGAGAATCCCGGCCCCTCCTCCTGCCGTATGCCGACATCACGGAGCACGACCCCGTCAGAGTAGCGTATGTCGGCCCCCCTGCGGCTGCTTATCAGACAGTCGGTTACAGTGATACCAGATATGTTCTTTTCCGGTATTCCGTTGAAGTACATAGCCCTGGATGAGCCGCTGCACACGATGCCGTTTATGTGTATGTTCCTGAATTCCGGAGTGGTCTCGTCCACAGGCATCATCTCTATGTCATACCCTGTACCGTCACCGTCCTCCGCGGACTCCACAGCGGATTTCCCTCCGTAGTGGAGGTCGAAAAGGAGTGGCTCGGCCGGTATGTCTATCATGGTTATCCCGCTGACATAAATATTCTCCACCACTCCGCCGCGGCCCCTGCAGCTTTTGAAGCGCAGGCCTACATCGGTGCCGAGGAAACGGCATCGTGTCACGGATATGTTGCTCACCCCACCGGACATCTCGCTCCCGACGACGAAACCGCCGTGGCCCCGATATACCGTACAGTTGTCCACTATCAGGTTCCTCGTAGGGCGGGCCCTCCTGCGGCCGTCCTCGTCCTTGCCGGACTTTATGCAGATGGCGTCATCGCCCACATCGAAAGTGGAATTGACAATGACAACCCCTTCGCAAGAGTCTATGTCAATCCCGTCACCGTTCTGCGAATATGACGGATTGCGTACAGTGATGTTGTCCACCGTCACGTTGCGGCACATGAGAGGATGGATGTTCCAGCAAGGGGAATTCTGGAATGTGACGTCTTTCAGGAGCACGTTCGTGCACTCCTTCAGGCCGATCATCACGGGACGGAGATATGTCTTGACGGACTCCCACTCCTCATCGGACTCCAGTCCCTGCGGCACATTGAAAGAGTCGCTTACAAGGGAGCCTCTCCATGACGAGGAATCGGGATACCATACATCTCCCTTGCTGTTCGTGAAACCTCCCGATAAGAGCAGGGACTTCCACTGTGAAGGGGCCATCTTGGACCTCTTCACCTGCCGCCATGAATCACCGGAACCGTCTATAGTGCCGCCGCCGGTGATGGATATGTTCCGGGCCCCGTCCGCATTGACAGGAGAGATGCACCGCCTGGTGTCCAGACCTTCAAATACAGTCTCTACTATCGGGTACAGGTCCCTTTCGGGAGAAAAGAGTATCACTGCATCGGGAGTGACATGCAGGTCGATGTTGCTTTTAAGTGTAATAGGCCCTGTAAGCCAGATGCCGTCAGGCACGACCAGATGCCCGCCTCCGGCGGCTTCCAGATGAGAGATGGCCTTGCTGAAAGCCTCGGAATTGAGGGTAAGCCCGTCACCCACAGCACCGAAATCCCTCAGGTCCACACTCAGGTCGGGGATTTCAGGAAGAGTCACGGCCTCCATCTCGAAAGGGAGGTCATTGTAAAGATACGAATACCCGTTTCCGGTCCCGTCGCTGCAGGATGGAGACAAAGGCAGGATGGCCGCAACGGCCACGGTCAGTTTTCTGATTGGGTCCATAGTCCAGTGTCATTGGTCATCAAGGGAGGTGTCCTTTCACCGGGATTGTCCGGTACCGCGGATACCCGCAGTAAAGGCTCGCGAGCTTCCGCCCTTTTCTGCAAATTTAGCTTCCGGAGATTTCAACGCCTTGCACTTTTTGACGTTTTTTTATGAAAATTTGGCTTCCGGAGGCCTGTTCCCCGCATGGAGGGCATGAACGGGACGGAGCTACAGGTAATAGTCGCAGTTGTACCTGTTCAGGATGTCCATCTGGGTATAATTGTCTTTCCTCGTGAGAGGCTTCCCTATCAGAAGCCAGTCAGCCATCGCAGTCACGGCCGCCTCAGCCTGAAGGTCGGAGTGCTGGGCGATGAGCACCTGCACGAAACCGTCACGCAACGCCTCCATGTTCTTCTCCAGCACATCGAACCCCACTACCCTGCATGAATGTATATTCTTCTCCCTGAGATAGCCGGCCACGAGATGTATCCTGGAGTTGAACATGGCGATATATTTCACCGGACTCCCGTCAGATGCGAAAAGGCGGTCCATCCTGGCCCGGATGTCATCCTTGTCCTTGGGATCGATGAACACATTTTCCACAGTGCAGTCCGGGCAGTTCTCGGCCATGTAGTCCATGAAGCCCACCCTTCTCGATACAGTAGGGTCCGAAAGCCCCCTCTTGTCCCTGGCAATCCTTATCACATACACCTTGTCCACAGGCTGTCCCCATGTGAGGAGGTCGGCACAGAGATAACCGCTCTGGTACATGGGCATGCCGAAATAGCCCAGATAGCCGTCATCATCGAGACGGGAGTCTATATACATATAATATATACCGCGCTCCCTTAGCCTTTCCACAAACCTGAGCGTCTCCACCCTGAACATCGGGGCGATGATCACTCCGGAGGGGTTTGCCTCCAGTGCGCGGCTGCATGCGCTGCTGAACGAATCCACGTCATACTGGTCGTACTGTATGGTGCTGACATTCACGCCGAAGGATGACGACTTTCCGCTGGCTGACCGTATGCCCCTGGCGGTCAGCTCCCAGAACTCGCCCTCCGAATACTCCGGGATGATACATATGACAGTCTGCTGCCTGCGTGAGGCGAGCACTGAGGCATAGAGGTTTGGCCTGTATCCGAGTTCCTCTATCACCCGGAGGACTTTCTCTCGGCTTTTCCGGGAGACGTCACCCCTGTTGTGGAGTACCCTGTCCACGGTACCCTTGGAGACGCCTGCCGCTACGGCCACGTCATTTATCGTAATCTTGCTGTCGTTTTCCATGTGCAGAACATTAGGAACCGCTCAGGGCCGCCTGCATTTTCTGTCAGAAATCAGGGAGATTCCTTCAACATGCCATTGTACGGCGTCCTGAAGCCGTCACAAATATACAAATTTTTCCGTGAACGGTAACGGAAATCAAAAATATTGCTAATTTTGCAGCGTTCAAAAAATCAATGAAATGGCAAAAGTTATCACCTTCGGAGAGATCATGCTCCGACTTTCAACACCAGGCTACCTGAGATTTTCCCAGGCAAAGGAGTTCGCCGCGACTTTCGGCGGCGGAGAGGCCAATGTAGCTGTCTCTCTTGCAAACTACGGGATACGGTCAGAGTTCGTGTCCAGGTTTCCTGACAACGACATAGCCCGCAGCTGTCTGAAAGAGCTCCGTGGATACGGAGTGGAAACGGGCCACTGCATATTCGGCGGGGAAAGGCTCGGGATATATTTTCTGGAGACAGGCGCAGTCGCAAGACCCAGCAAGGTAGTGTATGACAGGGCCCACTCATCCATATCCGAGATCCAGAAAGGGATGATCGACTGGGACGAGGTGTTCCGCGGTGCCGACTGGTTCCACTGGACGGGAATCACCCCTGCCATCAGCCAGGGGGCGGCGGATGTATGCCTTGAAGCCATAAGGGCGGCAGGCCGGCTGGGGCTCACGGTCTCATGCGACCTCAACTACAGGAAGAACCTCTGGAAATACGGGAAGACAGCCTCGGAGGTGATGCCGGAGCTGGTGGAAGGATGCGACATCATACTGGGCAACGAGGAGGACGCGGAGAAAGTCTTCGGCATAAAGCCGGAGGGCTTCGATGTGACAGCCACCGGAGGCAATGTCGATGCTGCCAAGTTCGAGAGCGTATGCCGGCAGCTCATGGCAAGGTTCCCGAAGGCAAAGAAGGTAATAGTCACCCTGAGGGGCTCGATAAACGCCAACCACAACACCTGGGGCGGCGTACTCTTCGACGGGGACACCCTTTACAAGTCCCCGCGATATGACATCACGCACATAGTGGACAGGGTCGGAGGCGGAGACTCGTTCATGGGCGGGCTCATCTACGGGCTGCTGACATACAGGGGCGACGACCAGAAGGCCCTGGATTTCGCAGTGGCCGCATCCTGCCTCAAGCACACCGTCTTCGGGGACTTCAACCAGGTGACAGTAGCCGAGGTGGAAAACCTCATGAAAGGCGACGGCTCCGGAAGAGTGTCGAGATAGCCTTGGATAGGAAGGCCCTTCAGGGCCGCACCGGAACGTCAGCGAGGTTTCCGTCAGGGAAACCGAGGCAGTGAAGGTGCCGGCGAAGCGAAGCGGAGCCGCACGCCCCACCGGGGCTGTCACCGTCAGGTGACTGGGGGTGGACAGACCAGATTTCTTTCAGAAATCCGGTCATAAATGATAAAATATTGATTTTTAGGATAATATTGTTAAACATTAATTCGTCGAACTGACGTTAAAATATCTGATTATGGCAAAATACACGAAACTTCAGACACTGACTGCAATAAAGGAAACAGGGATGGTCCCTGTATTCTACCACAGCGACCTTCAGATCGCGCAGCATGTCCTCAAGGCATGCTATGACGGAGGAGTCCGCGCATTCGAGTTCACCAACAGGGGTGACTTCGCCCAGGAAATTTTCGGAGCTCTGGCGAAATACGCCGCAAAGGAATGTCCCGGACTGGTACTCGGAGCCGGCACGATAGTGGATGCCGGGACGGCCTCCCTGTATATCCAGCTGGGCGCCAACTTCATAGTCGGCCCGCTGTACAACCCTGACATAGCCAAGGTATGCAACCGGAGATGCATCCCGTATTGTCCCGGATGCGGCTCCGTCAGCGAGATAGGCTTCGCCCAGGAAGCAGGATGCGACCTGTGCAAGGTATTCCCTGCCGGGAATGTCGGAGGCCCGTCATTCGTGAAGAACATCCTGGCCCCGATGCCATGGTCGATGATCATGGTCACCGGAGGTGTGGACCCGTCCAGGGAGAACCTCGAGGCCTGGTTCAAGGCTGGGGTGACCTGCGTCGGCATGGGCTCCAAACTTTTCCCGAAAGACGCCATAGCCGGCGGGGACTGGGGCCGGATCACACAGATATGCAGGGAAGCCCTGGGGTACATAGCCGGAGCCAGGACAATGTAGAACCTCTAAATCGATACAATACAATGGTAAACTTTTCACTTGAAGGTAAAGTCGCTCTCGTCACGGGAGCATCCTACGGAATAGGATTCGCAATCGCCAGCGCATTTGCCCAGGCAGGCGCAAAAATCGCGTTCAACGACATCAGGCAGGAACTTGTGGACAAGGGCCTCGCCTCATACAAGGAAAAAGGCATAGACGTCAGAGGCTATGTATGCGATGTCACCAAAGAAGACCAGGTGCAGGAACTCGTTGCCAAGGTGGAAAAAGACCTCGGTCCGGTCAATATCCTGGTGAACAACGCCGGCATCATCAAGCGTATCCCCATGACGGAGATGAAGGCGGAGGAGTTCAGGCAGGTGATAGATGTGGACTTGAACGCCCCGTTCATCGTATCCAAGGCTGTAATCCCGTCCATGATAAAGAACGGGGGCGGGAAGATCATAAACATCTGCTCCATGATGTCTGAGCTCGGACGCGAGACAGTATCGGCATACGCGGCTGCCAAGGGCGGGCTCAAGATGCTCACCAGGAATATCGCTTCCGAATACGGACAGTACAACATCCAGTGCAACGGCATCGGACCGGGATACATCGCAACCCCTCAGACAGCACCGTTGCGCGAGCGCCAGAGTGACGGTTCACGCCATCCTTTCGACTCGTTCATAGTGGCCAAGACGCCTGCCGCACGCTGGGGCACGGTGGAGGACCTGCAGGGACCGGCTGTGTTCCTGGCGTCTTCCGCATCGGATTTCGTGAACGGGCACGTCCTTTACGTGGACGGAGGCATCCTGGCATACATAGGCAAACAGCCCCAGTAGCCCTCAACCCAGGGAAATGATAAACCGAATTTGCAGTTGATTAATATGAAAAACACGATACTGACAATCTGCATCGCAGCCATCGCCGCATCATGCTCCGGACAGAAGCCCGTCACGGTGACAGTACAGAACGACACCGGTCTTCCGAGGAAAGCAGAGACCGTAGAGATACTTTTCAGCGACCTCACCGCACTGGACGACAGGCTCACGGAGGAGAATGCAGTGGTGCTGGACAGCACAGGGAAACAAGTCCCGGTCCAGGTATATACAGAGAGGACGGGGCAGGAAAAACTTATATTCCAGGCAGATGTACCAGCAGGGAAGACTTGCAGGTACACCATTGCTTCCGGAGTGCGCGAAAAGTACGACACCCTGGTGTACAGCCGCCATGTGCCTGAAAGGGCAGACGACTATGCATACGAGAACGACCTCATAGCAGGACGTATCTACGGCCCTGCACTTGAATTCCCGAGGACACTCGGACCGGACATCTGGGTGAAGTCCACAGACAGGCTCATAATCGACGAATGGTTCGCCAAGAACGACTACCACCACAACTACGGCGAGGGGATGGACTGCTACAAGGTGGATGCCACCCTCGGAGGCGGGGCCTGCGCCCCTTACATCGGGGAGAAAATCATAACGGGGGACAACTGGGCCACACAGGAGCGCATCTGCAACGGCCCGATACGCACCAAGGCAGTATTCACCCACGGCACCTTCCTCGTCAACGGAAAGTCATGCACTGTCACCAGGGAACTCTCTCTCGACGCGGGTTCGCGCTTCGTGAAGATCTCCACATGGTTTGACTGCAACATGGATGAGCTCCCTGTTGTACTGGGGGCAATACAGCATGATGTAATCGCCAGGACGGACGGAGACTACTACATCGCATTCACTGAAAAAGCATCGGACACGTCAGACCCCGAACGAGACGGGGACATTTCTGTCGGACTGGTAGTGGATGCCGCCGAACAGGGCGTCTCAGCAGGGACAATGGACGGCCATGCAGTCCTGAAGGCGGTCGCAACACCTGGCAGGCGTTTCGATGTATGGACCGGGTCAGGATGGAGCCAGGGCGGTGTACCGTCGGCAGAGCAGTGGGCCATGACTGTTAAGGACTTCGCATATGCCCAGGCACATCCGTTGAAAGTCACAGTCGGCAGATAATATTCCTTACTTCACTCCGGACTATGGTTCCGGGTTCAGACTGACAGTGGCTCAAAAGGGGAGCTTCAAGGCTTGCGCAGATGCAAGCATAAAGCACCCTTTCGAGTCACTGTCATACATAGTAATCAGCAGGTCTTCCGAGATTCAGAAACGGTTTCGAGTTTTCCGAAAATCCGTTTACGGATCTTTCCGGTGTATCTGTTTTTCAAAACAGTTTCTTGGCCTACAGCCTCCTGACCACCTCTTCCGGGAGCCCGGTCAGAGATGAAATCAGAGAAGGCTCCATCCCTGAGGCCAGCATGGCCCTGGCTATTGAAACTTTTTCTTCGGCACGGCCTTTAGCTTCACCTTCAGCAAGACCTTTAGCTTCACCCTCAGCAAGACCTTCCGCTTTTCCTTTGGCCTCACCCTCGGCGAAGCCGTCCTCGCGGGCGGTCTCGAGTATGTTCCTGTAGTCCCTTTCCGTTATCATCTCCTTTTCGTATCTGAGTCTCTTGTCCGGGCTGAACCTCGCTATCTCGCACGCCTCGAACAGCCTCTCGAACACCGTCTGCCTCAATCCATCAGGCAGCCCGTGCAGCTTCCACATGTGCTTCAGCGCATAGCACCACTTCTCTACTGTCCCCTCGCTCTCTTCCAGGCCCTTCGTGAACCGGTCCAGCTCCACAAAATTAATCAAAATTGTCTCTTCCGCAACCTCATGGCTCTCCTTTTCCATGAATCCGTAGCTCGAGATATACCTGTCTCGCCACATCTCCCCGCTCCGGTCGAACCCCCATGTCCGCGCTCACTATCCCGATGAAATACACCGGCGGGATGTCCGAATACCCGCCGCCTCTCCTGCTCCCTGAGTCATAAACCTTCGCGGCGTACTCAACGCACCTCTTGAAGAAATGCCTCTGCCTGGAATTCTGCAT
>JADILZ010000044.1 GCA_017695065.1 Candidatus Cryptobacteroides excrementipullorum
GCCTGTCCACCCCCAGTCACCTGACGGTGACAGCCCCGGTGGGGCATGCGGCTCCGCTTCGCTGCGCCGGCACCTCCACTGCTTCGGTTTCCCTGACGGAAACCTCGCTGACGTTCCGGTGCGGCCCTGAAGGGCCTTCCCATCTTAATCCCCAGTCACTTCGTGACAGCCCCTTGTTAAGGGGCGCCACCCCCTTCCTTCCCCCTCGCCGGGGGACCTGTCGCAGGCCACGGGCCTGCTCCTTAATAGGTAATTCGATGTAATTTAATGAATTAAATTCATCGAATTCACATTACTTTAGAGACCCATCCTCATTTTCTTGGTGATCTTGCTCCTGTAGCCGAGAGGCGACTCCCCGAAATGTTTTTTGAAGAACTTGCCGAACGTGGACTGGTCGGGGAATGACAGCCGGTCGGCTATCTCTTTGATGGACAGCTCCGTTTCCCTCAGCATCTGAAGAGCTTTCTCTGCACGTGCCTTGGCGATGATTTTCCCTGTCGTGGTCTTTGTCTTCTCTTTGACCACCGCGGACAGGTACTGTTTCGATATGCAAAGCTCCCCTGCATAGAAGGTCACGCTGTGCTGTCTGTCTATATTTTCCCTGAGCAGGGCCAGGAACTGCTGGAATATGACCCCGGAACGCGACGTCTCTATGGTGTGCCCCGGATTCCCGTCCCCGAAACGTTTCCATATCATGTCGGCTATGTCTGACGTGAGTATATACAGGTGGGCGTAGTTGAGTTCGTGGAGGAAATGGTGTCTTTTCTTGCCCATCGCCGCTATCATGTTCCTCATGTCTGCAAGCAGGGTGTCGCATTCGTCCCTTGTGATATTGACGTTGCTGTGCTTGTTGTCGTACAGGCGGTATATGGACTCCAGCGGGAAGGGATTGTTGTTCCTGATGATATCCATCATCAGCTCGTCGCACACTTTCACGATGCATCCCCTGAAACCTCCGCTGTATGAGACCGAGTTCAGCCCGCTGCCGGACGGGATGACCCTTATGGCAGGGCTTTCCGCCTTGAATTCCTGCCGCCCTATGACATAGGAAATGCTCCCGTGGGTAGCAAGTATTATATTGTTGTAAATCATCTTTGCGGGCCTTCCCTCCGACTCCGCCGAAAAGTCCCCGCATAGCTCTGCCCCGTACAGTAGGCCGTTTATGTGATTTTCTCCAACTATTTGATTGTCAGAATATAGTTTTGCAAGTTCCTTCATATTCCATGTGTTCGGGCTGCAATATATACATTATTTGTCAATTTTGACCATTAGTATATCAATTTTGACCACTCAGGGCATGCTCCTGTCAGATTTTTTGATGTATTTTTGCACTTTTCACGGAAAAATACCAGACAATAGGACATATATCAACAAGATGAGAGAGAAACTTTTAGCATTATGCCTGGTGGCAGCCCCTGCCCTGGTGCCCCATGACGCATCGGCCCAGTACAGGACTTTGCCTTCCCGGGCTGACTCTGTGGTGCGGCATACCCTATCTGCGGCCGACACCGCTTCCTCCCCTGTGGTCATAACCCTTGAACAGGCCCTTCAGATAGCCCTGAGCGAGAATATCCCTGTGAAAGTGGCTGACCAGGAAATTCAGAGGACGACGTATGCCAGGAAAGGCACCTACGCTTCGCTTTTCCCTCAGATAGATGTCTCCGGCACATACCAGAGGACCATCAAGAAGCAGGTCATGTACATGGATTTCGACATGAGTTCAATGGAAGGCGGGGGCGGGTCCTCTGAAGGGGATGGCACCGGAAGCGGGGAAGGCTTCACCATCCCTGACACGAGCGAAGGTCTGGAAGTCGGGAGATGGAACACATGGGCGGCCGGACTGAACGCCACCATGCCGCTTGTGAACCCGCAGCTGTGGAAGAGCCTCAGGATCTCCGGACTGGAGGTCGAGATGGCCATCGAGAAGGCACGGTCCTCCCGCCTGGACATGGTGACACAGGTCAAGCAGGCGTTCTACGGGACGCTCCTGGCCAAGGAGGCTTTCCAGGTGTATAAGGACGTGTATGAAAATGCCTTGGACAACCTGCACGAGACAGAGAAGAAGTTCAGGGTACAGAAGGCCACTGAATATGACATGACAAGGGCGCAGACCAGCGTGGCGAATGCCATCCCGGATGTCTATAATGCAGAGAGTTCCGTAATCCTTTCCCTGTGGCAGCTCAAGGCGGTGATGGGGGTGGACCTGGACATGAACCTGGATGTGGCTGGGAAGCTCGAGGACTATTCTTCGCAGATGCTCTATGCCGAGATACAGGGCGATTCAATCAGCCTGGAGAACAATACCACCATGCGGCAGCTTGCCTTGCAGGCCGAGCAGCTTGCCCACACCATCAAGATGCAGAAATATGCCTACATCCCTACACTTTCGGCCGCGTTCTCGTTCAGCATCAACGCCATGACCAATGACTTCAAGTTCTCCCAGTACCAGTGGACACCGTATTCTTATGTAGGTGTGAACCTTTCCATACCGGTATTTTCCGGAGGCAAGAGGTACAATGACGTACGCCAGGCAAAGACCCAGGCCACACAGCTCAGGCTCCAGACAATGGACACTGAGCGGAATCTGAAGATAAGCATCAGGCAGAGCCTCGTGACGATGGAGACCAGCATGAAGACGTACCAGGCTGCCAAGGCTGCCGTGGCTTCCGCAAGGAAGGGATACTCGATAGCCAGCAAGACATACCAGGTGGGCAAGAACACCCTTCTGGAGCTGAATGATGCCAGGCTTGCACTCACCCAGGCTGAACTGGGCGCTTCCCAGGCCGTGTATGACTACCTGGTGGCCAAGTCCATCCTGGAGCAGACCCTCGGCCACGACTTCACCGAATAGATATCCTTGCCGTCCGGGACGCGCATGCTGTGCCGGGGGCTTTCTTATGTAATCCACGAAAAAAAAGACAGACTATGAATACATTGCTCAAAGTGACAACGTTGTTCCTGATAGCCGCATCGGCGGCTTCATGTGCAGGAGGGAAAAGGAATGCCGTGACGGATGCATCCTCGCAGGAAGAGCTGCCTTCCGTGGCCGTCAGGCAGGTATTTGCGGAAGATGTCCCGCAGACAGGTGTATATACATCGACAGTGCAGGCTTATGTGAAAAACAATATCGCACCCCAGGCTGTCATGAGAATCAAGGACATAAAGGTCGATATCGGGGACTTCGTGAAGAAAGGGCAGGTTGTGGCCGAGATGGATGCCATAAACCTGCAGCAGGCCAGGCTGCAGATGGTCAATGATTCCATCGAATACGGCAGGCTGAAGGAGCTTTACGGGGCCGGAGGCCTGTCCAAGTCGGATCTCGACGCCATGGAGCTGAAATACAACGTTTCCAAAAGCACATACGGGAACCTGCTCGAGAACACGGTCCTGCTCAGCCCGGTGGACGGGGTGATTTCCGCCAGGAATTATGACAAGGGGGACATGTTCACCATGGGGCAGCCCATCTATACCGTGGAGCAGATTACACCGGTGAAGCTCCTGATAGGCATATCCGAGGTGGACTACACCAAGGTGCATACGGGAGACAAGGTGAAGATAACTGCGGATGCCTTCCCCGGAAAGGAGTTCGCCGGCAGCATAAGCCGGATTTACCCTACCATAGACCCTGCCACCCACACCTTTACAGTGGAGGTCGTGGTGGAGAATGCCGACAGGGTCCTCCGTCCCGGGATGTATGCCAGGGTCACTGTCACATTCGGGGTGAACCGCAGTGTGGTGGTGCCGGACGAGGCCATAGTAAAGCAGGTCGGCTCAGGCGACCGTTTCGTCTATGTGCTCAACCCTGACAGCACGGTGACATACACCAAGGTCATCCCTGGCCGCCGCATGGACTTCACATACGAGATCCTTTCCGGTCTCGAAGACGGTGCCACTGTAGTCACCGAAGGCCAGGTGCGCCTGAAGTCCGGCATAAAAGTGAAGGTCGGGCAGTGACAGACCGGCCTCCGCCGGAGGGAAGTAACATGATGCAATAAAAAAAAGAATACAATATCTATGAGTATATACAGAAAGGCAGTCAACAATCCGGTGACCACCTCCCTGGTCTTCGCCGCCTGCGCCATCCTGGGGATATTCTCTCTCATGCGGATATCTATAGACCAGCTGCCGGAGTTTGACGCCAACGTGATAATGGTCATGTCCTCATATCCGGGGGCCAGCGCGGAGGACATTGAGACCAATCTTTCAAAAGTCCTGGAGAACGCCCTTAACGGAGTGAGCGACCTGAAGGACATCACCTCCCAGTCCAAGGAGAACATCTGCCTGATAATGCTGGAGTTCGAGTGGGGAGTGGACATAGACGTGGCGACGAACGATGTCAGGGACAAGCTGGACCTGGTCAATTCCGAGCTTCCGGACGGAGCCACGATACCTGTCATCTTCAAATTCAGCGCGGACGACCTTCCGATCATGATACTCTCGGCCACGGCCGGAGAGAGCCTGCCTGCCCTGGAGAAGATTCTTGACGACAAGGTAACCACTCCTCTGGCGAGAGTCTCCGGAGTGGGAACCGTGTCTGTCACCGGAGCGCCGCAGAGGGAGATACAGGTATTCTGCGACCCCGGCAAGCTGGAGGCCTACGGTCTTTCCATCACCACCATATCCGGTATTCTCGCCTCGGAGAACAGGAATGTCCCGAGCGGAAGCATAGACATCGGCTCCGACACATATTCCGTCAGGGTCGAGAAAGAATTCGAGAATGCCGAGGAGATGCTCGACATAGTAGTGGGGTATTCGGCCGGGCAGGCTGTCTATCTCAGGGATGTTGCACGTGTGACCGACGGGCAGGAGGAGCGTGCCCAGGAAGCCTACACCGATGGAGTACAGGGGGCGCAGATAGTCATCCAGAAACAGACCGGTGCCAACTCCGTGGATGTGATAAACGGAGTGAAGAAGGCCCTTGCGCAGATACAGCGGACGCTCCCTTCGGACGTGAAGATAACCACTGTCATAGACAATTCCAGGAATATCATCAACAGTATAGACTCACTGAAGGAGACGCTTGTCATAACATTCCTGGTGGTGATGCTGGTGGTGTATGTCTTTCTCGGAAGGTGGAGGGCCACCTTTATCATTGTCCTGGCCATACCTATCTCCCTGCTGGCATCTCTGGTGTACCTGTTCGCAACGGGGAATACGTTGAATGTCATATCATTGTCAGCCCTTTCCATAGCGATAGGAATGGTGGTGGACGATGCCATTGTGGTGCTCGAGAACATCACCACGCACCTGGAGAGGGGAGAGAAGCCCAAGGAGGCCGCCGTCCATGCCACCCAGGAGGTGGGTATTTCAGTCATAGCCTCCACCCTCACCATGCTTGCAGTATTCTTCCCGCTTACCCTCATACAGGGCATATCCGGGGTGATGTTCAAGCAGCTTGGGTGGATTGTCTGCATCATCATGATTGTCTCTACGGTCGGTGCCATTACCCTTGTGCCTATGCTTTGCTCGAGGTTCCTGGTGCTAAAGCCAAAGACGGGTAAGCTGCACAGGGCGATTTTCGGTCCTGTGAACAGGTTCATCGACTGGATAACCAGGGGGTACGGCCATATCATCGCATGGTCCGTAAGGCACCGTACCGTGGTGGTATGCACTGCGCTCGGCATATTCCTCTCCACCCTTGCCGTCCTGGGGCCGATGGTCAAGTCGGAGTATTTCCCGAAGTCCGATTCCGGACGTATCTCAGCCACTGTCGAGCTTCCTGTGGGTACAGCGCAGCACATCACCAGGGAATTTGCCGAGAACCTTTACTCCCGCTTCATGAGCGAAATCCCCGAGATGGAGGTCTGCAGCTACACTCTCGGCCAGGCGGACACGGACAACGCCTGGGGCTCGATGCAGAATACCGGCACCCATATCATCTCATTCAGCTTCAACATCGGCAGCATGGAACTGCGTGAGCGCTCATGCACTGAGATTGCCGACATCATACGCTCAGACCTGGACAGTTATCCGGAGATAAAGAAATACGAGGTGACCGAAGGAGAAGGCGGCATGGGAGGTCAGAGCTCGGTGGATATAGAGATATACGGCTACGACTTCAGCACTACAGACCGCCTGGCGGAAGTCATCGCGGAAAAGATGAAGGCAGAGGGAAACGCCTCGCAGGTGACCATAAGCCGTGACGAATACACTCCGGAGTATGAAGTGGACTTTGACAGGACAAAGCTGGCTGTCAACGGGCTGAACAGCACCACGGCCGCCTCCTATGTCAATGCGGCAATCAACGGGTCCACCCAGTCGTTCTACCGCGAGGACGGTGACGAGTACAACATCAGGGTCCGTTATGCCCCCGAGTTCAGGACAAGTGTCGAGGACATAGAGAACATAATGGTCTACAGCCCTGCGGGAATGGGGATAAGGGTGAAGGACCTGGGCACCGTGGTGGAGGACATGACACCTCCTACCATAGAGCGCAAGAACAGGGAGAGGACCGTCACCGTGAATGCGGTGGTGGGCAACGGCTATGCGCTGAGTGACGTGTATGCCTCCGCGCAGAAGGTGATACGGGAGACCGAGATTCCGTCCGAGCTGTCCGTGGTCATCGCAGGAGACATAGAAGACCAGCAGGATACATTCTCTGATTTGTTCATGTTGCTGATACTCATCGTGATACTGGTGTATATCGTGATGGCCTCGCAGTTCGAGTCCTTCATGAGCCCGTTCGTGATCATGTTCTCCATCCCGTTCGCGCTTACCGGTGTGATACTGGGGCTCACCATCACAGGGACACCGCTTGGGCTTATGGCCATGATCGGCATCATCATCCTGATGGGAATAGTGGTGAAGAACGGTATCGTGCTGATTGACTATACCATACTCTTGCGTGAGCGGGGTCAGAGCATATCCGATGCGGTGGTGATTGCCGGCAGGTCCCGTCTGCGTCCTATACTGATGACCACGCTCACCACCGTGCTGGGCATGGTGCCGCTGGCGGTCGGCAAGGGGGAAGGCTCCGAGATGTGGCGCTCGCTCGGTATGACGGTGTGCTGGGGACTTACTGTCTCCACGCTCGTGACCCTTGTGCTCATACCTACCATATACTGCTCATTCGCCACCATGCAGGAAAAACGCCGCCTGAAGAAAACAAGGACAGAACTTCAACAGGAAAAGAAATGAAAGCGATATTCATAGCATACAACCAGGCGTACTACGCCGAGATAGTCGAACTCCTTGAAGCCAACGGATGCCGCGGCTACACCATGTGGGAAGACATTCAGGGCCGCGGCTCCAGGGACGGGGAACCGCATCTGGGAAACCATGCATGGCCGACGCTTAACAACGCGGTGCTTGCTTTTGTCGAGGACAGCAAGACAGGCCCTATTCTGGACGGTATCCGTGAAAAGGACTCTCTAACCCCGGAGCTCGGTATCAGGGCTTTCGTGTGGTCCGTTGAGAAGACAGACTGATCATGGCCGGACGGAATGGCAGGTGACCTCCCGGTGCCGCATGTCACCGGCGTCTTTGAAGCGTCATCCTGTATTCTTGTGGGAACGGAAAAAATTGTTATATTTGCAGGTTGAGTAATTCTAATTAAAAAGAGATGAAAAGGATTTACATTATACTTGCAGCAGCGCTGCTGGCATTGTGCATCCCGGATACGGTCTGTGCACAGCATTTCGGTGTGAAGGCCGGAGTGAATTTCTCGGACCCGAAGAATGATGTGAAGACCAACCTCGGCTACCAGGCCGGCATTGCAGTGCAGTGCGACCTTCCGTTGTGGTTCTCCATCCAGCCGGAGCTCCTCTTCCATGTGAAAGGAGGCCAGGCCGATATGGGCAGGAATGTTGACAACCAGGCGTTCGGCCTCGGCTATCTTGAGCTGCCTGTCAACATACAGTGGGGCCCGCGTTTCTCTGATGACAGGTTCCGTGTCTTCCTCCAGGGGTCCCCGTTCATCGGGTATGCCATTTCCAAGGATATGAAGGACGCCAGAGGTGAGACATACGACTGGAAGAACATCAACAGGTTCGAATACGGCGTCGGTGCCGGGCTCGGAGTCCAGCTCTGGAGGCATTTCCAGATCACCGCACAGTACAACTGGAGTCTCGGCGACCTTGTCAATTCAGGCTTCGCCGAAGAGGAGTTCAAGAGAATCTTCGACGAGTCCAACTTCAGCGGATATACAGTTTCTTTAGCAATAATATTCTGAAAACAACATTTTTAAAATAAGAGGACATAGATTATGGAACTACAGGTAACAGATTCGAATTTCAAAGATATACTCGCTACAGACAAGCTTGTCATGGTGGATTTCTGGGCTACATGGTGCGGTCCTTGCCGCGCAATCGCCCCATTCGTCGAGGAACTTGCAAAGGAGTATGAAGGCCGTGCCGTCATTGCAAAATGCAATGTGGACGAATGTCAGGAAGTCCCTGTACAGTACGGGATAAGGAACATACCTACGCTCCTGTTCTTCAAGAACGGGCAGCTCGTGGACAAGATGGTCGGCGCCGCTCCTAAAAGCGATCTTGCCAAGAAGATAGATTCCCTCCTGTAACGTTGTCCGGAGATGAAAGGCATGAAGAACAGGCTTGCCACGGTCCTGGCGGCTGCCGTGCTGCTGTTTTCCCTTTTCGGGACTCAGGCATCAGCCCAGGGCCGCTTCGGTGTGATAGGAGGCATGACTTTCTCCAATGCGGAAAGGCAGGCTCTCAACAGGAGCACCATGAACAAGTATCATGTGGGTGTGACATATCAGCTCAAGCTTCCGCTGGGCTTCTCCGTGCAGCCGTCACTTATGTACCATGTGAAGGGCGCGAAGCTCTCGAACGTCATTCCCGGAGCTGATTTCACCAATACGAGTGACCTCACCATCGGGTATCTCGAGCTTCCGGTGTCCCTGCAGTGGGGGCCGGATCTGCTTCTGTTCCGTCCGTTCCTCGACGTCAGTCCATATATAGGTTACGGACTCAACAACAGGATGGATGCCTATATCGAGAACCTGCGTCCGTCGGAGCCGGTGAGAAACGACTGGTCTGAACTGAACAGGTGGGAGTACGGCCTCGGTGTCGGAGTCGGTATAGAGATATGGAAATTCCAGGTCATCGGGAGGTACAACTGGAACTTCGGTTCCCTGTATGGTCACGATGACGCCTCGGAGCCTGATACGTCCCTGGTGGGTATAATGCGTGAGGCTTTCTCCCGCGGGCACAACCTCGGAGGATTCACGCTGTCGGTTTCATTACTTTTCTAAAACACAGGCAGATGTATGAAAAAATAGCCGTGTTCTGCTCGGCAAGCAATATCATAGATCCAGCTTATAACAAAGTCGCACGTGATTTCGTCCGTGCGGCTTCGTTGCGTGGATACACCATAGTCTCCGGAGGGACGGTCAGGGGCACGATGGGCGAGATAGACGAGGAGCTTTCGGAGTGCGGAGGCCGCCATGTGGGGATTGTCCCAAGGTTCATGAAAGACATAGCGGCACGGCATCTTTCCGAGATCCGCTGGACAGATACCATGGCCGAGCGACAGGCTCTGATGCGCCAGGGTACAGTGGCGGCAGTGGCGCTGCCGGGAGGGATAGGGACGCTGGACGAGCTGGTCGAGACCCTTACCCAGAAGAAGCTCGGATTCTATGACGGCCGGATATTCGCCCTTGACTGGAACGGGTTTTACAGGCCGTTGGAGGCTCTGCTTGACCACTATGTGCATACTGGTATGCTGGAGCAGAAGCACAGGGACATGATTTCTTTCTGCAGTACGCCGGAAGAGATCCTTGGCATTACAGAAAAAATCAGATGATATGAATCCTGAAGAGATAAAGGCAATGTTGGGCAGCCGCTGGATGAGTGTGGAATCGTACATCAACGGTTCTCTTTCCAGCGACATAGCTCTCCTGCAGAGTATAAACGGCCGGATACTTTCACACAGCGGGAAACAGCTCAGACCACTGATTTCCATGCTTGTGGCGATGGCCTGTTCGGATGGCGGGGCTGTAGATGACAGCTGCAGGTATGCTGCAGCGGCAGAGCTGCTCCACAACGCCACTCTTCTCCATGACGATGTCGCTGACAGCAGCGACCAGCGCAGGGGTTCCCCCACCATACGTTCCCTGATGGGCCCTTCGGTATCCGTACTTGTCGGTGATTACTGGCTTGTCAAGGCGATGGAGCTGATCCTTTCGGCATCAAACCACGGGGACAGGGTCATAAAGATATTCTCCAAGACTCTTTCTGACCTTGCCGAGGGGGAGATGCTCCAGCTTCAGAAAGCGGAGTCCGGAGATACGGGTTACGATGACTACATACGGATAATCTACAACAAGACGGCATCGCTTTTTGTCTCGTCGTCTCTGTCTGCGGCCATTTCAGTGGGGGCTTCTCCCGAAATGGAGGATGCTGTAAGGGAATTCTCGACAGCTCTCGGACTCGCTTTCCAGATACGTGACGACATATTCGACTATTCCCAGGATGCGGTGGTAGGGAAACCTGTCGGGGTGGACATCATGGAGCAGAAGATTACCCTTCCTCTTATCGGCGCACTGCAGGAAGTCCCTGAGGATGAGGCTTCGGCCGTCCGTTCGCTTGTGGCATCCATCCGCGAGAACCCCGGAAACAGGGAGCGGATAATGGATTTTGTCCGGCAGCATGACGGTGTGGCGTACGCGGAAAAGGTTCTGGACGGATATATCACCAAGGCTGTGGATGCCCTGGACATATTCCCGGACACGTGCTACAGGAGGCAGCTTGCGGACGTTGCCCGATATGTGGGTGTCCGCTCGAAATGACATGATTCAAGACAAGGCTTGACGATGAGGTTTGCGGACATAAAAGGCAATGATGACATAAAGAAGGCCCTGGTGTCGATGGCCGATACCGGGAGAGTCGCACATGCCATGCTGCTGTACGAGAACGAAGGTTGCGGCGCCCTCGCCCTCGCCCTCGCATACGTGCAGTATCTTGATTGTCCGCACCGTCATGACGGGGACTCGTGCGGTGAATGCCCGTCATGCAACAGAGTCTCCAGGCTCATTCACCCTGACCTGCATTTCATCTATCCGGTGAATTCGGGGTCCAGGATCCCGGCCTCGGCGAAGCCTACTTCGGAGTCCTATCTCCAGCAGTGGCGGGAGCTTGCTGTTTCAAATCCGTATTTTCTTGAAAGCCAGCTTTATGAAGCTTTGGGAATAGAGAACAAGTCCGGGAATATAGCAGTGGCGGACGCAAAATATATCCTGGAGAAACTTTCCCTCACATCGGTCGAGGACGGATACAAGAGTGTCATTGTCTGGCTTCCGGAACGAATGAATGCTGAGGCTGCCAACAGGCTTCTGAAGATAGTCGAAGAGCCGCCGGAGAAGACAGTGTTCATATTCATCACTCATGCTCCGGAAAAGGTCCTGCAGACCATTTCGTCCCGGTGCCAGGGATTCAGGGTCCTCCCGTCCACGAAAGCAGATGTGGCGGCGACGCTTGTCGGTAGGTTCTCGTTCAGCGAGGAAGATGCGGGGGTGCTGTCCGGCATATCCGGGGGAAGCGTCGGAGTCGCCCTCAGGGACGCGGGGGAAAGCGCGGAGTACAGCATATACATGGACATTTTTTCCGATATGCTGAAGGCCGCTCATGAGAAGGACCTGCTTTCCGTCCTCGAGGCTTCGGAGCAGATAGCTGCCCTGGAGTCAAGGGAGAGGCAGAAGGCATTCTGCAGTTTCGCCGGAGACTGTCTCCGGAAAATATATATGGTTCAGCAGGGGATGGAGGCACTGTCCAACATGAAGCCGGGAGAGGAGGAGTTCTTCTCTTCTGCAGCCAGGTGGTGCAGCCCGTCTTTCTGCGAGAAGATACTCGGCCAGATAGACAGGAGCTCTGCTCTGATAGACAGGAATGTCAGTGCGAAGATTGTCTTCTGTGATCTTGCCGACCGCATTTTTTTAAGTATTTGACACTATGGATACAGATAACGAAATCAAGCAGTTCGACTGTTCGAGAGGTTGTACGGTGGAGAGGAACGACGATGGTTCCCTATGCTGCACCTACCGTCAGGGCTGCTGCAAACTGGAGGTCTATGACTGGCTTCCCGGCGTGAAGCAGGAACAGTCCAAGGATTATTTTGAAGTCAGGTTCAAGAACACCAGGAAGGGCATATACGTCAACACTTCCGGGCAGACTGTCAAGACCGGGGACATGGTCATAGTCGAGGCGGCGAACGGCCATGACTTGGGGATAGTGACCCTTGAGGGGCCAATGGTGATGCGCCAGATGAAATGGAAGAGGATTGATCCTGCCACTACTGAGTTCAAGCGTATTTACAGGAAGGCCAAGATCTTCGACCTGGAGAAATGGCAGGAGGCCATCGGCCGTGAGCATGAGACCATGATCCGGGCCAGGCAGATAGCCGAGGAGCTGGGCCTCGAGATGAAAATCGGGGATGTCGAGTTCCAGGGTGACGGGACCAAGGCCATATTCTATTATATCGCAGACGGCCGCGTGGACTTCCGGCAGCTCATCAAAGTGTTTGCCGAAGAATTCCGTATCAGGATAGAGATGAAGCAGATAGGCGCAAGGCAGGAGGCCGGGCTCATCGGCGGGCTCGGGGTCTGCGGCAGGGAACTGTGCTGCTCCAACTACATTTCCTCATTCCAGTCCATCTCCACTGTGGCCGCCAGATGCCAGGACCTTTCCCTCAATCCCCAGAAACTTGCAGGGCAGTGCGGCAAACTGAAATGCTGCCTGAACTATGAAACGGCTTCATACATAGATGCCTCATCCCGTATCCCTAAGGTGACTGCGCCTCTCGAGTTCCAGGACGGCCAGGCATTCCTGATGAAGACGGATATCCTGAAGGAGACGATGTATTTCTCATACGATCCGAATTCGTTTTCAAACCTCTATGCCCTTCCGGCCTCTGACGTGAAGGAGATTATCGCCATGAACCGCAACGGTGTGAAGCCGGAATCGCTGAAGACAGAGCCGGATGTGACCGCACCGGAGTTCGTGTCGGCTGTCGGGGATGACAGCATCACCCGTTTTGACGAGACCAGGAAGAAGAAAAAGAGACAGAGACAGGGCAAGCCGGCGAGAAGCGGACAGCAGAAGGAAGGCGGGGAAAGAAGGGAGCCACGTGACAGGAAGAAGGACGGCCGCGGGCCGAAACAGCAGAAACAGGCACAGCCAAAGCAGGAATAATGCCGGTCCCGTCGGACAACATACCGTATTCCATTAATGTATCGGCAGATATGACAATCAAGACAAGATATTGCCTGCTGCATCCGGTCCTTTTCCTCATGATGTTGTCTGCGGCCGTCTGTTGCAGTGCACCGGCAGGGCGGGAGACATTCGTGAAACAGTCCGGCAGGGACTCTGGAGGACGTTATGTGTTCAGCATCGATCTCGGGGACAGCATCTCCGTCCATACATTGGAATTTTATACAATGATAGATGCGTCAGACAGGGATTTTGATGCGATGCCGGCCATGATCCCTCTCCGGATAGAGGTTGTGTCTCCTTCCGGTGAAGAGTATTCCGAGACCGTCGGCCTGCCCAGGGACAGCTATGTCAGGAAAACGCCTTTCTCTGTCCAGTACGGGTCCGTTTACAGGGAAGGGTTCGTCCCGTCCGAATACGGGATGTGGACCCTGTCGGTGAAAGTGCTCGGAGAGGACAGTTTCCCGGGACTCCGCGGGATGGGGCTGAGACATTCCATGTCCGGGAATCCTTAACGTCAATCCGACGGATTCCGGTCATTGAAGTTAAGGCATTGAATATTAGTTTAACGTGAATTCGATTCGCCGGACTGACACCGTTTCAGGCTATCCCGCACCGGATCCTGGAAACATTGACCGGCATTGCAGTAATTATGGGAAAAGACAAACTTCGCAAATTCAAGGAGAACGAGACCTTCTCCTGCCTCATACAGCCGGCCACTTCCGAAGTGCTCGGGACCGACCATCCTGTCAAGGGACACTGGCAGGAAAAGATGTTCGCGCACGACGGACCCCTCGTGGTGGAGCTCGGCTGCGGAAAAGGCGAGTACACCATAGACCTTGCCCTGCGCAACCCTTCGTCCAACTATATCGGAGTGGACATAAAGGGTGCAAGACTTTGGAAAGGAGCCAGATATGCTACGGAACACAACCTCCCGAACGTGGCTTTCCTCCGTACAAGGATAGAGTTCATAGGGTCGCTTTTTGCCAGGAACGAGGTCTCTGAAATCTGGATTACGTTCGCTGACCCGCAGCTCAAGAAACCCAAGAAGAGGCTGACATCGCCTCTTTTCCTGGAGAGATACCGGGGATTCCTCAAGAAAGGGGGTATAGTCCATCTCAAGACGGACAGCAGGCTGCTCCATGAATATACAAGGGCCGTGGCAGAGCAGAATGGTCTGGATATACTCGCATGTGCCACTGACATATACGGGGCTGACAGGCAGAGACTGTACGGTACGGCGCTAGAGTCCGTCTGCGGACGCGATGCAGTCGATGCCCTTTTCCAGGTCCAGACATTCTATGAATCGCAGTATCTTGCCCAGGGTATCCCTATCACATACCTGTCGTTCCGCATAGACCATGAAGGTCCGTATGTGGCACCTTGCTTTGATGAAGACCGCTGGGAAAGGTGACGGCTTCGCGGACTGGCTTCCCCGTCACATGCGCTCCATCTCGCGCCGGAGGTCTTTCTCCTTGATGGACTGGCGCTTGTCGTATTCTTTCTTTCCCCGTGCGAGTGCTATGAGCAGCTTGGCGTACCCGTTGTCTGCTATGAACAGTTTCACGGCCACGATTGTCAGCCCTTTTTCTTTCACTGCACGCTGCAGCTTGCCCAGTTCCTTGCGGGTGAGAAGCAGCTTGCGGTCGCGGCGCGGCTCATGGTTCCCCCAGCTGCCCCAGAAATATTCTGCCACGTGCATGTTCTTGACATACAGCTCCCCGCCGTTGAAATAGCAGAAAGCGTCCACCAGAGAGGCCTTTCCGGCCCTGATGGACTTAATCTCCGTACCGCTCAGCACGATGCCGGCAATGTAGGTCTCCAGGAACTCGTAGTCGAACGAGGCCCTTCTGTTCTTTATCTCCACTTTGCTCTTGGCTTTCGGCATCTTCTGTCCCTCCGTCTATGAAAAAGTCAGCAAACTTACGCATAAATTTCCGATTTCGCGATAATTTGAAAACATAAATTGCAAAGGGCGTTAATTCTCACTACATTTGACAATAAAAACCAACGTATCATGACAAGTGAAATACGCGACATCAGCCTATGGCCAGAAGGCCGGCTGAAAATCGACTGGGTGCGTCATCACATGCCCCTTCTCAACGGACTTGAAAAGGAATTCTCCCTGGAAAAACCATTCAGCGGACTGAAAATCGCCCTTTCCGTGCACCTTGAGGCCAAGACAGCATATCTGTGCGAGACTCTGGCTGCAGGAGGAGCCGAAATGTATGTCACGGGCAGCAATCCTCTGTCCACACAGGACGATGTGGCAGCTGCCCTTGTGCATGAAGGACTCAACGTGTTCGCATGGCACGGGGCCACGGAGCAGGAGTACGGCTCCCATATCAGGAAAGTGCTGGAAGCGGGACCGAATATCATAATAGACGACGGCGGAGACCTTGTCCACCTGATGCATACTGAATTCCGCCACCTCATCCCCGATGTCATAGGCGGATGCGAGGAGACCACTACAGGCATACTCCGGCTCCAGGCGATGAACAGGGCAGGGGAACTGCAGTTCCCTATGATGCTTGTGAACAATGCCGACTGCAAGCACCTGTTCGACAACCGCTACGGTACCGGGCAGTCCGTCTGGGACGGCATCAACCGTACCACCAACCTCATAGTGGCCGGGAAGAATGTCGTTGTGGCCGGGTACGGCTGGTGCGGGAAAGGCGTGGCCATGAGAGCCAAGGGGCTTGGCGCCAAGGTGACAGTGACGGAAGTGGACCCTATCAAGGCAATGGAGGCAGTGATGGACGGCTTCACAGTGATGAAGATGTCGGAGGCGGCTCCTCTCGGGGATATCTTCGTGACCGTGACAGGCTGCGACAATGTGATTGTCAAGGAGCATTTCGCTCTCATGAAGGACGGGGCCATATGCTGCAACGCCGGCCATTTCGATGTCGAGGTCGATGTCCGCGGACTTGCCACCATGGCTTCAGACGTGAGGCCGGCAAGGAAGAACATCACATGTTACACCCTTGAGGACGGACGGAGGATATATGTCCTGGCGGAAGGCCGGCTGGTGAACCTGGCTGCCGGGGACGGGCATCCTGCGGAGATCATGGACATGTCGTTCGCCATCCAGGCCCTCAGCGCACGTTACCTTGTGGTAAACCGCTCTTCTGTCCTCCGGAAAATCTGGCACATGCTCCAGGATGTTCCGCGAAGCATTGACGAGGATGTCGCGCGGCGTATCCTTTCGTTCTGGGGCTGCGGGATTGACACGCTTACGGCGGAGCAGAGGAAATACCTCTACGGAGAGTAGGACACGGTCTCCAGACCGGAGATTACGGACAACAACAAATATTTGCTTATGGCGAAGAATATCGGCGTCCCGCCCATGGCGGAGCTCCCGTCCCCGGAGAAAATCGACGAGGAGGGGATGCTCCGTTCGTACATGGACGGGGAAATTGACCTTATATGTGTGCTCGGACCTACAGCTTCAGGCAAGACAAGGTATGCCGTGGGGCTCGCGGAAAGGATCGGCAGGATGCTTGCGGACTCCGGTGCCGGAGACCGTCGGGCTGAAATCCTTTCGGCGGACTCGCGCCAGGTCTATCGTGGGATGGACATAGGTACGGGAAAGGACCTGTCCGAATACGGTGACGTGCCGTACCACCTTATAGACATTGCGGAGGCAGGTTCCAAATACAATATCTATGAATACCAGCGCGATTTCGAAAAGGCATACAAAGATGTGGTGTCCAGAGGTTGCATTCCGATACTTTGCGGAGGATCAGGACTTTACATAGAGGCTGCATCGTGCGGGTACTCTCTGCCTGATGTCCCGGCGGACCAGAAGCTCAGGGCGGAGCTTGAAAAGGAAGACACTGAAACACTGATAGCCCGCCTGGCTTCTCTCCGGCCGCTTCACAACTCCACCGACTATGACACCCGCAAACGGCTTATCCGCGCTCTCGAGATTGCCATCTACGAGTCTGAGCACCCCGTGGAGCATACCTCCTTCCTTCCGAAACACACTTTCTACATAGGCACCCTTGTCTCGCGTGAGGAACGCAATGCACGCATCGACCGCCGCCTCGATGCCCGTCTGCAGGAGGGCATGACTGACGAAGTGCAGCGTCTTCTCGACAGCGGAATCCCTCCTGAGGACCTTATCTATTACGGGCTCGAATACAAGTTCGTCACCCTGTATCTGACGGGCCGTATGGGCTATGCCGAAATGCGGGAGAAGCTCGCCATAGCCATCCACCAGTTCGCAAAACGGCAGATGACATGGTTCCGCGGAATGGAAAGGCGGGGGATACGCATCCGTTGGACCCTCGTCTGAACCGAAGCCTGACTGGCCGTCTGTCCGGACCCCTCAAAAAAAACATATTCATTACATGCAACACGGCGCTGTCTTCTCCGTCATATATGCAGAGCAGGAGAAACGGCGCTGCCGCACCAGCTTTATCGGATATTGATACACATTATGGACAGGACAGAAGCTGCAGTGATATTCAGGACCTATGCAAAGAAGCTGTACAATACGGCTCTGCGTATCACTGCGTCTGTCCCCGATGCAGAAGGGATCATGCAGGAGACCATGATACGTTATCTGACCAGGGCGCCCCGGCTCGACTGCGAGCAGAAAAAGTACGCATGGCTGAGGAGCACATGTGTCAGGCTGTCCATAGACTGGCTGCGCAAGACCCGGAAACTCGTGCCGATAGACAGTTCCGTCGCGGATATCCCTGATGAAGAAACCGTTGCGGATGACGGCCCGGACTGGCAGAAGATGGGTGCCGATACGGTAAAGGATGTGATGTCAGCTATGGAATCCCTCGCTCCCGGGTACAGGACTGTCTTGGTACTCAGGCTGATAGAAGGATATGAATATCAAGAGATAGCACGGATGATGCACCTTAGCGAAAGCGGGGTCAGAAGTCAGTACATGAGGGCAAGGAGAAGGCTCGCGGACGCTGTAAGAAAGATGCTTGACATTTGAAGCAAAAGGAAGGAAAGTATGGAAATGGAACAATATTTCAGACGGTTCTCATCAGAGATAGAGACCCTCGGGGGTGAACCCAAGGTGACTGAGCGGCAGTTTGTTGAAAAGGCTGTGTCCAGAGCGGCGCGGCGCGTGCGGGCCATCCGTGCGGCTGCATTCGCAGTCCCGGCAGCGGCTGTCCTCGCCGTCTTGGCTTTCTTCGCCTTCAGGTCCGGACCTGAAGGCATCCAGGATCCGGCAATGCTCTGCATCGAGGAGTACAAGGACGGAATCAGGCCCCTGTATGACGAGATCAGGCTCATGGAGAACGAGTCGCAGCTATGTCGGGAGATGGGCATTTCATCCACGATAGACGGGCTTATGGCCTCCTCGGATGCCTTCTGCTCGCAACTTGACGGGATGGACCCTGGCAGCAGGGCGGACATTGTCAGGATATACTGTTCCCGCCAGACGGAATGTGTGGCGTCCCTTTACCGCGAATGCCTTGCCGCATACGTAGGGGCCGGCTACTGATTGTAAAAGAATATGTTGATAATACGTCTAATTGGCACAAAATCACAGGTTATGAAAAAGATGTTCATGGCGGCTGCGGCCGTATTGCTTATCATGTGCGCCGGAGAGCCGGCTGCTCTCGGGGCACGCAAACCCGGAAAGGTCTCATCGCGTGAGTACACGTACAATGTCAAAGGATTCTCCGGCATCAGGACAGAGCTTGATAACTCGTGGTCCGGCAGAAGATGCTGCAATTGGCCGGACATCACGATAAATGTGACAAAGGGGGACCGTTACAAGGTGTCTGTGGACATCTCTGATCCGGAATACAGGGATATAGTAGATGTGGAAAAGTCCGGGAACTGCCTCCTGGTCAGGAGCAGGGGACTGCAGTCGAGAGGCAGGAGATATGACTCTCCGAAGGTGGTCGTGAACGTGCAGACTCCCGAGCTCGAATACCTGGATCTCTCGGGGACTGCAAAAGTGAATGTAAGCGGGCAGTTCTCGTCCGATGCATTCGACGCCGTTGTCAGCGGTGCGGCACAGCTCCGCGGGCTGGATGTCAAGGTGCGCTATGCCACCCTGGGCATGTCCGGGGCATCTTCTCTTGATGATGTGAATATCTCTGCGTCAGAGAAATGCAAAATGAACGTGAGCGGTGCCGGGGAAATCTGCGGCATAGATGTGAAATCTGAATATATCGAGATATATGCAAGCGGTGCTTCCAAGATCAGGTCGGCCGATTTCCGTTCTGACAGGTTCGATATGGACGCGAGCGGAGCTGCATCCATTTCCGGCTACACGCTTCTGGGAGAGGTTTCCATGGGCCTTTCCGGTGCGGCTGCCTTCCGCTGCACCGGCTGCATGTCTGTGGCTGATGTCCGGCTTGCAGGCGCAGCCGACCTCGAATTTTCTATGGATGCCTGCGGCAGGCAGCTTGACCTGGAGTGCAGCGGGGGCTCGTCGGCAAATCTCGAGTCTGCCCCGTTCAGGGATGTCAATGTGTCCGCCTACGGCGCTTCCAGGGCTTCCGTACGGGCTACCGGGACTCTCAGGACTGACATCGCGAGATCGGCATCACTGGACTATTACGGCCATCCGGAAGATGTCTTTCACCAGGCAGACAACATAAGGTCCCACTGACGTCATACTCTGAGTCTATATCATATAGAATCTCAATATCTTGACTCTCAGGATGTAATCGTATTTGCTGCGGGCGAGCGTGGCCTGTGCCTGCTCGACCTCGGCTTTTGCGTTGGCATAGTCGTAGATGTCGGAACGCCCTGACTCCATGCTGGCTTTTTCGTTCTCGAAGGAAAGTTGCGCTGCTTCCAGGGCTTTCTGCGCAGAATTCAATGTGCTGTATGCTGCCATTGCCCCGTAATATGCCTGTTCTATTTCCTTCTTCAGAGATTTCTGTGCTTCGCTCAGCAGGAGTTCCTGCCGGCTGACATTCAGCCTGGAGAGCTTTACATTGTTCCTTACGGAGTTCCCGGAGAATATAGGTATGGATATGGACAGGCCGATGTACTCGTTGCCGTTGTTGCGCAGCTGCTCCCAGAAACCGCTGGTATTCATAGTTGGATCAGTGAGGTTGCTGTAGACGCTGTTCCCGTAGCCTGCCGAGAAATGGACAGACGGCTGGTATGCGCTCTTGGCCGTTTTCAGCGCGATCATGCTGCTCTGCAGAGATGCTTCCGCGTATTTGATGGAAGGATGAAGCCTTACCGACTGGTCGTATATCTGTGACAGTGCCGGGATTTCCTCTATCCGCGGGATGTCACGTATATCCATCACCGGGCTGAGGAACACGCTGTCAGGCAGGTTCATGGCCTGGCGGAGGTCCAGGAGCGAGAGGGCGTATGAATTCTCGTTCTGGGTGAGCGTGGCCTCGTCCGCTGCCACCAGCGACTCGTTCCGCACCACCTCGTTGAGAGGAACACGTCCGCTTTCATACTGACCTTCGGACTGTTCAAGCTGGCTGGTGCTGAGCTCGAGCTGGCTTTTCGCGATGGACACCATCTCCTTGTCGTACATTGCCTGGAGGAAAAGCGAGGCTATGTTCAGGGAGATGTTCTTCCGTGCGAGGGCGAGATTCTGCGTAGCGGCCTCGAAATCTATCTTGGCCTTCTCTATCTCATGCTTTATCCTCATGCCCTGATATACCGGTACGCTGAGTGACACGCCCAGAGAGCCGGATATCTGCGAATTGTCTATATACGAGGCATCCCTTGACGGGCTTCGTCCGAAATATACGTTGCTCCCCAGTGAAGCGGACAGGTCCGGCAGCCTGGACATCCTTGCCGTGTTCAGGGAGATTTTCCCGCTTTCAACATCTATCTGCCCTGTGGCTATGTCTGTGTTGTGTTCCAGGGCATAGTCCACACACTTGTCAAGTGTCCATCCTTCAGTGTCCTGTGCATTGGCAGGCACCGCGGCCGTAATCACGGCCGCTGCCAGCGGGGCCAGTGCATGGCGACGGATATAGTCATTCATTCTCATTGTTCCGGATTTCCTTTAACCTTGTCTGTCCCGGCAAGTCCGTCGAGGATCTCGACATAGACCCCGTCCGACATGCCTATCTTCACATCTTTACGCTCGAAAAGCTGCTCTTTCTTGTCCATCCCCTTGAACACCTCCACGTATGAAGTGTCTCCGGCAAACTTGACACAGCTTTCCTCGATGGTCATCACGCTGTCTCGCTTTTCGGTTATAATCTCTGCATTGGCGCTGTATCCTGCCCGGACGAAAATGGAGTCCGGAATCTGCACTTCGGCCTCGATCTCGAACATGACCACATTGTCCACCTCCTCGGATTTCGGGGCTATGTATGTGAGCATGGCGTCGAAATCCACACCCTGCAGGGCTCCTACCTTCACCTTTACCGGCATCCCGGTACGCACCTTCCCGACATCGGACTCGTCGATGTTCCCTTTGAAGAGCATGTTGCCCAGGTCCGCCACAGTGGCGATGGTGGTCCCGTCATTGAATGTATTGGCCTGGATAACCGAGTTCCCGACCTCTACCGGGATGTCGAGTATCTTCCCTGTGATGGTGGAGCGTACGAGAGTGTTGCTCAGATGGTCGTATTTTTCCGATACCCCGTCGGTGATGATCTTGAGTGCGTCGCGGGAGTTGTCCACTTCCTCCTCGGCATTGCTCAGTGTTGTCTGGGATGTTTCGAACTCTTCCTGCGAGAGAATCCCTTTCCTGTAGAGGTCTTCGTTCCTCCGGTGCTCGCGCAGGGCCTTGTCGTAGTTGATCTCGGCCACTCTGAGTCTGCCTTCCGCGCTGTTCAGCGAGCTCATCTCCGGCACGACCTTGATCGTGGCCAGGACATCCCCCACCTTCACGTCATCTCCCGGATCATAGTGGATGTCGTCGATGATTCCGGAGATCTGCGGCTTGATCTGGACTTCGTTGCTCGGTTCCACCTTGCCTGTGGCAATGATGGAGTTTGAGATGGACCTGGTCTGCGGGCTAAGAAGCTGCCAGGTCTGGACTTCCGGACGGCTCTTCATCCACAGGAAGACCATTGTCCCGAGAAATACCAGGACAAGCAGGCTGATCCAGAAGATCCTGAAAAACTTTTTCATATCGCTGTAAATTAATTTGTTATCTTTCTATTCTTCTCTAAGGGCATCCACCGCATTGATTTTTATCGCTTTATATGCCGGCAATATTCCCGCAAGCAGGCTGCCGGCCAGGATGAGCCCGAACGACAGGAGCGCGGTTCCGAACGGAAGCTGGAGTGTATAGGACGAAATCATACCGCTCATGTACGTATCCTGCAGGATGACCGGCAGAAGTGTCTTGTCCAGCACCCCCTGGACCAGGACGGCCAGTGTCATGCCTGTTATCCCTGCGATGAGTGACAGCACCGTACTTTCGGCGAGCACCTGGCTGATAATCTCCTTCGGCTTGGCCCCCAATGCCCTGCGCACCCCGATCTCCTGCCTCCGCTCTCTCACTATTATGAGCATTATGTTGCTTATGCCGATGATTCCTGCGAGCAGGGTCCCTGCTCCCACGAACCATGTGAGGAAGATCACTCCGGAGAAAAGTCCCTTTATCTTGTCCAGCATCTCCTTGGCGTTGAAAGAGTAGATTGCCTTGTCATCGTCAGGGGACACGAGATGGTTTTCAGATATCACCCTGCGGCATGCGTCCTCGATGTCTGAGAGATCCGCATCCTCATTGCCTGTGACGGCCACCGCATTTACATACAGACTGCCGCTGCTGAAAAGGTAATTATCTGTTGTATAGGGTATTATGACTGTTCTGTCAGGGTTGGTCATCATGAACATCTGATTTGTCTTCACGTATGTGCCCACGACGGTGAAGTATGTATTTCCGAGCTTGACGTTTTTCCCTATGATGGAGTTCCCGTTGTCGATTCTCGGCGCCATCTCCTGCGGCACCAGGCATACCTTGCGCTTCTCCTTCATGTCTATCTTGTTGAGAAGCCTTCCCTCGGATGCCCGTATCCCGTCGATGTCCTGGAACCCGAGGTCATATGCCGCCGTATATGAGTCATGCGAGGTGCTTCCGTAAATCAGCTTCAGGTTCCTTGTCGGGCCGAGTGCTCCGGCAATCTTCACTCCGCGCAGTCCGGAGATTTCCTCCACGTCGCTGTACCTCATGTTCCACCAGCGTCCGGACTTCATTCCCTTGTACGGTATGGAGGTCTGCTGCGGGAACAGGAATGCGGTGTTCGACGCGTTGTCCGCCATCTCTCCGACGATGATGTCCGAAAGTCCCATCCCGACCCCGAGCAGCAGGATCAGCATGAACGTACCCCAGACGACCCCGAGCGCGGTGAAGATGCTCCTGCGCTTGTTGCGTCCGAGACTCTGGAAAATCTCGTTCCACCATTCTATGTCGAAAAACCTTGCCATCAGCTGTATGTTCCTTAGTCGTAATATGCTATGTGCCAGTTTAAAGGCTGTCTCTCAGCGCATCAATGGTCTTGACCTTCGCCGCCCGTCTTGCCGGTATGTACCCTGCGATGACCCCGGCGACCACCAGTACGGCCGTCGCGCTCACCACTATCGACAGGTCAAGGGTAGGGTCCTGGAAGAATGATATGCTGCTGAAAATGTCGCCGGGGTCGGCTTCCTCTACGGAGGAGATCAGGTACTGGTTTACCCCCTCCATGACTCCCACGCCGGCGCACATGCCCACGTATCCGAACAGTGCCGTTATCACCACCGCTTCGGCGAGTATCATCATGACCACCGACCTTGGGGAAGCCCCAAGCGCCTTGCGGATGCCTATTTCAAATGTCCTTTCCCTCACTGTCACGAGCATGATGTTGGCCACTCCCACGATGCCCGCCATCAGTGTCCCTATTCCTATCATCCAGATGAAGATGGTGAGCGCACGGAACACGGTCATCACGGATTTGTATCCCTCCATGTTGTTCCACACGTAGAACACCGACATGTCATCCGGGGAGAACCCGTACTTCTTGCTCATCCTCGTGCGCAGGGCCTGCTCGAACACTGGAATCTGCTCCTCTTTCACATCGTCCTGGAAGACGAACGTGGCTTCGGTCAGCTTCTCGTCACCTTTGGAATATATGGTCTGCCCGGTGGACAGCGGGATGTAGATCCGCGGCCATGTGGAGAACTTGTCCGTCTTGAGCACACCTACCACCTTGTATGGTATGTTGCCCATCATAAGTGTCTCTCCTACAGGATTCTTTCCCTTGAAAAGCACTTTCACTATGTTTTCGTCCACCACAGCGGTCTTTCTACGCAACTGCATGTCTATGCTGTTGATATACCGCCCGTTCAGCACTTCTTCCCCGAGCATGGGTCCGAGCTCCGGGGTCACGCCGTCTATCCCTGCGGTTATGGTCATTTCCCCGTACCGTGCCGTGTTGCTGTTGTACCATGATATGGCGCTGATGTCCTTCACATAGTCCCCGAACTCGTCCATGATGATGTCCAGGTCCTCGTTCCTCATATAGACCTGCCGGTAGAGGTTGAACCCTCCGTAGCTTATCGTGGTGTATCCTCCGTATATCGACCCGCTGTTGATCATCTGCGACCCGAAGTTGGACATAAGGCCGTTCTTGAGCCCGTTCCCGGAACCGAGCAGGACCACCAGCATGAAAATCCCCCATGCCACGGAAAAACCCGTGAGCACGGTCCTCAGCCTGTTCTGTTTAAGGGATTCGAATATTTCACCCAGAAGTTCTCTCATCGCATGGTCTTGTCAGGTACTGTCATTTGAGCATCGAATGGACTGTCTCCGGGCTGTTTATCTCCTCGCCTTCGATGATTCCGTCCTTTATATGTACTGTCCTGTCCGTCTGGTCGGCGACCCCTTTTTCATGGGTGACACATATAATGGTCATCCCCATTTCCTTGTTCACCTTTCTCAGAAGGTCCATCACTTCCTGTGAGGTCACACTGTCAAGAGCTCCGGTAGGCTCGTCCGCCAGTATGAGCTTCGGTCTGGTTATCAGCGCTCTTGCTATGGCCACCCTCTGTTTCTGTCCTCCTGACATCTCGTTCGGCCTGTGGTCGGCCCATTCCTTCAGCCCGAGCCTTTCCAGGAAATCGAGAGCCATCTCGTTCCTTTTCTTTCTCCGGTAGCCTTTATAATACAGGGGCAATGCGACATTCTCCAGCGCGGTCTTGTAGCTTATGAGGTTGAACGACTGGAAGATGAACCCTATCATCCCGTTGCGCAATGCCGCAGCCTGCGTTTCGTCCTGGCTTTTGATGAGCTTCCCGGCGAGATAGTATGAGCCCTCGTCGTAGTTGTCCAGAATGCCCAGGATGTTCAGCAGTGTCGATTTTCCTGAGCCGGAAGCACCCATTATCGAAAGGAACTCCCCGTCCTTGACAGACATGTTGATGCCTTTCAGGACATGGAGGGAGGCTCCGTTGTGATAGGTCTTGTGCAGGTTTTCTATTTCGACCATTCCAGTGTATTAGTTGATTAGTAATCTAATGGTCTGCAAATATACAAATATTTTTTATTCTGCAAATAAATCAGCGGAATGTTTGCTTTCAGCTCCGGGTCAATCCCACATCACAAACTCGATTATGTCCGAGAACTCGCTCCCGTAAACGAACGATTCCGGAAGGCTGAAATACTCGTATATCAGGATTTTTTCGAGCGGGTTGCCGCTGCAGGAGAGGGAAGAGAGGTACTTGTTGTGGCTGACGTCAAGCCTGGTTATCCTGTTGTCGCTGCAGTTGAGGGTCTTCAGGTCCGGGCATCCGGAAACGTCAAGACTGGTGATCATGTTGTCACTGCAGTTCAGGTCCGTGAGTCCAGGGCAACCGTCAAGGCTCAATACGGAAATGCTGTTCCCTTCGCATACCATGTCGGAGAGGCTGGCGCATCCTCCCACATTGAGGGATGTCAGGGAGTTGTACCTGCAGTTGAGGGTAGTCAGGGAAGTGTTCTTGCTTACGTCCAGGTCCGTGAGCTTGTTGTTCATGCAGTTAAGCTCGGTCAGGGCAGTGTTCTGTGTGACATTTATCCTGGAGACGTCATTGTTCTGGCAGTACAGGACTTTCAGAGAAGTGAAATATGTCAGTTCGTCCAGGTTCCTGATTTTATATCCGCTCAGGTCAAGGTATTCCACCCTGGAGGCCTCCATCTCTGATACCTTCCCGTCCCCGTTCATGTCCTTGAACTGGATGTATGTCTTCTTCCCGTCGGAATACGTATAGTCCCCGTACATCGAGGAAAGTTCGATGAGAGCGTTCTGGAATCTCGGGTCCTTGAATTCGATTATAGGGCTGTTGTCAACCCATATGTCCACTCTGTTCTTGTTGCATGAAACAGCCGTCACCGCAGCTGCCGCCACCAGTAGGAGAATCTTTTTCATAATCACATTATTTGCTGTCAGTCAGATGAAATCTTTATATGAATGTGTGCCGGAGTAATAGCCCGCACATATTTTAACGTCAGTTCGACGAATTTATGTTTAACATATTATATTAAAAATCAATATTTTATCATTTATGACCAGAATCCGTCACACTGACGTTAAGGATTTCTGGAAGAAATCCTGTTAGTCCACCCCCAGTCACCTGACGGTGACAGCCCCGGCGGGGCATGCGGCTCCGCTTCGCTCCGCCGGCACCTTCACTGCTTCGGTTTCCCTGCCGGAAACCTCGCTGACGCTCCGGTGCGGCCCTGTTGGGCCGTCCGATCTTAATCCCCAGTCACTTCGTGACAGCCCCTTGTTAAGGGGCGCCACCCCCATCCGCCCCCTCGCCGGGGGACCTGTCGCAGGACAAAGCCTGCTCCCGAAAAGAGGTAATTCGATGTAATTTAATGAATTAAATTCATCGAATTCACGTTAAACTACACTGCAAAAATAATTGCCGATTCCAGAATTGGATATACCTCCATAACCGTTAAAAATACCACAATTACGGTTTCCGGACAAAAATGCCCCGGTACTGTTTCTTCACATATAATATTCCGGCATCCCGTTTACGATTTCTCTCATCTGTCGGAGCTGCCCTTCGGCGACAGCCCAGGTGGGGCATGCGGCTTCGCTTCGCTCCGCCGGCACCTGCTCTGCTTCGGTTGCCCTGACGGAAACCTCGCTGGCGCTGTCTGCCGGGCAGAACAGTCAGGTCCCGTTGAAATAAGGAATAACGGATTCGAAATGGCTACGGATGTCCGGGAGGTCATATGGCAGAATGCGGAGGCTTGTCCTGTCTCTTCTTGCTTCCAGGAGGGCTTTCTTGTCAAGTTTCTGACAGAACTCACGTAAAAAGGATGCAGTCAAACTCTACCGGATGACAATCCCTTATCGCATGGAGAAGTCCGGTTTCTGTCGTCACTCCCCTTTCAGATACTTCAGCCAGAACGCGCGGTTCTCCGCGGTGAAGTGCGCCTGCTGGTAGCCACGTAAAAGCAATTCAATCAGCATCTACAAAGCTTTCAATATAGCGACACTCACAAAAATCATCAAAATAACTACAAGTATAGTCTTCCATATATCCCATATCAGCTCACCTGCAGTCTGTAGCCTACTGATTTTCTGTAGATTCTGTTCTTCTATGACAGGATTTCTAATCGTATTTCCACAATTCAAACAAACAATGTAATCTTCATCCCACAAACTCTCTTTTATTTCAAGCGAAATAAAGCAATGTGGACAGATATATACTTTAAATCTCTCTACAGGGACATTATTTATATATTGTTGCATACCATACTCGTCTATCTCTGACTGGCTACGTATAACAGGTAAACGGTTATATATCTCATTGACAACATTATTTTCTGAGCCACTGAGTTTTTTCCCTTTTTTACTTTCCAGGATCTGTTTCAAGTCATCCTTATCCATATTGCACAAAACGATCCCATCAAAATCAGGGAAAATCTCAAACAGCATAGATTCAACCCGTTTCAAAGCATTTAATCTTGCTTGAGCATCTTTCAAACCTCTCGAACGGTAATCCTGCGTTATCGATTCCTTTAAATCTGTCCAGGTCATATCACAAGAATGATTAAAAAATTAATCTACTGGAATATCTATGACGGCCTAAGCGCAAAAGCCATATTTAATTTGAAATATTATTGTAGATATAATAATCGCCATCTTTATATCAACTTCTATCGGATATCTGCCTTTTCATAAACATCTAAAATCTCTTTACCGATACACTGTGCAAGAGTACCATCTTCAAATATTTTCCAATAATCGCATTCATCCAACAAGTTGTGAGGGTTTAAATGCAGGTCCCAATTATTCTTAAGGGCTCGATCTACATCCTTTTTATCAAGGTATATTCCATCAATATATTTCACCAATGGGCATTCAAACTTCTCTCCGCTAAGAGTATAAATTGTTTCAAGTGTCCAGCCTGTTTCTTCATCGCCATAAATTGTTATACGTTCTCTAGAGTTAGTCCAGCATCCTACAATATTCGCTTTTGGTCTAAATTCTTGTTTCGAATAATTTACCGCAATTTTCACTATTCCCAAAAACAATATCATGACTGACAACAAAGCCAATATTCCCAAATAAGAACGATTGTTTGATGGATTTCTAACACCAGTGTACGATGGGTTCTTCATAAGTTTAACCCTGCAATTCGGACATAATACATATTTGTCATCGGGATTATAATTCATATAGAACCTACTGGATACCTGTTTGCCACATAGCGAGCATACCACGTATTTTTCTTGTTTCTTTACATCTTGGATCTCAGATTTATTTGTATCCATATCATATGTAGTTTCCACACTGACTCCAGATGTGTCGGTTATATAGTTACAAAAAGAAAGTGTGGAGTCATTAGTTTATCGAATCGGGGCTCTGGCAAGCCTTAGTTCCAATAAACAATACCCCACACCGCCGGTATATATCGAATGATACATATCAATACGCGGCGATGAGTGTCTGTATCGTTTATCCCCGGAACTAAGAAATTTTGCCAGATTTCGATTCAAGGATAAAAGCTAAACACTTTCATCAGTCAATATGCCGTGCAGGCACTTGTGGCCTGCAACTGACAAAGTTAGAAAATGTTTTCATTTATGCAAACACTCTAATGGGGTATTGCACCATTTATGTTTTGAATAAAAAGCCAAGTAATATCCATGACAAATACTCGTCCAATGTTATACTGATTTATGTCGTCTCGGCAGATGTAACCTTCATTCCAAAATCCTATTGTATTTTCTGAAAAGTACAGATGTAGCCAAACCAATCAAAACATTTCAGGTCTCCATACGAATCTATTACAAAATAGTCACCATCATAATATCCTTCTTCACCAAGTACACTCCCACATATATGACGGTCGGATATTTTTCTTTCCGAACAGAAAAATACCCGGTACCCGGCAATATATTGTTCGCTGAGAAGATCCGGTATTCTAGACCAGTCAGCCATAGTCTTTTTATCTCCCATTTCAAATACATAACCCTTTACAGAGTCTTTCCTTATACGGTAGACAAGAAAGTCATAATCCATATCTTCCCAGTACCCAACTACATCAGATTGCGAAAAACTTTCTTTTATCGCTTTGTTTCTCGACTCCGATGGGTTGGAAACACAATAACCGATAATTGATGTCACTGTTAATATTGCAAAAAACCACTGTAGACAGCCGGGCTTTCTTTGCTGCCCATCAGAACCTGTATAGCCATAAACTTTCATAGATTTTCTCTGACGCCGCAAAGACTCCAGATGTGGCGGTTATACGATTACAAAAGAAAGTGTGGAGTCATTAGTTTATCGAATCGGGGCTCTGGCAAGCCTTAGTTCCAATAAACAATACCCCACACCGCCTGTATATATCGAATGATACATATCAATACGCGGTGATGAGTGTCTGTATCGTTTATCCCCGGAACTAAGAAATTTTGCCAGATTTCGATTCAAGGATAAAAGCTAAACACTTTCATCAGTCAATATGTCGTGCAGGCGCTTGTATGCCAGCAACTGACAAAGTTAGAAAATGTTTTCATTTGTACAAACTCTCTAAGGGGTATTGCAGCTGTCAATCCTATTATTTTCGCTTCAGCGAGGAGTCTTCTTTCAGTTTCAGACCTGAAGGACGGTTTGTCAACTCGAAATCAGGAATCTGCGAAAGGATAAGGACTATCCCAGAAGATGCCCTGCCGGTATAGTTCTGGTTTATGTCATCGCGACTAACATACCCGTTCTCCAGGATACGGTTTACAGCATAGCGGAATGCTTCAATCTTTATTTTCTGGAGGCAGCCGTTGGAGGTGATCCTCTCGACACCGGACCAGTCAACACTGCTGATTGTATTGCTTTTTCCGCTGGCACGGGTCAATGTCTTCCCTTTCAACGGGAATATATACTTTGACCAGAGGATGTCAAATACATTCCCGGTATCTTTAACCGTATTTTTATTCTTTACAGTATAAGCTGTCTTGCTTACAGATGCATCTCCTGATGCAACAAATACGGAACCGGTATATCCTTTCAAATACAGGACTTTGATTTTCAATTTATCAGCCACTTCCTGCGCATCAGGCATAATGTCACCGTCAGTAGCAAGAACACACCCGGTACAGTCAAAGTATGCGGCTGCACCATAGAGCTCCATAATGGTCTGCCTGTTGACCTTCCGCGAAGATGAGCCATACATTTTTGCCTGTACGGCTATTTTCTCTTTGCCCTTAACAGCAAATACATCCACGCCATAGTCTCCGCTGTAAGGGGTGACTTCGGCTTTATAACCTTTGCTGCGGTAGTATTCACAGACCAGGTTTTCAAATTCATACGGTGTCATAAAACAACTTAATATATATCAGTCTACAAGATTAGCAAACGGGCGCTGTCCTCCATACAAATCTTTAAAACCGGAGATCAGGGAAGACTCCATAAGACGGGCGTCTTCGTCAGGGGCAGAAGGCCGCCAGCAGACAAGGAGCCGGCCTGAATCTTTAAGCTGCCAGATATAGCGGCCTCCCCAATGGCCTACAGGATCGCCAGCTCCGAAACGGACATACTGTTTCAGACGCTTCCGTAAAGTGGAGGATGATGTCTTGCCACCGGCCTTGCCGATGTAGATGACACACGTATCCATGACCCATGAAGATTCCAGAATTCCTGTCTGGACATTCGGATCCTTCTCTTTAAAATGTCCTCCTGTACCGACAGGAAGAAAGACAGGAATAAAACCTTCAGGTATCACCACCATATAAATTCCCGGTTCTTCAGGGACTGATACAATCTTACCGGACTGGAGTTCCGAAACAGGAATAAACCCTTGAAAGCCTGCAGCTTTGAGATCATCGAGAGATTTGTAATACATAGGATATCAGATTAAATAATTATACTCATTCATCATCATCTTCTTCCCCGTCATAATCGAGGTCTGGAAGGAAGTGGCCGTAAAGGGATTCTGCGGCTTCTGGGGTAGCAATCTCGAACTCGTGCATGATTTGTTCGAGTCTGACCTGGCGGTCCTCTTTCAAGAATTCGCGGTCTTCCTTATCATCCGGGACATCCTGGACGAGATTCCGTTTCATGAATTCTGACAGTGTTATCGGTTTCATGGCCTTCTTTTTTTTCATGGCAAAGATAGGAAGCGCCGGCGACAAAATGTGTCGTCGGCAAAAAATCCATCAGAGACCTCTGCAGAAAAGCAGACCTCTGTCAATTTCAGATATCCAGGTGCGCAGTGCTGTTCCGCTTGAGAGCCATGGAATATATATCGTATACCCTCTGACGGAGATGCCCGGGACTGATGACCTCAAGCGAACGGCTGCGGGAAAGGAGGGCCATGACAAAATCGTTGGTAATACGCAGCTCGAGACGTATTGTGACACCTTCATCAGAATCCGACAGGATCTCCTGCGAATGGTGCAGCGGCATACTTTTCACGAAAGCCCCGTCAAGCGCATCGTATTTCAGGACAATCTCTTCAACAGGCATGGACGGATCATTCCAAATGCCGTAACTTTCACGGAAAAGGGCCGGGATGTCAACATCCACGCGTCGCTCAAACCGGCGATCTTCAAGAATGCGCAGAGAAGAAATCCTGTCCATCCCGAATGTCTTCAGCACCCCGTCAGGACAATAGCCGGCGACATACCATCGTTGCAGCGATTCCTTCAGGAAATATGGATTCATCTCTTTGCGGACCACCTTGTTCCCATACCGGAAAAGGATGTAGTCAAACTCTACTGGATGACAATCCCTTATCGCATGGAGGAGTCCGGATATATCCACATTTAAAACCGGCCGCCTGTGCTCTGGAAGAACATATTTCTGAAGAAGACTATCGGAATCTATACTGCTCAACAACTCGAAATTCAACAGAAGCGACTCGTACTCGTCAGACATGGAATCCCGATCCGCAATGTAATAGTATCCCGACCTATCACATTTTATTGTTATATGGAACAGTTCGTCCACAGTCCGGATATCCCGCTGAAGGGTCCTGAACGAAAAATCCGCATACCAGTCGTCAAAAAGAGACATGGACCGGCGCACCGAATCGAGCAGGGCCTCAGGAGAGAGACGCCTGCCGTCCTTCAGCTTTGCCAGGATGATGGACATACGCCGCAACTGATGGAGTTTCGCCATAGTAAAAGTCCGGTTTCTGTCGTCACTCCCCTTTCAGATACTTCAGCCAGAACGCGCGGTTCTCCGCAGTGAAGTGCGCCTGCTGGTAGCCGCCGTATCCGTGCATTCCGTCCGGATAAATCATGAAGTCGAACTTCTTGCAGCCTTTCTGCAGGACGTCAATCAGCTGGAGGGTATTCTGGAAGTGGACATTGTCATCCCCGGTGCCGTGTGTGAGCTTCAGCATGACAGGCTCTACGGAACCGTCCGCAGCCTCGGATGCTGATACAGGATAGCTCTGGACATACTCCAGGGTACAGGCCGCCTTGTACCCGTCAGGGTTGGTCTGCGGAGTCTCCATATAACGCTCCGTGTAGTGGGAGTCATACAGCCGCCAGTCATAGACCCCGCCTCCGGCGATGCCGTAGTGGAACTGCCCAGAGGCACGGAAGAGGAGCATGGAAGTCATGGTGCCTCCGAACGAGAAGCCCTCCACTCCTATCTTGTCGGCCTGGACATACGACAGGGACTGGAGATACTCCGCCCATGCTATGAAATCCCTCACAGGGACCTCCGTAAGGTTCTTGTAGACCAGGTCCGTACCGGCGCGTCCGTTATGTCCCGCAGCCCTGCAGTCGGCAGTGATCTCTATGATGCCGTTACGGGACCACCACTGGTTGTTTTCGGACGGGGTGGACCAGCGGTCGCGTACCATCGGAGTGTCAGGTCCGCCGTATATGTCCATGTGGACAGGATATTTCCGGGAAGGGTCGAACCCCTCGGGATACACTATCGCGGCCGGTATCCTCTGCCCGTCCTCTGCAGTGAGCCATATCAGCTGCGGAAGCGCATAGTCCTCAGGGGAATAGCCTTCGTATGCCATGTCAGCCACCACTTCATGCCTGCACACAGAGACCTGGACTGGGGCCGCAGGGCACACCTGGGGCATATTCTCCTGCGCAGGAAAAACCGGATATCCGTCAGCTGAAGGATCGGTCATGACGGACACTTTCCTGCCGGTATCGAATACGGCCACCCTTACAGGGGTGGTATAGTTGGAATACGATGCCGCGAAGTATCTGCCGTCAGGGGAGAACTTCACTCCGGCAATGTTATACGCCGGATCCGTGAGGGTCTCCACTGCGCAGATGTATTCCCCGGCGGACCCCTCCGGAGTATCCGTCACAGCCCCGGCCTCATCAGGGAATCCCTTCCCGAGCACGAGTCTGTACAGTGTCTCACGTACCCTGGAGTCCCTGCGGGCAGTGAAATATAGCTCACCGCGCTCCTCATCCACTTTCAGGATGTTTATCCCCCAGTTCTGCCCGTCAGTAAGGCGGAGAAGCGTCTTCCCGTCGTATGAAAGGAAATAGACCTGCTCCCAGCCGGTCTCGAAACGGCGGGCCATGTAAAGGCCGCTTTCGGTGAAATACACCGCATTGATCCAGTCTATCCATGTCTTGTACTGTTCATGATAAACAGGGCGCTTGGTTCCGTCAGCGGCATCGACTGCATAGAGGTCCAGCGTATTCTGCAGTCTCGGCATCCTGGCGATATAGAACTCCTTGCTGTCAGCTCCCCAGAACGGTATCCCGAAATACTGGTCCTCCGTCGGATTGAAGTCCGCCCAGACGATTTCCGGAGCCGGACATGCGTCATCCGTGACAATCCCTGAAGGACCGGCCAGTACCATGCCTCCATCCGAAGGTGAGAAAAGGTCCGATATATCCACGATACCGATCCTCACCTCGGGATTCCTCTCCCCTGCTTTCGGATAACGGGTGTTGTTAAGCCTGCCGTCCTGCCCGAACGGGGAATAGATCGGAAAGAGAGGCACCTGTGTATTGTCAAACCGGTAGAAACCTATCTTCCTGCTGTCCGGTGACCACCAGAACGCCTTGTAGCGTGACGGCCTTCCGAGTATCTCCTCGTAATAGACCCACGAGGCATACCCGTTGAGGATCAGGTCAGTCCCGTCAGATGTCAGCCTCACTTCCTTCTGCGAAGCTATATCGATGACATACAAGTCATTGTCACGCGTGAAAGCAAGTTTCGTGGAATCAGGCGAATAGGTCAGATTGACCGCTCCTTCCGGCTTTACCGGGAATCCGGCATACTTTTCCGGGGCCGACACTCCCGTTTTCTTTTTCCCGTTACGGGCATTCACCGAAAATGCAAGGGAGTCGGTATAAGTCCCGTCGTAAGAGAAGATTACCTCCTTATCGGAAATCCATTTCCATGAGGAAGGGACCTTCCCGAACTGTTCCGGGCCGTCAGCGGCCGATGCGCCGATGGTGCATACCGCCGACATGGCAATGAGTGTCAAAGACAATACAATTTTATTCATGTTTCAATATGTTTTTAATTTTCAATACAACATGTCATTCCCCGGAGAGCGGGCCGTCCGGATTTCCTGACGGCTGAAGTTCCGGACCGGTGTACCTCAAGTGGAGGATCACCGGATTGTCATCCTCTTTCATGTCAGGAAAGAACCTGACAGCCTCAGAATAGCCGAGGAGACAGAAGATTTCACCGTTTACGGTATGCCACCAGTCGAACTGCACGGGCTTTCCCGAGACATTGATATCAAAGAAACTGCGGGAATCTTTCGAGTAGCGGTTAGAGACGAGTTCAGATGTACTGAGATCCCAGACCTGCTCGTATACATCCCCTCCATTAGACAGGCGAAATGAACAGAAGGCATACTTCCCTATGACAAAGTTCTGTATCGAGAATATTGATGGGGAGTCATTCTTGGGAATGTTGGCATAAGATTCATCGGATGTCGCATATCGCCCTGTACGGAAAACAGCCACCGGCACATCCGCATCCGTCGTAACACGGTACAGAGTGTCGTTACGGAACGGCAGGAAATAGCAAGTCCCGTCCGGAGAGGTTCTCGGGAAACAGTACGGGATCATGCGCGATTTCTTCTTGTTCTTCATCACGCTGCCTTCCCTCAGCATATTCCAGTCCTTGTCATAAATGTCATACCACGAATCCCTGGCCGACACGATATTGCTGGACGGGGAAAAGTCAAGTTGTGTAATTCCTGCCATATTCCCGTCAGGAAGGACAGCGACGCCACCGAGTGAATCTTTAGAGTGTCCGGGAAGGAATTTTCCGTCAAGGGTATATGCAAGAATCTTGTTTTTCTTTATGTCAGAGACAAGTATCATATCTCTTTCACTGTCAAGGACTGCATTCCCCAATGAGAGATATTCTCCCGGACCGTTGCCGATCTTGTTATGATGCGCAAGTATGGCCCCGTCACTCTCCCTTATCGCCCAGATATGTTCATAGCGGTCTGAGCAATAGATGACTCCATCCTTGTACCCGAATATACTGGGACCCACTACAAAGGCGGTGTCTGAGGTCTGGATGGCCGTCAGACCGACAACCTCGAACAATGTATCAGGATCAATGTCACAGAACTGCCGTGAATTAATAGCAGATTCTATATCAAGAAATGCGATGTCTCCTGCGATATCCTTCCGGCCACAGGAGGCAAGGACGAAAAGTACGGCAAGAAACGCCATCAAGTGATATTTCATTGGCATGGCTCTATGGTTTCTGTTGCAAATTTAGAAACTGTTTTGAATTTTCCCGAAAATTCTTTTCTGGACAATTTCTTAGAAATTCCAGGAATATTACCTGCCTGTAATTTACAAAATACAAAGCCGTCTGCACACTGCCACATGGAAGGGGATGGTCACGGGCGGCCGGAGTGGCAAAGGTGAAGCAGCACAGGGTTGTCATCCTCCTGAAGGTCCGGGACGAGCTTGACCGCATCAGAATAGCCGAGGGTACACCAGACATCATCGCCGGAGACGAAATGAGGCCAGAGCTTGAAATCGCTGCCGCAGATATTGAGCGTGAATCCCGGCGTACCGTCTTTCGCAGACACCATGTCACAGAATACGAGTCTTCCGGTACCGGCATCCCACACCTGAGCATACTACTGCCTGCCCGAATACGAGAAACAATAGAAAAGGTAGTCCGAAATCATACAGATAGAACCTCCTGCATCCCATATCTTAGTTTCCATATTCGATTTCAAGGCATTGTAAGTATATCCGTCTGACGGTATCCTGTAGTTGCCCTTGTCGAACACGGCAAAAGGGATGTCGGCATCAGCGGTGACATGGTACAGAGTGTCGTTGCGGAACGGCATTAGATAACATTCGCCACGGTCGGAAATCACGGGACAGTCCTTGAAAGTCGCCATTGCGAATGCAGTGTCCACATGTATATCGCACTGTCTGGTGACATTCCAGTCCCTGTCAAATATGGAATACTTGTAGCCTGACGGACGCGTCCCCATGACGCAGACGAACCTGGATCCGTCATCAGATCAACATAACGCGGGGCCGGATTCTCAATGATCTTCCCTGCTGTTCCCATATATCTTCTGGATTTTTTGCCGGCAAATATAAAATCGGAGGTCCCGGTAAAACAAGCCGCAGGGCCGTCCAGGATGCGGATTTTTATGTTTTTTATACTTTTTTCTCTTTTTTACTGTTTTTCTGTCGATTCTCCGGTCATGCCGGGCTTGCCGTGGTCATTCGAAGAAAGTATCGCGAAAGTTCACGAAATAGACTTTCTCCACTCCACGGGTGATGGCAGTGTAGAGCCACTTCAGATCATCCGGAAGGAGGTCATCCTGCCAGAAAGGATTGTCAATGAAGACACACTTCCACTGTCCTCCCTGGGACTTGTGGCAGGTGATGGCGTTGGCGTACTTAAGCTGCAGGGCGTTGTAATACTTGTCCTCACGCACAGCTTCGTAGCGTTTCTTCTTGGACGCTATATGCGAATAGTCCTCATTCACTCCCTGGTAAAGCAGGTTCTGCTGCTCGTAGGTGAGAGCCGCACTCTCCGCATCTAGAGTGTCGAGAATCACCTCAGCGGTAATCTCCTGGTCACCGTAATCAGGGAAAGAAAGCCTCGCCTGGGCGAAATGGAGTCCGTAACGGTCCTCGTACCTGGAAATCTTGAGAAGCTTGACAATATCGCCGTTGGCGATGTAGTCCATCCCCTGTATCCCGTCCAGGAACTGATAGCAGTTCTTCACTATCATCAGCTTGTCGTCACGGACCAGACGCTCTTCCTTGAACTGGACGGCGGAACGGATACCGGCGTTGTACCTTATGGCCCGTTTGTTTGACCTGCAGAGGATTATGACCTCATCCTCACCATATCTCGAATATGCGTCCGAGATTTTCTCGATAAGCTCCCCTCCGGTAATCCGCTCCACATCACCGAAACCGGACACCGACAGACGGAGCTCCCCGCAGTCATCTCCGCCTCCCTCCTCCATGGACGTGATCAGATGCCGCACCTCAGTGGCATTGTACAGTATGCCGGACTCTTTCTCCTGACGCACCACTGTCGTGAGTTCCACAAACTGCGCCCCGCCCAGAAGCGACATGTAATCGCGTGAAAGGGCCGGGCTGCAGTCCAGGCCGACAGGAGGAAGCTGCGCGGAATCCCCCACCAGTATCAGCTTGCAGTCCACACCGTTGCGCACGAATGAGACCAGGTCTTCAAGAAGATTGCCCGAGCCGAAGGACTGTGTGGACTGGCCCTGCTGGGACTCTATGCCTATCAGCGACACCTCATCGACGATATACACCGTATCCCTGGTCTTGTTCGGAGAGAGGGAGAACTGCCCGAATCCGTCCCCTCCCACTGACTTCTGCCGGTAGATATGCTTGTGTATAGTATATGCTGGCTGGCCTGAATAGCCTGAAAGTACCTTGGCAGCACGTCCGGTGGGAGCGAGAAGGACACACGGACGCCGGAACTCCCGCATTGTCCTTATGACCGAGGATACAGCCGTGGTCTTTCCTGTCCCGGCATAGCCGTTGACCACAAGGATGTCCCCGTCATCTGAAGTGAGGAAAACTGATATTGCCTCCAGAAGCCTTTCCTGGCACTCCGTAGGTGCGAACTTCAGTCCGGAAATGAACTTGTCATATAGGAAATCGCTGTAGCCCATCACTTTCCCCTTTTGAACAGGAGGTACACAATCACGAAAAGAGGATATATCTCTACACGGCCCAGGAACATGTCAAGCGAATATATGAGCTTGGCTACGGCAGGCTGGCCGGCATAGCTTCCGAGAGAGCTGAGATCGCCCATTGCCGCCCCGGCGTTGGCCATGGACGATAGAGCACCCGAAAAAGCCTCGACCGGAGCCACGCCGCACAGCACCAGCAAGATGATGGAGACGGCTATCAGGGCAGAATACAGAACTATATACAAGATGACAGGCAGCGCCACGTCATCTTCCACAAGATGATTCCCAAGCCGGATCTGCACCACCGAGGATGACGGATGGAGCCTCTTGCGTATCTGGCATACCATTGCCTTCACGGCAATGTACATCCTGTCCGCCTTCACTCCTCCGGCAGTAGAGCCCGAGCACCCGCACTGGAAAAGGGCATAGGCAAGGACAAGGAGGGAGAAAAGAGGCCACTCCCTGTTATCCACAGATCCGAATCCGGTAGTGGTCACATAGCTGCAGACCTGGAACGAAGCATCCATCAGAGCCTTGCCCCATGAAGTGTAACCACCCTGGAATTTCAGGGACAGTGTCACAAGGAGCGTCATTATGACTATCGACCACAGGAAAAACTTGACCACAGGATTCTTCAGAGGCTTCACGGACCTTGTGGAAAAGACCATGAACAGCATGCCGAAATGCAGGCTGGACACGACCATGAAAAACATCACTATAAGGTTGATGGCCGTAGAATCGTAATACGATATGGATGCGTTCCTGGTGCTGAACCCCCCTGTAGCCACCGTGCTGAACGAATGGTTCACCGCATCGAAGAACGACATCCCTGCAAGCATCAGCATCAGGGTCTCGACCAGCACGAGGCCTACATACACCAGGGCTGTGATATAGACGGTCTTCACGGAACGTGTACGGTATCCTTCCCTGGAAAGGGAGGAAAGTTCTATGTTGGTGAGCCTCAACCTGAACGGGCTTGCATTGGGCATGATGAGCAGGAGGAACACCACGACTCCGAGACCTCCGATGAAATGGGTGGATGAGCGCCAGAATATCAGGCTGCGCGGCAGGCCCTCCACATTCGTCAGGATGGTGGAGCCGGTGGTCGTATATCCCGAGACGCTCTCGAAAAGGGCATTCACCAGAGAGAACTCCCCTCCCCACATCACATACGGGAGCATACCGAACAGGAATGACAGTATCCATGACAGTACTATTATCATGAACCCGTCCTGAAGGGATATTGCCTCGGACTTGCGGACGAAAATGAAAGGGAAAGCCCCGGTTATGAACGTGATGATGAAGCTGATGGACAGAGGGGCGAACGCCGAGTCCATGCCGTCCCCGATGGAGATCAGCATGGATATGAACATGAAGAGGGCACTTACGAGAAGGGCTCTGCCTACATTCGTGGATATGACCTTGACATTCATCCCTATCCCTGGTTCTCTGACGATTCTATCAGCTTCTCTCTCTCCTCCCTGAGCTTGGAGAGGCGTTTCTTCAGTTCCATGTTCTCCTCGACTATCTCCGAAATCCCGTCATTTATCGACACCAGCTCGTCATCGCCGTCCACCGTACACGTGTAGCGCTTGCCGAACTTGAGGTAGTTCCACACTCCGGAATCTATCCGGTATATAGGATTCACGTAATATGATATGATGAAGAAAAGGAGAAGAACCACAAGCAGAAGACCCACACATACGGACACTATGCCAGGCATTATGCTCCGGTAGAAACCGTCCTGGAATGTCTCCGAGTTGTCTTTCAGATCCTTGTATATTATGTTTGTAAGCATCTCGGTGGCTGTCCTGAAGTTCTGGAAATCAGGCTGGAGGCGCTCGAAGAACCACTGTCTGGAGTCAATGAAATCGGACTTTATGACCTTTTCAAGCTCAAGCGAGGTCTTCATATATGCGGCATAGGAGCTTATGACCGAATCCGCGGCGGCTATGGTCGCCTCTGTACTGAAAGAAGAGCGGAGGGCGTTGTACTCTGTCATGAAGGCGGCGCTGTCGAACGAAGGAAGGACATACAGGGTATCCTCCTCACCTATCGTGGCCAGAATCCTGAGATTGTAAGTCTCGCATGCCGCCGAAAGCTGCTGTGCCTTGTTTATGCTGTTTATGTCCGCGGCAATAAGGTCGGAGACATAGTTGCTCATCCTCCCGTATTCCAGTACAGAGATCACACTGGAAAGAAGGAGGATGGCAGCGATGGAGCCCAGGCCGAGAGACAGCTTTTTCTTCATTGTCATCCGCCTGTGCCGCTCCACTTTTTTCAGAATCTTGTCAAGCATCCCGGATCAAGAAAGTCAAAATTTGAACGAATCCTTGAGGGAGACAGTCTTGTTGAACACAGGATGTCCTGGAGTCGAGTCCGGGTCCTTGAAGAAATATCCTGTCCTCTCGAACTGTACCGCTATCCCGGACCTGTCTTCCAGAAGGGCGGGCTCTGCATAGCCTTTTCCTATCGTAAGGGACTCAGGATTAAGGTATTCCTTATAATCCTTACCCTCAGGGATGGATCCCATCTGAGGCTCTGTGAACAGCTTGTCATAAATCCTGAGCTCGAGTTCCCGGGCATGCTGCACGGACACCCAGTGGATGGTACCCTTGACAGAACGCCACTCTCCTGCACCCGGCTTCGAAGACGGGTCATAAGTGCATCTGATCTCGGTTATGTTCCCTTCGGAGTCCTTGACCACCTCCTGGCACTTGACGATATAGGTATATTTAAGCCTCACCTCACCGTCCGGTTTCAGGCGGAAATATTTCTTAGGAGGCTCCTCCATGAAATCAGCCCTTTCGATATAGACCTCGCCTGTGAAAGGCACCTTGCGGGAAGGTCCCTCCGGGTCGGCAGGATTCAGAGGGGCGTCAAACCACTCCACCTTTCCAGGCTCCCAGTTGGTGATGGTGACCTTTACAGGGTCCTGTACCACCATGTACCGGTTCGAACGCTCGTTCAGATCCTGTCGTGCACACCATTCAAGAAGCTGCAGGTCAATGAGCTGCTCCCTCTTGGCCACACCCACTTTCTCCGCGAACATACGAATGCTCTCAGGAGTGTAGCCCCTTCTCCTGATGCCGCAGATGGTAGGCATGCGCGGGTCATCCCACCCGCTGACATAATGGTTCTTCACGAGTTCAAGCAGCTTGCGCTTGCTCATGACCGTATATGTGAGGTTGAGCCTGGCGAACTCGTACTGGTGGGAAGGGAAGATGCCGAGCTTCTCTATGAACCAGTCGTAAAGCGGCCTGTGCACATCAAATTCGAGCGTGCATATCGAATGTGTGATATGCTCTATGCTGTCGCACTGCCCATGTGCGAAATCATACATAGGGTAGATGCACCACTTGTCACCTGTACGGTGATGATGGGCATGTATTATCCTGTACATCAAAGGGTCACGGAACAGCATGTTAGGATGCGCCATATCTATCTTAGCCCTGAGCACCTTCTCGCCGTCAGCATATTTGCCCTCCTTCATCTCACGGAAAAGCCTGAGGTTCTCCTCCACGCTGCGGTTCCTGTAAGGACTTTCCACTCCAGGGGTCTGCACTGTGCCGCGTCCTGCACGTATCTCTTCCTGGGTCTGGTCATCGACATACGCGAGCCCTTTCCTTATCAGCTCCTCGGCCCACTCGTACAGCTGGTCGAAATAGTCGGAAGCGTACCTCTCGTTCTCCCATTCGAACCCCAGCCACCTGATGTCCTCCTTGATGGAGTCCACGTATTCCGTATCCTCCTTGACAGGGTTGGTGTCATCGAAACGGAGGTTGGTCTTGCCCCCGTACTTCCTGGCCAGGCCGAAATTCAGGCAGATGCTTTTCGCATGTCCGATATGAAGATATCCGTTAGGCTCCGGAGGAAACCTTGTCATCACGCTCTCGCATTTGCCGGATGCCAGATCCGACTCTATTATCTCTTCCAGGAAATTCAGGTTCCTGGTCTCGACGTTCTCTTTGCTGACCTCTTCCATATATGTCTGTTTTTAAACGGGGGCAAAAGTAGTAAATTTTATATGATTATCCACATAAATGCGCAAGAAACAGGAGGATGTGTCCGTCAATAACGGACGGGGGCCGCACCAGGACATCAGCCCCGGCACAGCCCCTCCGGCATAAAAGTAGTTCAAATGGTTATTGGATCCAGCTTGTCCAGTTGTCATCGGCTGACACTGCACCGCTCTCGCCCACTTTGCCTATATACTTGTCTGTGAATACAGAAGAGAGTCCTTCATCCACGCTGTTACCTGAAGCAGCGAGGAAATCAGCGTTGTCGAACCCGGAGCCCTCCTCATTGACAAGTGCTCCTGAAAGCACTGTCCCGGTGATGGAAGAAGTGCCGTTGTCGAATGAAGCCACAGTCTGTACGGTCTCGAGAGTCACAGGGCTCGGCTTCCCGCATACGAGGGCATTCTCGAGGGTCACGTAAGTACCTTCGCGGAAACGAAGACCCCTGGTGTTCTCGGTGCTGTTGTTCCCGATGAATGTGGCGTAGCGGATAGTCGGGTGAGCCACAGGAGTAGCATCGTTGTTGTCACCGTTGTTGTCGCACTCCATAAGGCAGTCGCACTCGTCCACGCTCTGGTAAGCCACGATATACTCGGCTTCACCGTTCCAGCCCTCTGTCCAGTCGAAAGAGTCGTCAGTACAGTTCTCCACAACGCAGTGGTCAATATTGACAGAGCCTCCGAAGAACTCTATCCCGTCATCCGATCCGTCCACTACATAGATATATGATATCCTTGTACCGTTGCCGACACCGTAGAGGGAGATTCCGTTGGCCTCATGCTCTGAATCGAGTGCAAGGCCGGAGTATTCTATGCGGATGTACCTGAGGCTTCCTGAGTTGTCGCTGTCATTGTCACCACCGTAAGGTGCGCCGCCGATTTCAGATGTGGTGCTCTCGCCTGAGTTGGTATGAGCGTATCCGCAGATGTGGAGGCCGCCCCATGCTCCTGCCTCTTTCCTCTCCGCTGTCATCACGATAGGCTCGTCGGCAGTACCTTCCGCAATGATGCTGGCACCCTGCTCTATGAGGATGTAGTTGATGTTGCCGTTGTTCTGTGAGATGATGGTCACACCCGGCTCGATGGTGAGCACTGCCGGAGCCACCACCTGGAGGCTTCCTGTAAGTGTGTAAGTGGTCCCTGACACGAGAGTGAGGTCCTCTGTCACACGTCCGCTGAGTTCTGTGTCGATCTCAGGGCCGTCGTTCCCGTTGGATTCCTTGCAGGATGTCAAACAACCTGCTGCCATGCCTGCAGCAATGAATGCTGAAACCAGAAATTTGATTTTTTTCATAACTTTAAGATTGATGTAATATTATGATTGTCTTTTTACGTTCTTCATTATTTCCTGTACGTGTTCCGGGACCTTTCAGAGAGAATAGCTCACCCCGATCTCGAACCCTGTCCCGACTCTCCACTGCTCCACGTCCACAGTCCTGTCCGCATTCGGGATGTCCTGTCTGAACCTTACCGTGGAATTGAGCATGTTCTTGAGAGCAAGCTTGACGGAGAAATGCTCGTTAAAGCTGTATAACCCTGCAAAATCGAGAGTGTGGAGAGGCATCTGCTTCACGTCCCCGAGCCCCATGATCCCCACTGCGTGGATTCTCGGACCCTGGAGGCTGTACAGCAGCGCAAGGCTCAAGGACGAACCGTTCCTGAATTCAGGCGTGTAGCTTATGTCGGCATTGGCCAGATAAGGAGAAGCTCCCTGTAGAGATCGCTGCTGGTTGGTGTAGGCCCCTCCCTCAGGAAGGATCACATTGGTGTACATGTACGATGCGTTCGCGCTGAGTGTCAGATCCTTGACAAGTATCTTGCGGAACTCGACCTCCACTCCGGCAGCCACACCGTTGTCCGCATTCTGGAAAGAGTGCTCTGTCGCCCCGCCGGAAAGCCGCTGGGTACGCTCGATAGGGTCCTGGAGGTATTTGAAATATCCGGTGACTGCAAACATGTCAGTGGTCTTCCCGGAAAAGAATTCGTATTTGAGGTCCACATTATAGTTGTAGCCGTTCTGGAGATCCTCGTTACCCCTTATCTGGGCACCCCCGAAACTCTCCTGGTAAAGGAACGGGGCCATCTCGACGAATGAAGGCCTGGTGATGGTGCGCGAGAGCGAAAGCCTGAGCATGCTCCTGTCCGTCACGTCATATTTGAGGTTCACGGCCGGGAACAGGTCGAAGGCATCAAGGTTTCTCGTAAGGTCCTCGACATCATCGTTGTAGTCCACGCTCTGGCGGCTTGCCTCGAAGCGGAGTCCGGCGTTGAGGAACCACCTGCTTCCGAAACTCAGGTCAGTCTCCACAAATGCAGCCCCGATGAGGTTGGAGGCATCGTACTGGTCCCTGTCGTACTGGCTCCTGTTTATGTTCACGAGACCGACCTGCACGTTGGAGAAGTTGAGGTATCCGTCAGGGTCGTGCACGTCTGTTATCTCATCGTCCAGAGAACGGACGTCATAGTAGAACCTTGTGGAGCGGAAGGTACGTACCTTGTCCTTGCCCGTAAGCCCGAAACGGATCCTGTCCTCGTCGTTGAAGTTATATGTGGCCTTTATGTCCGCCACAAGTTCGTTCTCGCCGAGCCTTCCGAAATATCTCTGGGTCTCCTGCTGGTTGAGGTCGAAGAACCTGAGCACCCCGTCCTCTCCCCTGCGGAACATCACCTGCCTGCGGTCCGGCTCGTCGCTCGATGTCATGGTATATGATGCGCCCCAGTCGAGCAGCCACCCGGAGAATTCATGATGTCCGGAGAGCTGGTAGTTCTGGAGAGTGTATATGTGCGTCACCTGGTTGCTCCCCACCAGGTCGTATGACTCCTGGTAATCGTATCCCCTTCTGTCGAGGTGCGTGTCCTTGGCATTCCTCGCGAAAAAGGCGGTCAGACCGATATTGTCATGTTCCCTCAGAGTGTAGTCTATGTCCACAAGGGCCGCGATGTCTATCTTCTGGGTATAGCTGTCATAGTCGTATGAACTCTGCATGCTGCCCACCGAGCTGGCCTCGTATGTCCTGTAGAAGGCGTCGGTCATGGTCTCGTCACCGGTCTTGATGCTGGCGGATGCGAGGATGCTGAGAGTCTGGCTGCCTACATCGAAGTTGTGTCCGAGCCCTATCCCGCCGTCAAGGTCCGGAAGAGCGGTCTTCCTGTATGTGCGGAATGAGGTCTGGAATATGTCCCTGGACCTGGAGTAATCCCTGAAATCCGAGTACGGTATGCTTTCGGCTGTCTTGTCAAGCCTCGGAGTCAGGAAAAGGCTTTTCCCGTCCATCCTGTAGAAATCGTTGCCGAGCGTGTGGAAATATCCCCCGGTGGAAAAAGACACGTTGAAGAAATCCTCGCTCTTTCCTTCCTTGGTGCTTATGTCCACATGCGCCCCGGAATAATCCGCGAAGGAACTTGCCTCATAGACCTTGCTGACAGTTATGTTCTGGATGGTAGAGGCCGGGAATATGTCCAGAGGTATGAGTTTGTTGTCAGGGTTCGGGGAGGCTATGGGAAGCCCGTTCAGCGTGGTGGTGCTGTACCTGTCACCCAGGCCCCGCACGATGAGCTGGCCCGCACTTGCGATAGAGATTCCGGAAAGTTTGGCCACACTCTCTTGGGCATTGGATATACCCTTGATACTCATCTCCTTGGCACCCATGTTCTCTATTGCAAAACCAGAGTGTATCCTTTCATTCTGGAGAGCCTGGAGAGACTCGAGGTTCTTCCTCGCGGTGACCACGGCATCGGCGAGTGCCTCGCTGTCCGGAGCCATGTATATCATCACCCCGTCTTCCGTTACCGCTATGGATGTCTCGTCAGGAGTCTGGATTGTCCCTGTCCCGTCGGCATTTATCACCACATTGAATGTCAATGAAGTATAACCGATATATGATACTGTCAGAGAATAACTCCCTTCACTGAGGGGAAGCGCGTAGGACCCGTCAAGGTCAGTAACGGTACCTTCCGAGGTTCCGTCCACAAGTATGCCCGCACCAATGAGTGCATCACCGGTGACAATGTCGGTGACCACCCCTTTTATCCCGTCTTTCCCCAACGGGACATTTTCCGCATTCGCCGGCCGTCCCGGCAGTATGGCCAACGCTGCCGTTGCGGCAATACAGGCCAATAACTTTCTTATAACCATATTTCATCACTACTTTATCCGCTGGCAAAAATACCCCGGCATAGTGAAGAAGGTTTTAACACTTTTATATAATAATGTTAAATCCGGTTACAATTTGATTACATTAACGTCAGTTCGACGAATTTATATTTAACAGCATTATCCCAAAAATTAATATTTTATCATTTATGACCGGATTTCTTACAGAAATCCTGTCTGTCCACCCCCAGTCACCTATCGGTGACAGCCCCGGTGGGGCATGCGGCTCCGCTTCGCTGCGCCGGCACCTTCACTGCCTCGGTTTCCCTGACGGAAACCTCGCTGACGCTCCAGTGCGGCCCTGATGGGCCCTGTTAACAGAAATCCTGTCTGTCTAAACCCCAGTCACTTCGTGACAGCCCCTTGTTAAGGGGCGCCACCCCCATCCACCCCCTCGCTGGGGGCCCTGTCGCAGGCCACAGGCCTGCTCCTTAATAGGTAATTCGATGTAATTTAATGAATTAAATT
>JADILZ010000045.1 GCA_017695065.1 Candidatus Cryptobacteroides excrementipullorum
AGGTGCCGGCGCAGCGAAGCGGAGCCGCATGCCCCACCGGGGCTGTCACCGTCAGGTGACTGGGGGTGGACAGGCAGGATTTCTGTAAGAAATCCGGTCATAAATGATAAAATATTGATTTTTAATATAATATGTTAAACATAAATTCGTCGAACTGACGTTAAGAATTAGCAAAATGCAAGGCATTGAGGATGAGGGCGACAGGAGTTTACTGGAGTAAATGACTCAGCCCGAATTCCGAAAATAACGCGGCAGTTTGCAATTATGACACACCATCCGGTTCTGTCATCATATACCGGATGATATACTCTGCCTTGCCTGTGCCGTCCTGCTTTTGAGCATGTGGTTTTCCACGAAGACCGCAATGCATGACAGCAAGTAGTACACCGCAATCTGTATGGTCAGGGCCACTATCTGCGGGGCGGCCATGGAGAGCGATGCCCCGGCAGTGTTCATGTTTATGAATGCCTGTGAGGCAAACGTTGACGGGAAGATATATGAGAACAGCTTCCAGAATGTCGGGAAACTGCTCACCGGCCACGAGAACCCGGTAAGGAACAGGCAGACAGGCGACATGAACAGGAACAGGACGAAGACTGTCTCCCTCCTGCGGATGATGGAGCTGAAGGTGAAGCTGAACACCACGCATGCCGAGACGTAGAACAGAAGCAGAACGAAGATGCTTCCGAAGCTGCAGTTCTGCGGCAGACCGAAGAGCCGTGGCACGATGGCGGCGACATAGGTGCCGATGGCCATGTAGATGAGCCAGTATGCCGCACCTCTTCCGAGTACGGTCCTGGAGATGCCTCGTCCCCTGAAACGGTCAGGCAGCACCGCGAAGCTGCGGTTTTCCTCCCGCATTGTCCCTGTCAGCATGGACACTCCGTAGAACATGGTCTGCTGGATTACTATCAGAAGTACGGCGGACAGGAAGAAAATACTGTAGGAGAACGTCCTGTTGTAAGGCATGTTCTCTTCGTACCTTATCGGCTGTATGAGTCTGGAGACCTGCTCAGGTGTGTATCCGGCGGCAGAGAACCTTTCTGACTGTATTTCCCTCATCTCCTTGAGCATCACCTGGTTCGCTCCCATCGTGAGGTTCTTGTAATAGAGGAAGCTGCTCATGTCCGCATAGGTGGAGACCGTAGCCTGCCTCATTTCGGCAAGCCTGTCCCCGTATTCTTCCGGAATCATCACTATCCCTTTCACCTTCCTCTTCTGCAGCAGGTCTTCCGCCTGTGGCATGTCCGCGCAGGAATATGCCACATGGAGTTCCCTGGTGGCGTCCAGGTCCCTGGTGAACTGCCGGCTTTCGCTGCTTCCCGACCTGTCCACCACTGCTATAGGCATGTCGTCCACTGTCCCGTTCATGTATATCAGCCCGTATAGCACCGGATAGGCGAGTCCCGCGAGGAAGAATATTACCATTACCCCGCTGTCGCTGAATATGTGACGGAGCTCCCGGACGAAGGTTGAGTACCAGTCGGAGAGCCATTGCCCTGTATATGTGCGGTTTTTCATCTTGATAGATATGTTCTGTAGTATGTCATTGTCATTTTCTCGGGAAATTCTGCAGCCGGTATGCCTTGTGCAGCCTCTTGTATGTCAGGGCAGGGAGGAAAAGGAACAGCAGCATGTATATTATCTGCGGATACCATCCGCTGAACCCGCTCGCGAATATCGCCTCCTGGACATACATCAGGTAGTAGTGCCTGAGGGGGAATGCAGCGGCAAGCCCCTGGATGAAAGGCGGCATGGCCTCTACGGGGAAGGTGAACCCGGCCAGTGAGAAGGCGAGCACGCTGTACAGCGCCGAGATGCTTATTGCGAGTCTCAGTATCGGGAGGGTGCCTATGATGAAGAATGCCACAGCCTCGCATGCGAGCACCATTACGAATGTCCCGGCAAACATGTTCCATATCGAGCCTGCCATCGGGAATCCCGCCCAGTCGTACAGGACGATGTCGCATATTATTCCTATGACGGTGAACAGCGCAGTGTATGGGATGAGCTTCCCTATCATGGCTGCGGACATCGACCCGCCGGCTTTCTCGAGCATGTGGCGCGATGTGCCGTATTTGAGCTCGGACCCGAGGGCATATACGGTGACAAGGATTATTATCATCTCGAGTATCCCCGGCAGCAGGACATTGGTCAGATAGACCCCGTAGTCTGTAGTGACATTCCCTATCTGGTGCGCGTCTATCACCACGGGCTGTATCTGCCCCATGATGGCCTCGTCGTTCATCCCCTTGGCCCTGAGCACTTCTCTCTGGACTGCACCTGATGAAAGGTTGGCCATGGTCAGGAGGTCCTTGTAGGCAAGCGCTCCTCCGACAAAGTACAGTGAATTGACATAAAGTGTCATTACAGGCTGTCCGCCGGAGAGCACATCTTCGTACATCCCCTCGGGGATCACGCAGAAAGCGTTTATCTTCCCTGTCTGCAGGGCTTCCCTTGCCTGGCGGTACGAGCCGAAACGGACCGTGCTGCCGAGCTGGGTGGCATCGAGCTGCCTGATGAAGTTGCGGGAAAGGGAGGAGTTGTCGTTGTCCACCACCCCGATGGGCAGCTCGTCCGGCATCCCGTCTTTCAGGAAGGTCAGGAAGAACACTGTGCAGAATGCCATGACCCCGACCGAGGCCAGCAGGTATATGGGCCGCTGGCGCATGAGCCGGAGCTCACGGAGCACCGCTGCTTTCACTTTATGAATGAAGTCCATGGCGCAGTATCAGTCATTCCGGACCACTATTGCTGTCATTCCGGGTCTGAGCCCTTCTATAGGGCTTTCCGGGACGCTCCTCACTTCGAATGTCTTGGCATCGTAGCTTCCTGTATCCAGGGATGCCCTCCACGTGGCGTAGGATTCCAGGACGCTGATGTAGCTGACCTTTGTCCTGTACCGGGCGTCCCCGAGGGCCGGTACCGTCACTGTCAGTTCATCCCCGGTCTTGAGCCCGTGCAGCATGTCTTCTCTGATGTTGAAGGTGAACCACACGTCGTTGAGGTCGGTCACGGCCATCACAGGGGAGCCTTGTCCGACAAGCTCGCCGGCTTTCGGGAATCTGGCCGAAATCACCCCGTCTGCAGGAGAGACAAGGTAAAGCTCACCCAGATAGGACTCTACTTCCATCAGTGCTGCCGATGCCTGGTCCACAAGAGCTTCCGCTGTCTCCTTGTCTTCTTTCCTGGCTCCGTTCACTGCCATGTCGTACTGGGACCTGGCGGCGGCGCAGGTAGCTCTGGCTGCCTTGTACTGTGCCTGGACTTCATCGTATTTCTGCTCGCTGATGACCTTCTTCTCATAAAGCCTGCCGGTCCTGTCGAATGATTTTTTCATCACTTCCTCTCCGGCCAGGGCCTGCTGCCACAGCTCGTATGCGGCTGCAATCTGCTCCTGTCTGGCTCCTGTCAGGGCCTTTTCCTTCTGGGCTTCGGCGGCAGACTTCATCGCCATGGCCTGGGCCAGTTTGGACCTTACCTCGGGGCTGTCTATCTCCACCAGGGTGTCGCCCTTGTGCACCATGTCCCCCTCTTCCGCGAAGAACTGCTCTATCCTTCCGGGCACTTTCCCGGAGACCCTGTATTCCGTGGCCTCCGCCTGACCCTGTATCACGACAGGCTTTGGCTTCGACACGATGTATCCTGCAAGAGCCACCACTGCCACTATGGACAGCAGGGCGATTATCCCGATAAGCAGGTTGTAGCTTTTCTTGATTTTTTCCATTGTATTGTCCTTTATTTTTTGATTTTGACACTGATTAATTTTTCTCAAAAATTTTTTTACGGACCTTTCCGGTGTATATTGCCGTTTTCAATCAGATGCCGCCGTAGTCCTGTCTCCCTTCCGCGGCGGAGAGTTCGCCTGCCACTATCTGCAGTTCGACTCCCGCATCAATATGCTCGGAGTGGGCCTTCATCCATGCGGTCTGTGCTGCCAGAAGGGTGTTGGCCGGGATCACCCCTTCCGAGTATCCTTCCGTGGCTGTCCTCAGGTTTTCTTCGGCGCTGTCCAGGTTGCTTTCTGTCATGCTGAATCTCTCCAGGGCTTCGCTTTCCCGTTTCCGGAGCTGGGCCACCTGCAGGGATACCATCTCCCTGGCATCCTGGAGACGGTATCCTGTCAGTACCGCCTCGGCCTTTGCCTTGCGTACCTTCTGCATCGTCTCGCATCCGTGTATTATAGGTATGTTGACAGCAACGCCCACATTGAACATGCCTCCGAACTTGTTCTGGTAGCCCCGGTACAGGTTGGGGTTGGTGACGAGCCAGTTGGCTGTCAGGGCTATCTTCGGCATCATGTCTGCGCGTGCCATAGCCACTTTCCTGTCATATATCCTGCATGCCAGCTCCAGGCTACGTATCTCCGGCCTGGCGTTGAATATCTCCTCTTCTCCAGGTGCGGGGCCGATCTGCGGCACAGGCACGTTGTCGAGCTGCTCGTCTGCCAGCCTAAGGTCTGTGTCGAGGCTGAGCCCGCACAGCTTGCACAGAAGCATCTTGCTCAGTGCCAGTCCGTTCGTGGCCTTGGTCAGCAAGAGGTCGGCTTCGTTTGCCTTGACCTTTACTGACAAGATGTCAGCCTGGGTGGCCACGCCTTCGGCTACCATTATCTCCGTGTCCCTCAGCATGCTGTGCAGAAGGTCAGCGTAATCCTGCGCGAGCCTCTTCTTTCCGGCTATCGAGACTATCTGCCAGTATGCCTTGTCCACTTCGGTGACCACCTCCTTCTGCCTGGTATCGTACCTGGACCTTGCAAGTTCCTCGGCAAGTGCGGCTATCTTGTTCGCCGCCACGATTTTCCCTCCCATGAAAACGGGCTGCTGAAGAGATACGGCACCTGCGAACATGTTTTCGATGTCGAGCTCGAAGGCCTTGTCTATTTCCGCCCCGATCTGGTTCACCGGCCCTGAGATGTCTATAGAGGACAGGCTGCCGAGCAGCTGGAGGAGCTGCGGGTTCTCCTGGATTATCTGGCCCAGCGCAGGGTTTGAAAGGAGCTCGCCGAGTCCGGATTCCAGTGAGCCCTGTATGGTGCTGCCCAGGCCGGAAAGTGCCTCGGACGTGCTTTCCGGAAGGAGGTCGAGGTTCCTGCTGTTGTACATGTATGCGGCTGATGCCGAGATGTCCGGGAAATAGTTCGCCCTGGCTATCTTCCTGTCATATCCTGCGATTTCCACCTCCTGGCGTGCGATTTTCAGGTCATTGTTGCTGGCTATGGCCGAATCCCTGCACTGCTGGAGGGTCATTGTCTGTTGTGCGCCTGCTGTCATGGCGGCAGCGAGAAGAAGTACTGCCGGAATGATTGTTCGTATTGTGTCCATTGTCAAAATAATAATTTCATTAACGCGATGCAGGCTTATACAAAAGGATTGCCTCCTGATTCCCGGACAGACTCTCTTTCGCCTTTAAAATTGTCAAAAGGTAGAATTTTTTTAATTTTGCACCCTGTCAGGCAGGAAAAATGCACGGGCACCGGCCCCGTAATCCAGTCCTGACGGATTAATTTGACAGAAACATGACACTTGACAGTACACATACCCTGGACCTTGCCAGGTTCCGCCAGCTGTTCCCCGTATCAGACTGCCTGAGCATGGGGGACGACTTCTGCGTCATTAACCTCAGATATGACAGATGTCTCGACATCCTCAGCCACCCGTGCCGTTTTGACGGCTTCCTCGCGTTCTTCTGCATATCCGGCAGGATGAAGGTCTCGATCAACATGACGGAGTTCGATGTGGTGGAGAACTCCCTTTTCATCAACCTTCCCGGAAACATCATCAGGGTCTCCGAACTGGAAGACTCGCAGAAGGAATGTCTGAATTTCGTTGTGGTAGCCATGTCGAAAGAATACATGGGCGGGCTGAAGGTGGACATGGGCAAGCTCATCGAGAAGGGCATGATACTGCTCGGGAACCCGTGCTTCATCCTGGAGAAGGACGAGGTGGAGATGGCCCGCCGCTATCTTGACCTTGCGGCCGGCGTGCTCGGGTCCAACTTCATGTACAAGCGCGAGAGCATGTCTTCCCTCCTCTCGTCTATATTCTATCTTGCGGGTGGCATGATGGAGAGGAGGATGGCGGCAGGACAGAGGAAAGATATTGCCCCGTCCGACCGCAGCAAGGCGGTGTTCGACCAGTTCCTGAACCTTGTCTCGGAGTATCACACAGAGCACCGCGGCATGGCTTTCTATGCCGACAGGCTGTGCCTCACGCCGAAGTACCTGTCGAAACTTGTCAAGACTGCCTCAGGCAAGTCCGCCCCTGACTGGATCGACGGTTTCGTCATCCTCGAGGCCAGGAACATGCTCAGGTATTCGGACATACCGATAAAGGAGATAGTGTCCCGCCTCAATTTTCCCAACCCTTCCGCTTTCCACAAGTTCTTCAAGCAGAAGACCGGGCTCACCCCTCTCCAGTACAGAAAGTCATAGTCTTCTGAACATATAAAAGCCTCATGTCCATGCCGCATTAAAAGCAATTCGCCGGAGCGGCGTTATTTTAAGTCCACTTTATGAGAATCGGGACGGATTGGTAATTGTCTGAAGTGTAGTATTTTACATTTTCAGACTGCCTCATTCTGTCCACTTGTTGCCTTTGTCGTCCAGGCGCCCTGACCGACAGGACAGGTACTTTCCGTAAATTTGGACTCGTTTCTGTTGCAGGACAAGACCTGGTCCCAGGTACAGCCTTGGCCGGTGCAATGGCGGCCGTGTCATCCCGCAGCAGACTTGATAACACTAAAAAACTATCAACTGTATGAGGAAAATTTTAACCGTTGCATTGCTGTTGATGAGCCTGACGGTATTCGCGCAGCAGCATTCTGTTAAAGGTACAGTGACAGACCAGAACGGACTCCCGGTCATCGGGATGGCGGTGCAGGAGCAAGGCACCGCGAATGGTGTGGTCACTGACGAGAATGGAGAATATTCCATTACTGTATCAAGCCCTCAGGCTTCTCTTGAATTCAATTCTCTCGGTTACGAAACTGTTGTCGAACCTGTAGGCGGCAGGGCAGTGGTCAATGTGACATGCAGCGAGGAGGCAATCGCTCTTGATGCGGTCGTCGCCATCGGTTACGGCACCGTGAAGAAACAGGACCTTACCACGGCGGTCTCTGTCGTCTCCACCGATGACATGACACTCAGGCCGGTGTCCGAGGCTTCCGGCTTCATCCAGGGAAAAGTGGCCGGAGTGCAGGTGCAGCAGACAAGCGGACTTCCTGGGGGGGGGATGACAGTAAGGATCAGGGGCGCGTCTTCAATCGCTTCCAGCAATGACCCCCTTTACGTGGTGGACGGCGTGCCTGTCGGTGAAGGCAACTATGCCATCGCATATCTTTCGCCGAATGACATCGAGAGCATGTCCATCCTGAAGGATGCCTCTTCTGCGGCGATCTACGGCTCCAGGGCCGCGAACGGCGTAGTGCTCATTACTACCAAACAGGGAAAGATCAGCCAGGGGCCGCAGATCAGCTTCAGCGGATATGTCGGCCTTTCGAATGTCACCAAGACTTACGACGTCCTCAATGTGGCCCAGTACAAGGACCTCATGGACGAGATCGGGGGCGCGACGCTTCCGGACGGGCTCCAGGACGAGACCGACTGGTTTGACGAGACCTATTCCACCGGTATCACCCAGAATTACCAGCTTTCCGTATCCAACGGAAACGATAAGCTCCGCTACTACATAGGCGGAGGGTACACTGACGAGAAAGGTGTGATAGACGTGGCGTACAACAAGAGGTACAACGTGAAGGCCAGTGTGGATTCCGACCTTTTCAAGTGGATTTCCGTCGGGGCCAATGTGGCCTATTCCTCCTACAAGAGCAACGGCATCATTTCCGGGACAGGCTCCAACCGTGCCGGAGTCGTGCTCTCTGTCATAAACACCCCTACGTATGCCAAAGTGTGGGACGAGGAGAATCCAGACTACTACTGGACCGAGTTCTACGGGGCCAACCTCACCACTCCTGCCGAGAACATGGCCAGGACCGAGAACAACTACACCCAGACAGACAGGCTCCTTCTCACCGGGTATGCGACCATCAAGTTCCACAAGAACCTGAATTTCAAGTCCACCGTGACTATGGACCGCAGGTGGGTGCACGAGTATTCTTTCCTCGACCCTATCAGTACATCGTATGGCCGTACACAGCATGGCGAGGCTTCTTCTACAAGGAGCGACGACATGAGGATGGTATATGACAATATCCTCACATACAGCAACACATGGGGCGGCCGCCACAATTTCGAGGCCATGGGAGGTACTTCGGCCACCACTTCCAGATGGGAGAACCTCAGCGGGTCAAGGAGCTATTTCTCCCAGGACTACGACAACGCCATCTGGGGACTGAACGGTGGAAACAAAGGCGGGCTCAGGGGCCAGTCACAAGGATTCTCCCGCTGGGCCATAATGTCCTACCTCGCCCGAGTGTCATACAACTTCGACAGCAGATACTATATCACCGCCAATTTCCGTGCGGACGGTTCCTCCAAGCTCGCCCCGGGGCACAAATGGGGGTACTTCCCGTCAGTCTCGGCTGCGTGGCGTCTTTCCGGGGAGTCCTGGCTCAGGGATGTGACATGGCTCAGTGACCTGAAACTCCGTGCCGGCTGGGGACAGTCGGGCAACCAGGCCGGCCTGGACGACTACGCATGGGTGCAGCAGTACAACACCAACTATTATGACTGGACGCAGTCGGATTATGCCAACTCCACACCGACCGTGGGATCCAAGTCAAATATAGGGAACAAGGACCTCACCTGGGAGACTACCACCCAGACCAATATCGGAATCGACTTCGCTGTCCTTGACAACAAGCTGTCATTCACAATGGACGGGTACTACAAATACACCAAAGACCTCCTGATGAGTGTCCCGCTCCCTTCCCCGTACCCGAACATCTACCGCAATGAAGGAGAGATGTCCAACTGGGGTCTCGAGTTCGCCCTTTCTTCCGTGAACATAGACAGGAAAGGTGTGAGGTGGACTACTGACTTCAATATCTCCATGAACCGCAACCGCCTGGAGAAGCTCGAGCTGCAGCAGGTATATTACTATACGCAGACCTCCGAGGCCCTGAGCGAATATGTAGTGCGCATGGAGCCCGGCCAGCCTCTTTCCATGTTCTGGGGATACAAGGCCCTGGGCGTGGATCCGGAGACAGGTATGATGCAGTATGAGGATCTCAACGGTGACGGGAAGATCAATTCGAGCGACAAGCAGTATATCGGCAACGCCAACCCTGACTTCACATTCGGAATGACCAACACCATCTCCTGGAAGGGACTCAGCCTCAGTTTCCTGATTACCGGGTCCGTGGGCAATGACATCTACAATGCCTCCAAGATAGAGATGGTCGGCATGTACAACGGTGCCAACCAGATAACCGATGTCCTCCGCCGCTGGAAGGTCCCGGGCCAGGTGACGGACATCCCTAAGGCCGGCGAACTGGACAACCTGCGCGCCTCCACCAGGTGGGTAGAGGACGGGTCATACTTGAAAATCAAGAATATAACCCTTTCCTACAACATCGAGCACCCGAAGCTGAAAAGAGCCAATATTGCAAGGATCCAGCCTTATATCACTCTTGACAACATGATAACGTTCACCAACTATTCCGGATATGACCCGGAGATGAGCCAGTACACCAGCGCCACAAGCATGGGTATAGACTGGGGTACTTATCCTAATGTGAAGACCGTTACATTCGGAGTCAATATAGATTTCTAACAACAACGTGAATTGGATTGAAATGAAAAAGACGATATATATTTCTGCGGCAGCGTATCTGGCTTTGCTGTCCTCCTGCAACCTGGACCTGTATCCGGTCACTTCATACAATGAAGGGAACGTTTCGGTGGACGAGGAGTCCGAGACCCAGTATTCCACGAGGGCGGACATGCTTGGACTGCGCGATGCCATATACAACAGTTATGTGAAGAATATCCAGGAGTCCGGCTACCAGGACTGGCTGGTGTATTCCGAGTGCCGCGCTGACAATGCCTACTGCGGTTCCCCGAGCACGGGAGAGATCGCGGCCATCGAGAGCAACAACGTGGACGGAGAGAACAAGAATGTGGTGAGGGACTGGTCCTATTTCATGGAGCAGGTGAGCAATGCCAACCAGATCATCTGCAACATAGACTCGATCCTCGTGAATGATTCATCAATGACACAGACCGAGCACGACGAGTGGAAATCGGAGGCCCTGTGCTGGAGAGCGTACAACCTTTTCTTCATGACACAGCTCTGGGGCGATGTCCCTATGGTGACCACTATCCCTCCTGCCATCACGGCAGAGAACATCGAGGAGGTGTATGACGAGTATTTCCCGTCCAGGACGCCTATAGGGGAAGTCTATGACCAGATAATCGAGGATCTGGAGTATGCCTGCCAGTATGCCCCCGAGCCGAATGTGGCAGACGAGGGGGACAAGAACCAGTTCTCAAAGGGGTTCGCATACGGGCTCCTGGCAAGGGTATATGCCGAGAAGACCCGTCAGGACTGGCAGAAAGTGGCGGAATACTGCCAGGCTGTGGAGGATTTCGGGTACCGTCTCTGCGAGAATTACGGTGACCTGTGGGCCTATGACGACAGTGACGTGAACAGGAACACCACGGAGTCTATCTTCGAGGTGACATGGACAAAAGACCAGGGCAACTGGGTGTGGATGATGTTCCACCGCAACTACTACAACCCCGACGACAGCTTCACCTGGGCTAAATGGATCACCCCTTCAAGGGACCTCATCGCCGCATACGAGGCGGAGGGCGACACCGAGAGGATGAACGCGAGCATAGTGTGGGACCAGTGCTCATGGAGCAACTACTATCCGTCTGACAACTATGCTTTCATGCACAAGTGCCCTACCAACGCATCGAGCATTATCCTCATGCGTCTGGGAGAGATATACCTCCTGCATGCTGAAGCTCTTGCCATGCTTGGGAATTTCTCTGCCGGCAACGGAGCCACATATTATGTGAACCTTGTGCGCGAGAGGGCGAAGCTCGACCCGATAGACGAGCTTTCCAGCCAGGAAGACATGATCGACGCTGTCCTTCACGAGCGCAGGCTCGAGCTTGCATTCGAAGGCTTCCGTTTCTTTGACCTGGTGAGACACGACAAGGCAAAGGAGGTGCATGACTCGATGCCTCTCGAGGACTCCTACTGGCAGACAAGGTATGCCCTCACGGACGAGACCATCCTTATGCCGGTACCTACTACTGAGATGGACAACAACCCGAGCCTTGTGCAGAATCCTGGATATTGATATTTGAAATTATGATGGCAACAAGACTTATTCTGACTTTTCTGGCGGCTGGACCGCTCCTTTTTTCGTGCAACTCCCCCGAGAACGGCTCGGGGACGGAGCCCGGGACAGGGTCATCCGATGTGCAGGGCGATGTCATTGCCTGGGTCACCACTGCTGACAAGGGACATCTTTTCGAGGCTGAGGGGTTTGATTTCGGACAGGCCGGCAGCATGTCGCCTTATGTCGTGAATATCGACAGCTCTGACAGGTACCAGACGGTGGACGGCTTCGGTGCCGCCATAACCGGTGCTACCGCATACAATCTCATGCAGATGTCCCAGGAGGACCGTACCTCCTTCCTGGAGAATGTCTTCAGTATGGAGAACGGTGTGGGGTCAAGCCTTGTCAGGATTTCCATCGGGGCATCTGATTTCCCCGCTACGGGAACTGAGTTCACTTGGTGTGATACGGAAGGCCCTGAGGACGACCCTCTCAGTAATTTCGCCCCTCATGACGATGATACCCGTTATCTGATACCGGTGCTGAAGGAGATTTATGCGATAAACCCTGATGTGAAGATAATCGGGACACCGTGGTCCGCCCCGCTGTGGATGAAGGAATCGGAATCCTGGACAAGCGCTTCCCTCAGGGAGGACTGCTACCAGGTCTATGCGCAGTATTTCGTGAAATGGATACAGTACATGGAAGGACAGGGGTTCGACATCTATGCTGTCACTCCCCAGAACGAGCCTCTTAACAGAGGAAACTCCATGTCCATGTATATGGGCTGGCAGCAGGAGCGGGATTTCATAGCGCAAGGTCTCGGACCTGCATTCGAAGCTGCAGGCATTGACACCAAGATCCTGGCCTATGACCACAACTACAACTATGACGATGTTTCCGGCCAGCAGGGCTATCCGCTCCATATTTTCGGAGATGAGGACGCGTCCAGGTATGTCGCCGGCTCGGCCTGGCACAACTACGGGGGCGATGTCTCCGAGCTGGACCAGATAGTATATGAGTACCCTGACAAGGAAGTATATTTCACCGAGGCGTCGATAGGGGAGTGGAACTATACTTTCGAAGACTGTCTCCTGAACGACTTCGAGAGCATTTTCATAGGCACGCTTTCCCGTATGGGCAAGGGAGTCACCCTTTGGAACCTCATGCTCGACGACAACCAGGGTCCTTACAGCCCTGCATCCGGTTCATGCAAGACATGCTACGGTGCAGTGGACATATCCTCTTCGGATTACAAGACCCTGGATTACAGGACACATTACTATCAGATCGCCCATGCTTCCCGTGTGATAAGGCCGGGGGCCGTACGACTCGGGACATCAGGTTTTGAGGCTGAAGGCATCAGTTATCTGGCATTCGCCAACCCTGACGGGTCCATAGGTGTGATCATAGTCAGCAAAGCGTCGGAAGACCAGAGCCTCGTGTTCTCGACCGGTTCCCGCACAGTCCGTTATGTTGTGCCGGCAAAGTCCCTGGTGTCTTTGCTGTGGCAGGAGTAATATCATTAAAAAGAAACTGGAAATGAAAAAGATAATGAAAATGTCCATGTTCCTTCTCGCGGGGGCTGCGCTGGCTGTCTCCTGCAAGCAGGAGTTTGAATACAAGTTCGCTGAAAAAGGTCCTGACCTGACTGTATCCTCCTTCAGCGAATCGGCCTACATGGGAGGTTCCCTCTCTTTCTCTGTGGATATAAACGATGATGACTTCGACCTGTCAACCTTGAAGGCCAAGCTGTACTTTGACCAGGATATGGTCAGTGACACCACCATCAGGACCAGGACGGACGGCACTTATGAAGGTGTGCTCGAAGTACCGTTCCTGGCAAACATCCCGAACGGCAATGCATCCCTGGTGTTCGAGGCCCAGAACGTAGGGCAGGCAATCACCGCAGATACGGTGGCTGTGGCTGTGTCGAGGCCTGAATTCGAATACCTTACACTTATCACTTCCGATGGGCAGCAATACCGGATGGAAAGTACCGGCACCGCTTATGAATACGCTGTGGAAGGGAGTTTCCCGGCACAGTGCAATGCTGTCATAGAGTCGCCTGCGGTGCCCGGGACAGAGAATGTCCTGCATTTCGGATGGAGTTCAGGTGCGGTCGCCCTTGACGGGGAGTCCGAGATTCCTTTCTCCTACAGCGCCTCAGGATACACCATCACATTCAATACCCTCACTTTCGAGGCGTCTCCGTTCGTGACCATTGAAATAGCCGGCACCGAGGCTTCCATGACTGATGACGGCAATTACGAGGCTGTGGTGAACCTCACCCAGGACGGAGAGTTCCAGGTGAGCGGGTATTCTGAGAGTTTCTCTGACTGGACCATCGACCCGGACTTCATCGAGATGACAAGCGAAAGCGGGACATTCAGGTTCCTTCCGGTGGACGGCATGTACAAGATTACCATGGACATGGCCAACAAGTTCTTCAAGTTCGAGGCCATGAAGAGCAGCACCGAGCTTGCCACGCTCAACGAGGACGGCACCGGTGCGGTATGGCTCATCGGAAGCACATGTGTCGGCAAACCTACCATCTCCCAGGGGGCTTCATGGAATCCGGAGAACGGAGGGCTCTGCCTCGCGCAGATAGAGCCTGGAGTACACCAGATCAACCTTGTGGCGGGTGTGCAGCTGACTACATCCGACATTGACTTCAAGTTCTTCCACCAGAAGACATGGGGCGGGGAGTTCGGCGGAGGCACCATCACCACTGACAGCCCGCTTATAACCATAGGCGAGTCAGACGGCAATATCCATCTCGCAGACGGGGTGACCCTCGAGGCAGGAGGCGTCTACAGGTTCACTGTGGATCTGACAAACACCACTGTGGACAACAGCGGGGACAATATGGTCATGAGCGGTGCCGTGCTTTCGGTCGTGAAAGACGGCGAGCAGGAGATTCCGGCCCAGGAGATAGCCATAAACGGGCAGACTCTCGAGATGGTCACCGCAGACCACTATACTGCGACTATGGACCTTACGCAGAACTCGACCCTTTCCGTGACAGGCCTTGAGATGAGTGACATGCTTTCATATTACCTGGATCCGGACTATCTCTCGCTCGGAAGCAGCGCCCTGAGTTTCGCCGCCACGGACGGCCGCTACAGGATTGACCTTTATACAGACAGCAAGTATGTGTCATTCACAAAGGTCAATGAGGACGGTTCGGACGCCACATTGGCTGACGGTGCTCTCTGGCTCATGGGCTGGGGTGTGGCCAACCCGGTCATGACAAGCCAGTTCGGCTGGGACCAGGGCTCCAATTTCTGTATGGCGGAGGTCAGCCCGATGGTGTTCCAGTTCACGGGCACGGCTGTCGGCGAAACGGACGGGACCACAATGGGAGGCCGTTTCCGTTATGACTATGTCTCCTGCAAGTATTTCTTCTATAACGGGTACAATCACGGTGAACTCAATGCTGACCAGGTGGAATTCAGCGGCAACGCGGCAGAATTGCTGACCATGTCAAGTTCCAACATCGAAGCGTCATCCCTGGAAGAAGGGGCCACGTACCGGCTTACGATTGACCTCTCTGACGGTACTCTTGACGGGGAGACCTTTACAGGGACGGAGAAAGTCATATTTGAAAAACTTTAGACTTTTTTCTCGGGATTCATTACATTTGCATCTTGAAAACAACGAAATGATGAAATATGTTTATATAATTGTCTCTCTGGTGCTTGCGGCGGCCCCCGCCATGGCGCAGACTCCGGTGTATCTCGATGAGACGAGGCCCGTCGGGGAGCGTATCGAGGATGCCCTGGGCCGTATGACGCTTGAAGAGAAGATAGCGGTGATACATGCCCGTTCCAAATTCAGTTCTCCCGGTGTCGCCAGGCTCGGGATTCCTGAGATATGGACGACTGACGGGCCTCACGGTATCAGGCCTGAAGTACTGTGGGACGAGTGGGACCAGGCCGGATGGACCAACGACTCCTGCGTGGCTTTCCCGGCCCTGACCTGCCTCGCCGCCACATGGGACGAGGAAATGGCTGCCCTTTACGGTAAAAGCCTCGGGGAAGAGGCCCGCTACAGGAAGAAGGACATGGTGCTCGGTCCCGGTGTCAACATCTACAGGACTCCGCTTAACGGGCGCAATTTCGAATACATGGGAGAGGATCCATACCTGTCGGCACGTATGGTGGTGCCATATATCCGTGGCGTCCAGTCAAACGGTGTGGCCACATGCGTAAAGCATTTTGCCCTGAACAACCACGAGACCAACAGGCACAACACCAATGTCATCGTGGATGACCGTACCCTTTACGAGATTTACCTGCCGGCCTTCAAGGCTGCTGTCCAGGAAGGCGGCACATGGGCCATAATGGGGTCGTACAACCTTTATAAAGACCGCCACTGCTGCCACAATGCACACACCCTGAATGACATCCTGCGCGGTGAATGGGGCTTTGACGGTGTGGTGGTGTCGGACTGGGGCGGCACACATGACACGGACCAGGCCATACATGACGGTCTGGACATGGAGTTCGGCAGCTGGACTGACGGCCTGAAAGGCGGGTACAGGAACGCATACGACAGCTACTACCTCGCGTATCCGTATCTCGAAAGGATACGTAGCGGGGAAGTGGGCACGGAGGAGCTTGACGAGAAGGTGCGCCGTGTGCTAAGGCTGATGTACCGCACTGTCATGGACCGCAACCGCCCGCTGGGGAGCATGTGCTCCGAGGCTCATTATGCTGCAGCCCGGAGGATCGGCGGCGAGGGCATTGTCCTCCTGAAAAATGATGGCGGCGTGCTCCCTGTGGACATGGACCATGCGCGCAAGATCCTTGTTGTCGGGGAGAACGCGGTCAAGATGATGACAGTCGGTGGAGGGAGCTCTTCGCTGAAAGTGCAGAGGGAGATCTCTCCTCTTGAGGGGATACGCGAGCGTGCCGGTGAAGGTGTCAGTGTGGTGTACGAAAGAGGGTATGTCGGGGATGTGACAGGAGAGTACAACGGCGTCACTACCGGCCAGGACCTGAGTGAAAGCCGTTCTGCGGACCAGCTTATAGCCGATGCCGTGGAGCAGGCCAGGGATGCTGATTACGTGATTTTTGTCGGAGGCCTGAACAAGAGCGCGCATCAGGACTGCGAGGACTCGGACAGGGTTTCGCTCGGGTTGCCTTACGGTCAGGACAAGGTGATCGAGGCCCTTGCGGCAGTGAATGACAGGCTTGTGGTGGTCAATATATCCGGGAACGCGGTGTCCATGCCATGGGTGTCCGATGTCCCTGCCATAGTGCAGGCGTGGTATATCGGCTCCGAGGCGGGACACGCCATAGCGGATGTGCTTTCCGGGGATGTGAACCCTTCAGGGAAACTGCCTTTCACTTTCCCTGCACGGCTTGAGGATGTGCCTGCGCATATATTCGGCGAATATACAGGGGTGCCGTCCAGGGATACCGTGGACATAGAGTACAAGGACGGCATTTACGTGGGGTACCGCTGGACAGACCTGCAGAAGAAGACCAGGCCTCTGTTCGCCTTCGGTCACGGTCTCAGCTATACTACGTTCGAGTACGGGGAACCTGTGCTGGACAAGACTCTCATGAGCCGGGACGGGTCTGTGACTGTGAGTGTGGTGGTGACCAATACCGGCACACGTGAAGGCCAGGAGGTTGTTCAGATGTATGTCGGGGACCGCAAATCATCCCTTCCGCGGCCTCTTAAGGAGCTGAAGGGGTTCGAGAAGATCCGTCTTGCTCCGGGGGAAAGCAGGACGGTCTCATTCACTGTCGGGACGGACGACCTTAGCTTCTTTGACCCGGACAGGCATGAATGGGTGGCCGAGCCAGGCAAGTTCGACATATACATCGCAGCCGCGTCAGACGATGTCAGGGGCAAGGTCACATTTGAACTCGAGTAAAAGACGTGCCAGTGAACTTGTCATCCAAATTGCATACGGTCCTTGCCTTGCTGTGCTGTCTTTTCATGACTGCCACGGCAAAAGGCAGGGACTATTCTGATGAACTCAGGCGTCTTGATGCCGTCCTGGCGCAGAAGTCCATATATGACCAGTACCTGCTTGACAGGATCGGCATGCTGAAAAGCATGCTTGAAGGGCAGGACAGCCCGTACCGCACTTATGACATATGCCGGCGTATCGCCTGGGAGTTCAGGTCTTACAGTGTGGATTCGACCCTGGCCTATCTGGCCAGATGCAGGGAGATTGCTTCCGCGACAGGCGACCGTGCCAGATTGCTGGAGACGGAGATAGCCACGGCTGAGGAATACACCATAGCCGGCTACCATCTTGAAGCCCAAAGCATTTTGCTCAGCATAGACGGGGAGGAGGTCCCGTCATCCATACGGCATGCATACACCGCCGCAATGCACAGTCTGGCAGGAGAGCTTCTGGCCTATGCCACCGACCCGGTGATAATCAGGGAACAGGACAGTCTGAGGACATTCTACCGGGACCAGCTCCTGCGGATGGTCCAGCCTGACACTTTCGAGTGGTGCATGCTGAAGATGGAGGAAAGCCTCCAGTATGGCCAGCATGAGGATGCGCTTGGATACGCATCTGACCTGGTCAGCCTTTCGGAAGAAGGAAGCCATGAGTACGCCGTGGCCTGCTATCATTACCAGGACTGTCTCGGGAAGGATATGGAGGAGGAAAAGCTGATATGGCTCATCAGGTCAGCCTGTACGGATGTGATGTGCGCCACGAAGGACTATGCCTCGCTGAATTTCCTGGCCCAGGACCTTTTCTCGATGGGAGACATAGACCGGGCTTTCTCTTACACGGCGGACCATTGTATGCCTGATGCCATATCCTTCGGAGGCAAGCTCAGACCATGGCAGATCGCGAATTTCTTCCCGGAGATAGGCAAGGCATACCAGGAGAAGAACACCAGCTGGCGGCACACCATGTACATGATGTTCTCTGCCATGGTCGTCCTCCTTCTGTTCCTGGCCATGACCATTGTTTTCATCTACAAGAGACAGAGGGTGCTTGTCAGCACGAGACAGGCTCTCCAGTCTTCGTACAGGGAAATCGAGAACCAGAACGCGGACCTTCTGGAGGCCAACAGGAAGCTGTCCGACCTCAATTCAAAGATTCTGGAATCCGACAAGATCAAGCAGGAATACATAACCCTGTTTCTCAGCATCCTTTCTGAGAACATAAACACTACAAGGCAGTACAAGAACCACGTCCTGAAATACATCCGCATGGGCAACTCGAAGGAGCTTGTCTCCGAGATAGAGGCACTTCCCCCTATCGACAATGATATCAACGAATTCAACAAGATGTTTGACAGGACGTTCCTGAACCTTTATCCTGATTTTGTGGACAAGTTCAACACCCTGCTTTCGGACGGGGAGGCCATTGTGACCAGAAGCGGGGATTCCCTGACTCCTGAACTCAGGGTGTTCGCGCTTATCAAACTCGGGATCACCGATTCCAGCAAGATAGCCTCGCTTCTGCATTATTCTTCCAATACCATATATAATTACAGGGCCAAGATCAAGAACAAGGCGAAAGGAGACCGCTCCCGCTTCGAGGAGGAGGTCAGGATGATTTAGAAGCTGTTTGATTTTTTTCAAAAATTCTTTTATGGTTTTTCCAGGTGTTTTTTATGGTTTTTGTTAAAAGGAAGGCAGCGTTTCCTGACAGGTAAAGCCCGGTAAATCAGAACAGAAAGCTCCCCGAAAGTAATTTTTAATGATTTCAAGACGGTTTGTTGGGTGCGGTTATTTGGAATAAATTACTATCTTTGTTCGATTTTTGACAATGACCATAATAATTATTAACATAAATCATTAGAAAATGGCTAAAAAAAACAGCAATGTCCTGGCCATCGCGATAATGTTCTTCCTCTTCGCGATGATTTCTTTTGTCACAGGACTCCAGAACCCTATGGGTGTCATAGTCAAGTCACAGTTCGGTGCAACGAACGCAATGTCCCAGCTCGGCAACCTGGCAAACTTCATAGCATACGCATTCATGGGGCTTCCTGCCGGCTTTATCCTCAAGAAATACGGTTATAAGGTGACTTCCCTCGCGGCTGTTGCCGTAGGCTTCATCGGGGTGGGCATATCGTTCCTTTCCGGAGTCTCAGAGAGCTTTGCGGTCTATCTTATCGGCGCTTTCGTCTCAGGATTCTCCATGTGCATGCTCAACACTGTTGTCAACCCGATGCTCAACACCCTGGGCGGCGGCGGAAACAAGGGTAACCAGCTCATCCAGTTCGGCGGCTCCCTCAATTCACTTGCAGCCACCATCTGCCCTGTACTGGTGGGCTACCTCATCGGAGAGGTGACTTCCCAGACAGCTATCAGCGATGCCAACCCTGCCCTTTTCATAGCGATGGGTATCTTCGCACTCGCATTCATAATCATAGTGTTCTCCAAGATTCCGGAGCCTGAGCTCGAGGCAGCCAGGGCTTCCAAGGAGAAGAGCGAGGGCACGATGGCCAGCATTCAGGGCGCCCTTTCACACAAGAATCTCGTTTTCGGAGTCATAGCCATTTTCCTTTATGTGGGTATAGAAGTCGGGATACCGAATATAGCGAACCTTTACATGACATCATCTGAAATAGGCATGTCAGCCGGTGTGGCAGGTACCGTGGTAGGTATGTACTGGCTCCTGATGCTCTGCGGACGTCTTATCGGAGGCGCTGTCGGAGGAAAGGTCTCCAGCAAGGCCATGATGACGGTGGTAAGTTCACTTGCCATGATTTTCATCCTTATAGGCATGTTCCTGCCGGATACTCTGGTCAAGTTCCCTGCTATCAGCTCTGACCTTTCGTTCAGCCTTGTTGACATCCCTCTGGGAGTGGTCTTCTTTGTGCTCTGCGGACTTTGCACATCAGTGATGTGGGGCTCGATATTCAACCTCGCGGTAGAGGGACTCGGGAAATACACTTCCATCGCATCCGGACTTTTCATGGTGATGGTATGCGGCGGCGGCATCCTGCCTCTTATCCAGGGTGCAGTGGCAGACGGGTTCGGATATATCGACAGCTACTGGGTACTTGTAGTGGCTCTTGCTTATCTCCTCCTTTTCGCCCTCTTCCTTTCAAAACCGTCCGGAAAGGCAGCGAAATAGTGTGCCCGGTCTTTTAGGAAAGAACAGATTGTCAAAATGTCAAGATAATGAATACAGTAGAAAAACCTTATGTCGTAGGTATCGACATCGGAGGACAGACCACCAAGATGGGGATTGTGGACACAAGGGGCCAGGTACTGGCCCAGACAGTAATCCGCACGGATACCTATGATGATGTCAATCTTTATATAGACGAGCTTGCAGCCGCCCTGGACAAGATCATCACCGAGTCGGATTCCGAAGGGAAGATCAGAGGCATAGGTGTCGGCGCTCCGAATGCCAACTATTATACAGGCAATATCGAGTGCGCGGTGAACATCGTATGGGGAGGCAACAGGACCATCGAGTTTGCACGCCTGCTGTCGCAGAAGACCAACGGGCTTCCTGTCGCTCTCACCAACGATGCCAATGCCGCCGCTGTCGGAGAGATGACCTACGGGGCTGCCAGAGGCATGAAGAACTTTATAATGATCACCCTCGGGACCGGAGTCGGAAGCGGCATAGTCATCAACGGCGAGGTGGTGTATGGCCATGACGGCTTTGCCGGAGAACTCGGCCACACATGTGCCGTAAGGAACAACGGCCGTCTGTGCAACTGCGGGAAGACAGGATGTCTCGAAACCTATACATCTGCCACAGGCGTGGCCCGCACTGCCCGTGAATGGCTGGAAATGAGCGATGAGCCGTCCTCTCTGCGCAGCCTGGACAACATCACTTCAAAAGATGTTTACGATGCTGCCAAGGATGGTGACAGGCTTGCTCTCAAGATTTTCGAGTTCACAGGAAAGATCCTCGGACAGTCCTTCGCGGACTTTGTGGCCTTCAGCGCCCCTGAGGCGATTGTGCTTTTCGGAGGCCTTGCCAGGGCGAAAGAGTATCTCTACCAGCCTATAATGGACTCAATGAACGCCAACCTTCTCCCTCTGTGGAAAAACAAGATAAAGATAGTCTTCTCCCAGCTGAAGGAGTCCGATGCGGCCATCCTCGGTGCTTCCGCCCTTGCATGGGAGCTTTAGGAGGATGAGGGTCTGCCGGCCCGGGATGACTGCATGCAGTCCCGGAGGCTGTCCCGGAATGAGTAAAAAATCCTGTCAAGGCGTTATGCTTTGACAGGATTTTTTTATACCTTTGAAGATTAACGTCGTATCTTATTATAAACTTAAACTGTAACATGATGGGAAGAAGAAAATATATTCCTGCGATTGTTATCATGTTCATCCTTTTTTTCATGATAGCATTCGTCACAGGCCTTCAGAATCCGCTCGGGGTGATAGTCAAATTCCAGTTCGGGCTTAGCAACGGCGGGTCGCAGCTCGGCAACTTCGTCAACTTCATGGCATACGCCCTCATGGGTCTGCCGGCGGGTTATTTCCTCAGGAAATACGGATACAAGGTGTCTTCCCTCATTGCCACGGGGATAGGATTCACAGGCATAGGTATCCTCTATATTTCCGGATTGGCTGCAAATTTCTGGATATACCTTCTCGGGGCATTTGTGGCCGGCTTTGCAATGTGCATGCTCAATGCAGTGGTGAACCCGATGCTCAACTCTATCGGAGGCGGCGGCAACAGAGGTAACCAGCTCATCCAGATAGGCGGTGCATTCAACTCTCTGGCAGCCACGGTGATCCCGTTTGTCGTCGGGGCGCTGATGGGACAGCATGCAAGCCATACGATAAAGGATGCGGACCCTGTATTCCTGGCCATTATGGCCATCTTCCTCATATCTTTCGTGATAATCTTCTTCACGAAGATTCCGGAACCTGAGCGCGACACTGCCGAACGCCCGCGCCTTATCCCGCTCAGGGGCACTACCAGCTATCTTTCTTTCAGGCATTTCAAGCTTGGCGCAGTGGCAGTGTTCCTCTATGTCGGGGTCGAGATAAGCATAGCCAATTCCGCGAACATATACCTTATCCATGACATGGGCATCCATCCGCTCACTGCGGGGATCATAGTCAGCGCGTACTGGCTGTGCATGTTCATCGGCCGTGCAATAGGAGGGTATTACGGAGCGAGGTTCGCAAGCCGGGACATGCTCTCATTTGCGGCTTTCGGAGCTATGGCCCTGATACTCATGACTATATTTACTCCGTCCAAGATAGAGTTCGTGTTCGGACGCTACGGTACTGACATTCCTGTAAACGTGCTCTTCCTGATATTGTGCGGACTTTTCACTTCCGTGATGTGGGGCTCCATCTTCAACCTTGCCGTTGACGGACTCGGGAAATACACCATGGAGGCATCCGGATTCTTCATGCTCATGGTCTGCGGCGGAGGTGTGATTCCAATACTGCAGGGACTTCTCGCCGACTGGCTCGGGTTCCTCAACTCATTGTGGCTCATATTCCTGTGTCTTGCCTATATCCTCTATTACGCATCTGCAGGATACAAGAACGTGAACCGGAGCATCCCTGTCTAATTGGCCTGGGCTACCAGATATACCAGCCTGTCCAGAAAAGATCTGAGACAGGCTGGTTTTCCGTAGTACCCGTTCACCATCACCGAGAACACTATGGTCTCTTCCCGGCTCCCCTCTGACGGGATGACGTATCCGCAGTAGCACTGTACTCCTGTCATCGAACCGCTTTTCATCCTTATCCTCGCCTTCACGTCGGACGGATACCGGCGCATCACGTAGAGCAGTGTACCCGGCCCTCCCGGCTGAGGGAGGCTCTCTGCGTAGAGGCCGAACGACGGCGAGTCCATCATGGCTGTCAGGAAGCTGCACATGAACTCCGGGGATATGCTGTTCATCCTCGAGAGTCCGCTCCCGTCCTCGGCCCTGCATCCAGATGTCTCTGCCCCGATCTCTTTCAACAGGCTGCTGAAGGCCACATGCGCGGCCCCGTAGCTGCCTTCCCCGCAGTATTCTCTCCCGAGGGTCTTGAATATGGTTTCAGCGTACATGTTGTTGCTTTCATGGTTTGTCTCTGAAACGATGGCTGACAGCTCCGGGGAAAATGTGGAGCCGAGTACCGTGAGGCTGTCCTGCGGGACTGCCTCTCCGGCCGGTACCCCGAATACATGTCCGAGATCGGCGGCCCCTCCGGTGCATCTTATCCCGGCTCCCGAGAGGTATTCCATGAAGTGCCATGCACAGGTATATGCCGGGAACTTGTTGCTTACCTGTTCCGTGCGTGGCCCCCTGTCTATGGCAAGTGTCCCTCTCATCTCGCCTACCGGGGCGAACGGGGAAGTGAAAAGGTACAGGGTGTTTCCTGTCCCGGGCTTGCCTGTGGTGCAGCTGAACCTGTATTCCATCCATGGGGTCTGAGGGTATCCTACGCTGGCTTCCATCGGTTTGCCTGGGGTGTCCGAAGGCGTGAAGGTGATATTCTGCCTGTTCTCGTAGAAAGAAAGGCCGCTGACTCCTGTCCCGTAGTAGGTCCCGATGTCGTTCCACTGCCAGGAGTCTATTTCGGCCGCGTCGTCGAAGAACCTGCCGTCCCCGATGATCCTGCCTTCTATCCTGGATATCCCGGCCTTGTCGAGCATGGCCTTCCACCTGGCGAAGGTCTTTTCAGCCGTTTCCGCAATCCTGTTGCCCGATCCCAGGGTGGGGTCGCCTCCTCCCATTATGTAAAGGTCCCCGTGCAGGGTCCCTGACGAAATCTCTCCCGAGTATCCTATCCTGGTCTCAAAACGGTAGTCCGGCCCGAGTGCGTGCATGGCCAGCCCGGTTGTTATGCTTTTCATGGTAGATGCCGGAATGAGCATCTTCTGGCTGTTGAGGCAGGCTACCGTGTCCCCTGACACCTTTACGGCAAGGACGGCGGCTGTGGCCCCGCTGAACCATTCCTGGCTTTCTGTGTTCATCAGGTATTCCTGCGCCTGTGTCTGCGGATTTCCGTCCCGGCCGCTGGCATGCATCTCCCGGGAGCCTGCCGCGGAAATGCTTGCGGAGGCAATGAGGATGCAGAGGTAATGCGGTGTAATTAAATTCATCGGATTCACGTTTTTTTATTAACTTTGTCTGGTTTGCAGATAATGTGAAAATTAAGATTACAATTATAAATATTTTTTGAGTTATGGCAAAACGTGTTTTGGTCTCAGGCGGAGCCGGCTATATCGGCAGCCATGTCACTGTGGAGCTTATCCAGGCCGGTTATGAGGTTGTCGTGGCGGACAATATGTCCAACTGCGACCTTACCTGCTTTGAGGGCGTCAAGAAGATTACCGGACGGAATGACATCCCGTTCGAGAAGATCGACTGCTGCGACTATGAGTCCGTGAAGAAGCTCTTCTCCGAATTCTGTATCGACGCAGTTATCCATTTTGCTGCGTACAAGGCTGTGGGCGAGTCAGTTGCGGAGCCTGTCAAGTATTACAAGAACAACCTCGGCTCTTTCCTCAACATCCTTGATGCGGCCAAGGAGCACGGCGGGTGCAATGTCCTCTTCTCTTCTTCCGCCACTGTATATGGCGAGACGGACAAGCTGCCTGTCACCGAGCAGTCCGAACGCCAGCCTGCCACTTCACCATACGGGAACACAAAGCAGATATGCGAGGATATCCTCCGCGACACGGTAAAGGCCACTGCTGCATACGGCACTGAAGTGATGCCGGGACTGAACCGCCAGGGGCCTGTCAAAGGTATAGCGCTCAGATATTTCAACCCTATCGGAGCCCATCCTTCAGCCCTTATCGGGGAGCTTCCGCGCGGGGTTCCGAACAACCTTGTGCCTTACATTACCCAGACCGCTGCAGGAAAGCGCGAGTGCCTGAGCATCTTCGGCAACGACTATCCTACCCCGGACGGCACATGCCTGAGAGACTACATCGACATTGTGGATCTTGCCAAGGCCCATGTGGCTGCAGTGGCAAGGATGCTCGACGGGAAGATGGAGGCCGACTATGAAATATACAACGTCGGTACGGGACGTCCTGTGTCTGTCCTTGAACTCGTTACGACCTTCGAGAAGGTGAACGGCCTGAAGCTCAACTACAAGTTCGCTCCGCGCCGTGCCGGAGACGTTACGGCTATCTGGGCTGACCCTACGCTTGCCGAGAAGAAGCTCGGCTGGAAGGCGGAACGAACCATCGACCAGACTCTCGAGTCTGCATGGAAATGGGAGTGCCATCTTAAAGAGAATGCCTGACGGCATCCGGGAGTAGAAACATGTTCGATTTTCCGGAAGGCAAGAGATACAGCTCCTTCGTGGGATATTTCCGGAAGACATACGGTGAACGCCTGCAGAAGATAGTCATCGATGCAGGCTTCACTTGTCCTAACAGGGACGGTACCGTTGGACGCGGAGGCTGCACATACTGTGACAACGCCGCATTCCACCCTGCCTACAGTTCTGCCGGGAAGCCCATCCATGACCAGATAGATGAGGGGATAGGTTTCCATAAGGTGAGATATCGCAATGCATCTCATTATCTTGCCTATTTCCAGTCTTTTTCCAATACATACGCTCCGCTGGGGCGTTTGCGTGAACTTTATCTTGAAGCCCTTTCCCATCCACGGGTGGCCGGTATAGTGATAGGAACCAGGCCTGACTGTGTTGATGAGGCCAAACTTGACTGGCTGGCCTCCCTGGCTGAGGGCAGCGCCATGCCGGGGTGGAGCCGCGAGGTGGGTGGTGTGGTGCGCAAGGCCCCGATAGTCATCGTTGAATATGGCATAGAGTCCTGCTATGACAGCACCCTTGTCCGTATAAACCGGGGACACGGTTTCGCCTGTGCCCGCAGGGCCGTGACCATGACAGCGGAGCGGGGCATCGGTACCGGGGCGCATTTCATCCTCGGCCTGCCGGGCGAGACCAGGGAGATGATGCTGGAGGAGGCGGACATGATAAACGCCCTGCCTCTGCGCTCGGTGAAGTTCCATCAGCTCCAGATTGTCAGAGGAACCCGCATGGAGAAGGAATATGCATCCTGCCCGGAGGATTTCGTGAATTTCTCCCTGGAGGGATACATAGACTTTTTCGTGGACATGCTCGAGCGCCTGCGCCCTGACCTTTATATCGAGCGTTTCGCCGGCGAGGTCCCCCCGCGTTTCGTGAACGAGACCCCCTGGGGCCTTATCCGCAATGTGGAGCTGCTCCGCCTTCTCGATGCGCGTCTCGAGGAACGTCTCACCTGGCAGGGCCGCCTTGCCGGGATAGTCGCCGCAGACACCAATGACGCAATTAAAAATAATAATTTTGGGTAGATAATCCAATTATTCTTATATTTGCGTGCAAAATTATTTGCGATGCAGACTTTTGTTAATTCTCAGATTCCCGAAGGGCTGACCTTCGATGACGTATTGCTCATCCCTGCCCGTTCCGAGGTGCTTCCCCGGACAGTGGATGTCAGCACGAAGTTCACTACAGACATAAGGCTCCATACCCCGATCGTATCGGCTGCGATGGACACTGTGACAGAGGCCGAGCTTGCCATTGCCATAGCCCGCGCAGGAGGTATCGGAGTGATACACAAGAATATGACCATCGAAGAGCAGATGAGGCAGGTGCGTCGCGTCAAGAGGGCCGAGAACGGCATGATATATGACCCGGTCACCATCCATCCGGAAGCTACGGTGGGAGATGCGCTCGGGATGATGGCCCAGCATCATATCGGCGGCATCCCGGTAGTGGATTCAAACAACTATCTTATAGGTATAGTCACCAACCGTGACCTCCGCTTCCAGGACAACATGAAACTGCCGGTGTCCGAGGTCATGACATCGGAGAACCTCGTGACAGCCCCTAAGGGTATAGGCCTTGCGGAAGCGACCAATATACTCAGACAGTACAAGTTCGAGAAACTTCCTGTAGTTGATGCCGACGGCAAGCTGGTCGGGCTTATCACCTACAAGGACCTCATGAAGATCAAGGACAACCCTATCGCGTCCAAGGATTCCAAAGGCCGTCTTCTCGTGGCCGCTGCGGTAGGAGTAAAGTCAGATACAATCGAAAGGATAGAAATGCTCACAAGCGCAGGAGCTGATGCTGTCGTGGTGGATACCGCCCACGGTCATTCTGTCTATGTGCTTGAGGTGATAAAGAAAGCCTGCGAGGCACTGCCGGACATACAGATCGTGGCCGGTAATGTGGCTACGGGCGAAGCTGCAAAGGCTCTTGCCGATGCTGGAGTAAAGGCTGTGAAGGTCGGTATCGGACCGGGGTCCATCTGCACCACACGTGTGATTGCAGGAGTGGGTATGCCTCAGCTCTCGGCTGTCATGATGGCTTCAGATGCCCTGAAAGGTACCGGAATACCTGTGATTGCCGATGGGGGAATCAGGTATTCGGGAGACATAGTGAAGGCCCTTGCGGCAGGAGCGAGCACCATCATGGCAGGATCCCTGTTCGCAGGTGTGGAGGAGTCTCCGGGCGAGACCATTATCCTTAACGGAAGGAAATTCAAGTCATACAGGGGCATGGGCTCACTCGAAGCCATGCAGCAGGGCTCCAAGGACAGGTACTTCCAGGACATGGAAGAGGATATAAAGAAGCTCGTGCCGGAGGGTATCGTGGCTCAGGTGCCTTACAAGGGTACTCTTTCAGAGGTGGTTTATCAGCTCGTCGGAGGCCTCCGTGCAGGAATGGGGTACTGCGGCGCCAAGGACATAGAGTCTCTCCGTTCGGCGAGATTCGTACGTATCACGCAGGCCGGATATCTCGAAAGCCATCCGCACGATGTGACCATTACGAGAGAGTCGCCTAACTACTCCAGGTAACCCGCGTCAGGATGCGCAGGGTCGCTGAAATAGCCGTATCGGTGGGAATCGTCTTGCTGGCTTGTATGTCATGCAGGGCGATTTCATCTCTGGTGCACGATGACCAGGTGGTGGCCAAGGTCGGCAGGTATTATCTGTACAAGAGTGAACTTGACAAGGTGATCCCTGAGTCGGCATCCCCGGAGGACAGCATGTCCCTGGCTCTCCAGTACATAAATGCGTGGGCCTCCGATGTGGTCTTCCTCGATGTTGCGGAGTCGCATCTTTCGAAAGAGGACAAGGATGTCACACGTGAGCTGGAGGAGTACAGGCGTTCACTCCTGAAATACAAGTATGAGCAGAAATATGTGAACGAGCGGCTGGATACGGCAGTGACTGAAAGTGAGATAACCAGGTATTACGAGGCGTGGCCGGAGCAGTTTGTGCTTGACGTGCCGATCGTGAAGGCGAGATATATGAGGATTTCGGCTGACTCGCCGAACCTTGCGCTCATAAAGAAGAAGATGGCATCCACTGTGGTGGATGACCTGGTCGAGGCTGACAGCCTCGCATATTTCTCGGCGGACACATACACCGACTATTCCGGCAAATGGATTACGGTAGTGATGCTGGCGAGGAACTTCGGTGTCGATTACGGTACTCTGATGTCCAGGATGGACAGGTCGATGGTGGAGATGAAGGACAACTCGGGGAAGCTCAATGTCGCCTACATTGAGGATTATATCGCGGCCGGGGAGACTGCTCCCCTGGAATATTGCCGTGACCGGATACGGGATATAATCATCAGTGTAAGAAAACAGACGCTGATCAACGAATTGGAACGGGACTTGCTGGAAGATGCGCGCTCCAAGGGAAAGTTTGAGATTTTATAAGTAAAAATTCGCGTTGAAATGAGATTATTTTTGAAGGCTGCCACAGCACTTCTTTTTTCGGGTGCCTCATGCCTCGCATTCGGGCAGAAGTATCCTGACGGGATCGTGGACAAGACCATAGCCGTGGTCGGGAACGAGATGATAACGATTTCTCAGCTCGAGGAGGAGGTCCAGATGATGATAGCGCAGGGCTATCCATCGGAACGGTGCGAGCTTCTGGAGAACATGATGGTCTCCAAGCTGTTCCTTATGCAGGCGCGCCTGGATTCACTGGAAGTGAACAACGATATCGTCGAAGGTGAACTCCGTAACAGGATAGACCAGTTCCGCACCTATTTCGGCGGGGATGAAGGTGTGGAGAAGCAGTTCGGCAAGCCGATGTACAAGCTGCGCCAGGAGTGGCGCCAGGCCTTCCAGGACCAGAGCCTCACCCAGACGATGCAGCAGAATATCATGGCTGATATCCCGGAGGTCACTCCGCATGATGTGAAAGAGTATCTGAAAGAGACCGATCCTGAGGATCTTCCGATGGTCCCGATCAAGTACCAGCTCAGCCAGATATGCATCTATCCGGACAGGGAGGCAGCGAATACGGCCGTGAAGGAAAGGCTCCTTGCTATCAGGGAAAGGATCATCAACGGGGAGAAATTCTCGACCCTGGCTCGTATCTATTCCCAGGACCCTGGAAGCTCCAGGAAGGGGGGCGAACTCGGAATGGCCTCGAAATCAATATTCTGGCCGGCGTTCTCTGATGCAGCCATGGCCCTCAAGCCGGGCGTGGTATCCCAGATTGTCGAGACACCGGACGGATTCCATATCATAGAGGTGCTTGAAAAGAAAGGCGACATGTTCAACGCCCGTCATATCCTTCTCAAGCCGGAGTACACGGCGGCCGACCAGGAAAAGGCCTTCCATGTGCTTGACAGCCTGAAGACAGCCATGGCCAACGGTGCTGTGACATTTGACATGGCTGCCAGGTTCTATTCCGAGGACCCTGCCACACGTACAAACGGCGGCCAGATGGCCGACCCGTCCACAGGGTCTTCCTATTTCGAGATAGACCAGCTCAAGCCTCAGGATTACCAGGCCATAAAGGACCTGAAGGAGGGTGAGATTTCAGATCCCGTGGAGTCCCTTGACAATGAGGGCCGCAGCGGGAACACTGTGTACAAGATAATAAAGGTTGACAAGATTCTTCCGGCCCATACCGCTTCTTTCGAGAATGACTACAACCTGCTGTCTGAACAGGTGAGACAGGAGGCTTCAATGAAAGCGGTGGACGATTTTGTGAATTCCAAACTCAAGACGACATATATTATCATAGACCCTCTTTTCAAGGACTGCGACTTTCAACGGGACGGATGGTACGATAAAATAAGGGAGAGAGAGCAGATTACCGTTGATGAATAGCCGGCAGCGTTCTTATGGAGTTTGTGAAAAGGCTGATATATTGCATTGTTTTTCTTCTGCTTCCGTTTTCCGCATATGCACAGCAGGAAAAGGAGGAGCCGGAGGACAGCATAGTCACACTCATAAGTTCCCAGACAGCACAGCTTCTCGAGATTGACGGACAGGACATAAGGAAAGTGGTCGGCAATCCGGCCAGGTTTCTCCACAACAACACTTATCTGCTCTGCGATACCGCCCTGTGGAATGTCGATACCGGCATAATAGATGCCATCGGGAACGTGCAGATTATCCAGAATGATACGGAGCTGAACAGTGACAGGATGGTATATTACATAGACAGGGACCTGGCTGAGTTCCGCGGCAGTGTGGTCCAGCTCCGTGACAAGGACAACAACATCCTCAGGACCAGGAACCTGGACTACAATACCAAGGACAGTGTGGCCGTGTTCCGTAACGGTGGCTCCATGAAGGACAAGGACGGACAGATAATCGAGAGCATCACCGGGATGTACGAGTCCAAGATCAAGCTCTTCACATTCACGGAAGATGTCAACATGTTCACCGATTCCATTTTCGTCAAGACATCACTTCTGAAGTATGAATCTGACAGGAACCTGGCCACTTTCGGAGCCGGGACAGACGCATGGAAGGACAAGAACATGCTGTCTGCAGATGCCGGATGGTATGACAGGGGCCGTGAGGTGTTCTTTTTCAGGAGGAATGTGCATGTGATGTCCGATGTCCAGGAAGGCTGGAGCGATTCGCTGTATTTTTACAGGAACACCATGGATGTGGATATGCTCGGTAATGCCCAGGTGACTGATACCACCAGGAATGTCTCGGGGGTCGCAGGAAAGATTTCCTATATCGATTCCCTTTCGGAGGTGACAATGACCAGAAAGCCGGCGGTGATAGCCGAGACTGAAGAGGAGACCGGGCGCGACACTGTCTATTTCGGGGCCGATACCCTCATTTATTATACCGTCAGGATGTGTGACATAGACACGGTGCTGGTGAATGAAGCGGCCAAGAGGCTTGCTGCAATGGATGTGGACCCCGTGTCAGAGTTCAGGCGCAAGGCAGCCGCGGAGGCAGCCAAAGCCGCCGAGGAAGCGGCGAAGAATGATCCTAACAGGCCTCCTGCCAAGCCGGGCGCCCAGAAGTCAGGCACTTCCGCAGCTGCTCCGGAAAAAAAGGAAGAGAAGCCTGCCGCTGCACCTGCCCCTGCGACGCCTTCTCCTGCAGTTCAGAAAGATACGGTTGCAGCCGCTCCAGCTGCTGCAGATTCCTCTTCGGTGTCCGTCCCGCCTGGCCCTTTGGCTGCGGCAGCGGACTCTGTATCAGTGACTCCAGACTCCACCATGACTGTGCCGGCAGTCCAGGACGTGGCACCGGCTGACTCGACCACGGAGGTCGCCGCCCCGGTCACGGTGGCGGCTGACACCCTATCGGCGGACGGAGGAATCGTCGCTGCGGCAGATTCGGTGGCGATGCCTGAGCCGGATACCACCAAGATAGGGTTTGTGAAGGCCGTCAGGAATGTGAAGATTTACAGGAAGACCATGCAGATAACCTGCGACTCCCTTGAATACTGCGACCTGGATTCGATAGCGCGGCTTTTCAAGCAGCCGTTCATCTGGAATGAAGTCACGCAGCAGTATGTGGCTGACAGTGTGTTCGCTCTTGTGCGCGGCAGCAGGATGGAGAAGGTGAGCCTTATGTCCAATGCATTCGTACACAACCAGGAAGACAGCATCCACTATGACCAGATCCGCAGCACAGAGATGATGGCGTATTTCGATGAGAATTCGCAGCTCAGGCGGTTCGATGCCCTCGGTGGTGCATCCGCGCTGTTCTATCTGGAGGAAAACGATGCCCTCGCCACTGTAAACAAGAAGGATTCAAAGATGCTGTCCGCCATATTCGTAGATGGCTCGATAAACAGGATATACTATTTCGATACGGCCAAGAGCGACGCTTATCCTGTGGCACAGATGACGGCTGAAGACCAGATGCTCAAAGGATTCTGCTGGCAGCCGGAGAAAAGGCCGGCCGACAGGTACGCGGTGACTCCAATGGAGCTCAGGACGACCCAGAGACCTTACTATTCTTCAAGGCCGAGGGCCAGGTTCGTACAGACTGGAATTTATTTCCCGGGATATATAGACGACATCTATACGCAGATAGAGGCCCGTGACTCTCTGAACCGAGTCCGTGATAGGGAGAGGCGCATCATGGAACAGGACCGGGAACGTCGTGAACAGTTCATAAAGGATTCACTTGCAATCGCAAAGCTTGATTCCATTGCCGTCGCCGACTCGGTGGCTCTCGCCGACAGCCTGGCAATTGTCGCTGACTCCCTTGCTGTCGCAGATTCCATAGCGGTTGCCGACTCGATCAGGCAGGCGGCGATTGCGGATTCGCTCGCTTCTGTTGTCCCGACCAAGGCCCAGTTGAAGGAACAGGCCAGGAAGGAGCGTGAGGAGAAGAAGGCTGCACGCCTTGCCGAAAAAGAAAAACGGTGGGCAGACAAGGACCAGGCCGATGCAGACAAGGCCAAGGCCAAGGAAGAGAAAAAGAAGGAAAAGCTGCGGTCCCGCAAGCTCAAGATGCTCATTGCGGCACATGAAGAGGCTATGAGGGATTCGGCCCGGCTCGAAAAGTACAAGGAGAAATATCTCCTGAAGGCGGAGAAAAAGAAGGCAAGGGAAGAAAAGAGGGCTGCACGCAGGAAAATCAAACCGGGCCCTCCTCCGGAAAGCGGGGAGGCCGTTTTACCAGAAAAGAATGAAGAGGAATTATAGAAAACTGTTTTCAAAGAAGTCATTGCGCTTCCGCAGATGGGGGCACAAGTCCTATTCTGCATTCTGTAGCATAGGGCGTCATGTGACGATAGGCCGGGTCAGCAAAGGCATTGCCGATGCCTCTTTGAAAAAGTCCGGAGTGCCGGACGAAGCTTTTGTCGAGAGGATTGTCCGTATGGGAGGCCTGGACAGAGATGAGGCCGAGTATCTTGCGGATACGGTGCCGTTGGACCGGCTTGTGGCGGTGGCCTCTGCTGTGACCGGGAAGTGTGCCTCCCGGCAATTCGATACATGTTCCATCATAAACGCCAAGTCCGGACGTTGTCCGGAAGACTGCAAGTGGTGCGCCCAGTCCGCACATTATCGGACTGAAGCGTCTGAATATCCGCTACTTGACAGGGACAGCATCCTGAAAGCCGCCCTGGACTGCCACGGGAAGGGAATCCGCAGATTCTCCATAGTCACCAGCGGAAGACGGCTCACCGGAAAGGAAGTGGATGCGATATGCGGCATAGCGGAGCATATCCGCAAGCACTGCAGTATCAGCCTGTGCCTGTCTGCAGGCCTTCTCGGCAGGGATGATCTGGTGCGCCTTCATGGGGCCGGGGTATCCAGATATCACTGTAACCTTGAAACAGCCCCGTCTTATTTCGGGCAGCTCTGCTCGACTCATACCCAGGAAGAGAAAATCAGTACTCTCCGTGATGCCAGGTCTGCAGGAATGGAAATCTGCAGCGGCGGAATCATCGGTATGGGTGAGACTATGTCCCAGCGTATCGAGCTGGCTTTCACTCTGAAAGAGCTCGGTGTGGGATCTGTGCCCATTAATATTCTTTCTCCTGTCCATGGGACACCTCTCGGGACCATGCCTCTTATCCCTGAGGATGAAGTGGTCCGTACTGTAGCCATTTTCCGCCTTGTTATGCCTTCGGCGTTCCTCCGTTTTGCAGGTGGCCGTGCGAGGCTTTCTGAAAAAGCCCTCATGGATGCTTTCAGGGCCGGCATCAACTCTGCCATAATAGGGGACATGCTGACAACTACCGGTTCTGACATCGCCACGGACAAGGCCAGGATACTTGCTTCCGGCTATACATTGTAGCCTGCTATCCCATTCGTCGAACTGACGTTGAAATATTAACTGAATTTATGTTTCCAGAGAAAAACACCGACACTTTTGATGCCGCACATCTGTGGCATCCCTATGCTTCCGCCACGGCTCCGCTGCCTGCATACAAGGTCAGGGAGGCGCATGGCTGCAGCATTGTCCTTGAGGACGGTACACAGCTTATTGACGGCATGTCATCATGGTGGTGTGCCATCCACGGCTACAACCATCCGGTGCTGAACGCCGCGGTGGAAAGCCAGCTCGGGAAGATGTCCCACGTGATGTTCGGGGGACTGACCCACTGGCCTGCGATAGAGCTGGGGAAGCTCCTCCTTGATATTCTTCCGGATAAGCTGACACGCATATTCTATGCGGACAGCGGCTCCGTGGCTGTCGAGGTGGCCATGAAGATGGCTGTACAGTTCCACTATGCGCTCGGCCGTCCGGAGCGTACGGATTTCGTGACCATAAGGTCCGGTTATCACGGGGATACGTGGAATGCCATGTCCGTATGTGATCCTGTCACGGGGATGCACAGCCTGTTCGGAAGCGCATTGCCGGTGAGGTATTTCGTCCCCTCTCCGTCAAGCCGTTTCCACGGGGAGTGGGACCCTTCCGACATCGCGCCGCTTGAGAAGGTCATAGAGGAGCGCCGCGATACCCTGGCGGCACTGATCCTCGAGCCTGTGGTACAAGGTGCCGGAGGAATGCGGTTCTACCATCCGGAGTATCTGCGCCAGGCCGCAAGGCTATGCCGTGAAAATGGCATCTTGCTGATATTCGATGAGATAGCGACAGGTTTCGGCCGCACCGGGAAGCTCTTTGCATGGGAGCACGCAGGTGTGGTCCCGGACATAATGTGCATAGGCAAGTCGCTCACAGGGGGGTACATGACACTTTCCGCCGTGCTGACCGGCGATGAGGTGGCCTGTGCCATTTCGGAAAACCCGCCTTACGCCTTCATGCACGGTCCTACATTCATGGCCAACCCGCTTGCATGCGCCGTGGCCAGGGCGTCGGTGGAGCTTCTCCTCTCAAAGGACTGGCAGTCAGAGGTAAAGGCGATAGAGACGCAGATGAGGGAAGAGCTTGCTCCGGCGGCTTCTCTGCCTCATGTCGAGGATGTGAGGGTGCTCGGTGCAATCGGAGTCATACAGACCCGGGAGCCGGTTGACATGGCCTGGATACAGAGGCGCTTCGTGGAAGAAGGTGTATGGGTGCGCCCTTTCGGCACGCAGGTCTATATCATGCCTCCTTATATAATGACACATGATGAGCTTTCGCACCTTACGTCGGCCCTTGTGAAGATAGTGGGGGAGATATGAGTACGGACAGTTTCTTCGCAGGACAGCTTGCCGCTGCGGAGGCGGCAGGCAATCTCCGCCGGCTGCCGCGTATCTTGCATGACGGAAGATATGCCGTCGTGGACGGCCGGCGGATGCTGAACCTTTCTTCAAACGACTATCTCGGTATCGCATCGGATCCGGGCATGCCTCTGATGCGGGATTTCCTGCAGGGGACAGCGGCCGCTTGCCCGTCACAGGACACCTGTTCGCCGATGCCGGAAGACATACTCCTGGGCTCGGCTTCATCGAGGCTGCTCACAGGTACTTTCGATGTCCATGAGGCTGTAGAGCGGATGCTTTGCCGTCTTTCCGGGAGGCAGGCCGCCCTGGTGTTCAGCAGCGGGTACCACATGAATATAGGGATACTTCCTGCAGTGTGTGACGCCTCGACACTTATCCTTGCCGACAAGCTTGTCCATGCCAGCATCATAGACGGTATAAGACTGTCCGCAGGGAAATGTGTCCGCTTCCGCCACCAGGACATTGACCAGCTGGAGTCTCTGGTGGAGAAATACCACAGGGATTACAGCCGGGTGGTCATCGTCACCGAAAGCATTTTCAGCATGGACGGGGACACTGCCGACCTGAAATTTCTGGCGGGGCTCAAGAAACGCTATCCGGGAGTGATGCTGTATGTGGACGAGGCCCATGCTGTAGGGGTCAGGGGAGAGACGGGAATGGGCCTGGCCCAGGAGCTGGGAGTAGCGGAAGAGATAGATTTCCTGTGCGGGACGTTCGGGAAGGCTCTGGCTTCCGTCGGTGCATACGTGCTGTGTGACAGCGATATACGTGAATTCCTGGTGAACAGGATGCGTTCTTTTATTTTCACTACGGCGCTCCCGCCTCTGAACATGCTCTGGACTCTCCGTGTGCTGCAGTGCCTGGCCGGTATGGGGGACCGCAGGAGACTTCTTTCCCGCAATGCGTCTAAGCTGCGTTCTGCCCTTGCATCCGCCGGACTTCCGTGCCCTTCGGAAAGCCATATCATCCCTGTGATGGCAGGGGACAGCCACCGGGCGGCATCCCTTGCCGCCAGTATGCAGAAAGAAGGGTTCTATCTCCTGCCGATAAGACCCCCGACAGTTCCGGAAGGCACCTCCCGCCTGAGGATTTCACTTACCGCTGCACTCTCCAACGAAGATACCGATGCGCTTTCAGCCGCGCTGCTGAAAGCTGTTCTTTGAATCACCTAATAAGGAGCAGGCTTTAGCCTGCGACAGGTCCCCCGGCGAGGGGGATGGAAGGGGGATGGCGCCCCTTAACAAGGGGCTGTCACCGTCAGGTGACTGGGGGTGGACAGACAGGATTTCTGTAGCAGGGCCCTTCAGGGCCGCACCGGAGCGTCAGCGAGGTTTCCGGCATGGAAACCGAAGCAGTGGAGGTGCCGGCGGAGCGCAGCGGAGCCGCATGCCCCGCCGGGGCTGTCACCGTCAGGTGACTGGGGGTGGACAGACAGGATTTCTGGAAGAAATCCTTAACGTCAGTGCGACGGAATCCGGTCATTGAAGTTAAGGTGTTGAATATTAGTTTAATATAGTTAAAAGTAATTCGTCGGACTGACGTTAATTTATGATACAGAAATTTTTGAAGAAAGAAGGCCGGCCTTCCCTGCTGCTCATTTTCGGCGGCTGGGGCACATGGCCCGGGCTCTTCTCAGGATACAGTTATCCGGAGGGGAGCGATGTGCTGCTGTGCTGTGACTACAGAAGTCCGGATTTCGATGCGGGCCTGCTCACGGGCTACGGGTCGGTGGACCTTGTGGCCTGGTCCATGGGAGTCTGGACCGCCGCGCATGTCCTTTCCGGGACAGGACTCGAGGCCTGTCCTCTGAGGAGAAGGATAGCAGTGAACGGTACAATGTATCCTGTTGATGACCTCAGGGGGATTCCGGTAAGGGTATTCGAAGGGACTCTTGAGCGCATGAGCCGCCCGGTCCTGGACAAGTTCGTCAGACGGATGTGCGGGAAGAATCTTGAAGAATACCTTTCCCGCAGGCCTGAACGCTCCCCGGAGGAGCTGAAGGATGAACTTGCCGCCCTTTATACAGCAGTGAAGGGGAGCGGCGTGTGCTGTGATTTCAGATGGGATGTTGCCGTGATCGGCCGGGAGGACATGATTTTCCCTGCGGAAAACCAGCGCAGGGCATGGACCGGGATCCGGACGGCGGAGATGGATGCTCCTCACTACGGGAAAGAACTGTTTGAATATGCAATCGGAAGGAATGACTGACAAGGAACTGATGAAGGGACGCTTTTCGCGGGCTGCAGGGACATACGGCGACAGCGCCCTTGTACAGCGTGGTGCGGCTACGCGCCTTGCCTCCTGCCTGTCTTCGCTGCTGCCGGAGATGAGGCGCCCGGGAAGATGCGGCAATGTGCTGGAAATCGGATGCGGAACGGGGATATTCTCAAGGATGCTGCTCTCTGACTTCGACCCGGAGGAGTTTATTCTCAACGACATAAATGAAAAATACATCCTGTCACTTGAAGATCTGCTTGACTCCGGACGTGCACGGTTCTTTCCAGGAGATGCCGAGTCGGAGGAATTCCCTGTGCATCCGGACATGATAGTATCCTGCTCCGTTTTCCAGTGGTTCAATGACCTCCCGGCTTTCTTCAGCAAGTCATGCAGACTTTTGCGGGATGGAGGCATATTGGCTTTCAGCACGTTCGGAAAAGGCAACCTCTCCGAACTCGAAGTCCTCGAGGGGAGGTCTCTGCGGTATTATTCGCTTAAGGAGCTTGAGGAGATGCTTGAGGAGAATTTCGAGATCCTTTCTTCGGACGAATATATACAGACGCTTCTTTTCGACGATGCGGTATCTGTTCTGCGGCATCTCAAGAGCACAGGAGTGACCGGAATAAGAAAGGAATTCTGGACAAGGGGACGCCTGGCTGATTTCTCAAGGCGGTATGAGGAACGGTTCTCCACGGAAGAAGGGAAGCTCACACTGACATATCATCCTGAGATAATGGTATGCCGGAAACGTTGAACTAAATCAATATCCAACAATGGAAAACAATGTATTTTTCGTCAGCGGCATCGACACCGATGCCGGCAAAAGCTATGCTACAGGCTATATCGCCAGGGTATGGAACGCGGCAGGGGTAAGGACCGTTACCCAGAAATTTATCCAGACAGGCAACACGGGCATGTCCGAGGACATCCTCCTGCACAGGAAAATCATGGGCTGCGGCATTCTCCCGGAGGATGAGCAGCGGCTCACCATGCCTGAAATCTTCTCATATCCATGCTCCCCGCACCTTGCCTCCGAGATAGATGGCAGGGAGATAGACTTCGCCAGGATAGAGTCTGCCACGGACACCCTGAGCGAACGTTACGACGCTGTCCTGCTGGAAGGTGCCGGCGGGCTGATGGTCCCGCTCACAAGAGACCTGCTCACCATAGATTATATAAAGGAAAAAGGCTATCCGCTTATTTTCGTCACTTCAGGCCGGCTCGGAAGCATAAGCCATACGCTTCTGAGCCTCGAGGCGGTGAAAAACAGAGGCATACCACTTAAAATGCTTGTATTCAATATGTTCCCGCATGAGGAAGACTCCACCATCGCGGATGACACGCAGACATTCCTTAAAGACCGGCTGCGGCGCGAATTCCCTGATACAGAATATTTCACCGTCCCGGTGCTGTAATCAGGGCCTCTAAGGGGCTGTGGAGAATGATGCCCCGATACCGATGGTGGCATCCCCGACCCTGAACTTGGCGGATGCTCCGATATTCAGGGTCGGGACATTCACCGGGTTGAATGTCGGCGGTCCGAAAGCGCTCACGTTGGTGAAACTGCCCCAGAGCATTATGCTAGTGTCATCTGACGGGCGGAAGACCACGGACATCATTCCTCCGAGGACGGGTACAGGTTCCTTGTCCTTCAGCATGCTCATGCCGAAAATGCCGCCTCCGTTTATCTCCAGCCAGGGAGCAAGCTGCACTCCGGCAGCGAGATATGCGGTCTGTGAACTGTACAGGTTGATCCAGTCCGTGTCCCTGCGGCTCAGGAACGCATGGAGGTTCCCTGTCAGAGGCATGATGCCATAGTGCTCCTGCATCATCCCGTTGAAACTGTGAATGGCTGTATAGTAGGGCTTTATGTCAAGAGTGCTGTAAAACATCGGAGAGATGGAGGCGTTCATGACAGAGGATATCTTCTCACGGCTGTATGCCTCCATGTCCTCCTCCGGAATCATCAGCTCCGGAAGGATCATTCCTCCTGTCATCTCATTTCGAGCATTTACTGTAAGTCTTGCTGTGTCAGCACTATATGTGCTGTCCCTTTCCTGCGCCTGCACTGTGGAGAAGCCCATGAAAAGTGCGGCAATGGCCGATATGATCCGAAAACGTCTTGTGCCAAACATCAGTATTGCCATATAACAATGTTATTTTACGACAGTTTGCCTTCACTGTCAAATACCGCGTAAAGCTCGTAAAAATTTCCTTCCTTTCAAAATCGGATTTTCATACACGGCATACCTGCCATAGATAACATGAAGCCACGGCATAAACTCCTCGGACTGACGTTGAATAATTCAAAACATCAGTCTTTTAGGCATCCGATAGGGATGACTTTGACTCCATCTTCTCTGGTATAGGCCATGTTACCTCCGGTAAGGACGATAAGCAGGTCCGGGAGACGTAACTGCATCTGTATTCCCGTTCTGTTTTTCTCTTTTATAAGGTCGGTCAGTTCAATAAGGTGCCTTGCTCCTTCTTCTATATCCCGGCTGCCTAATTTACATTCGATAAGAGCATATCTTCCGTCATCTAAATGTAATACGGCATCGGCTTCGAGCCCGTATCTGTCATGGTAATAGGACACTTTCCCTCCAAGGGCTTGTGAATAAGCTTTCAGATCCCGTATGCACAGACATTCGAATATGAATCCGAATGTTTTAAGGTCAAGTTCAAGATTCTGCGGTGAAGTTCCGATTGCCGCTGCTGCTATTGACGGGTCTGTAAAGCATCTTTTATCTCCTGACCGTATGACTGTAGCAGAACGTATTGCTGGACACCATGCAGGAATATCCTCTATTACGAATAGTTTTTTCAATGCGGATATATAGTCATCGAATGTTTTCATGGACGTTCCTTCCATTTCTGCCGAAATATCTGCGAGCATACTTGTCTTTTTTGCCAATGTGCACAGATTCCTGGCGTAAGAACGTATGATAAGACGTGCCAGGGCCGGATTCCGTTGTGTCTTGTCTACTTTTGATATATCGTCACTGCAGACGATATCCACATAGTCTTTCGCTATCAATAATCTGGCGGTGTCACTCATGTCGTGCAGTGATGCAGGCCAGCCACCTCTGCATGCCATGAAAATGAGTTCTTCAATTGAAATGTCCGATCCAGTCCCGTCTATGTCGAGACCTTTATTGTCAAACAATTCTTTTAAAGATATTTTCCCATTAGATTCTCTGGATTCGTAGAGACTCATCGGGTACATTGACATTCTGGAAATCCTGCCTGTCCCGGTATGCAGTATTTCAGAATCATCAATGACCGTTGATCCAGTCAATATGAACTGTCCTTTTGCCTGTCTTTCGTCTACTGCATTCCTTACGGCATCCCACAGTATAGGGGCGACCTGCCACTCATCTATCAGTCGGGGCGTTTCTCCCTTAAGAAGCAGAGATGGCTTGGTGCGGGCAGCGGCAAGATACCCTTCCCTCGTATCCGGATCCTGCATCTTTATTACACTGTTTGCGTGCATTTCTGCTGTAGTCGTCTTGCCGCACCATTTCGGGCCTTTTATCTGGACTGCACCGAATGCCTCAAGCCTCAATTCCAGCTCTCTGTCAGCGATTCTTTTCAGGTATTCCATAGATAGTCATTTAATGAGACAAGGCAAATATCGTAATAAAAACAAAAACCCCAAAACCCGTTTCCGGTTTTTGAGGTTTTTTGCTTCGCTTTTTTGAGGTTTTTTACTTCGTGTTTTTGATGTGCCGGACTACCCCTGCTGGAACTTGCGCGATGAACGCGACATCTGCTGCAGCTCGATGGTAATCTGCTCTGACTCCTGGAGGAGATTCAGATAGAGGTATGCGACTGTGAGGTTCACATTCTCGTTCTGGATATCCACCATAAGGGCTTTCCTCAGGTCCGAGAATTCAACCTGAAGGTCTGCGATCTCATTGTCGAAGTTCCTCAGGTCGGAATAGTCACCCGCCTTGCACAGATCGGCGATGCCCCTGATGATGTTGGCGGTCCTGTCCCTCTGGACGGAAAACTCGTCTATGTACTTCTGCGGGAGCGGGGAGAAATGGTTGTCAACATGCTCGTAGAGCGGTTCGCATATTCGCCTGATGGAGTAGTAAAGCTGCTCCATGCTGTTGAACACCATGTGGAACCATGCGCTCTTCCTCAGTCCCTCCTCAGGTTCTATGTGTCTGAGACAGAGCGTTTCCTTTCGTCTGAGGTTCTTGAGCCGGATTTTCTCCTGCTTCAGGTCGTTGGAACTCTTCCGCAGGATCTTTACATTCTCTTCGAACAGCCCGTCTGTTATGCTCTTGTACTTGTCGGCCATGTCATTGAGGAAACGGGATTCGTTTTCTGCCACATAGCCGCTGAAAAGGTTCCAGGTCTCGGCATAGTTCTGTGATGAAAGAATGGCCCTGAACTGCTTGTCGCCGTTTTCGTCCTCATTTTTCTGCTTGTAACGTATGTTGTTGTGTATCAGTGCGGCAAGTCCTGCTATCACTATGATTACAGCCACAATGTTTCCTCCGAAGTGCATCAGGAGGGCTATTATGAACGCGCAGGTGAATGCTACACCGGCCGTTATGAACCAGCCTCCGATTACTGACAGCACACCTGTCACTCTGAATACAGCGCTTTCCCTGCTCCAAGCCCTGTCTGCCAGAGATGTACCCATGGCTACCATGAAGGTGACATAGGTGGTGGACAGAGGGAGTTTCAGTGATGTGCCGAGGGCAATCAGAAGCGAAGCCACCACCAGGTTTGTGGATGCCCTTACGAGGTCGTATGCGGCACCGTCCTCGATTTCTATGGCACTCCTGTCAAAACGTCTGTTTATCCAGGTCCTCGCCTTCTCGGGAGTGATGGTTACCAGCCAGTTGGCCGTGGCATTGCTCCAGCGGACGATGCTCCTCGCCACCCTTGAAGACCCGAACATCTCATCCCCTTCATCCTGTTTCGCGAGACTGATCTCGGTCTTTGTCACATTGTGTGCCTTTTTCGAAGTGGCAAGCGCTATCACCATCACTACGCCGGCGAGGAAAAGGAATATGAACGGTGTCTTGGCCGACTCATTGAGCACGCCCATCATGTGCGAGTCAGGGTCCGTACTTCCGGATGCCATGTAGTCGAGATACGAGTCATACCCTGCAAGAGGCACTCCGATGAAATTCACAAGGTCGTTGCCTGCGAACGCTGTAGCCAGGGCGAATGTGCCGATAAGGACTATCACCTTGAACACATTGACCTTGCACCAGTGCAGTATCTGCATGAGCAGGGTGAAGAACACCAGGCAGCATCCGAGTACTTCAAGCGTGTGCGTATGCACCCATTCTTTCAGCTCCGGTGTCATGAACGAGAGGTCCTTGACACCCTTTATAAGCATGAAATAGATGATGGCCGTAGCCGCGATTCCCCCGAAAAGCCCGATCTTCCATTTGAGCTTACCTGAGTAGCTGAATGTGAAAAGGAGCCTTGATATATATTGTATCAGGAGTCCGAATATGAATGCCAGGGCCACGGATACGAATATCGCCATTATCACAGACAGCGCTTTCTCGGTGTTCAGGTAGTCGGAGAACCCGGCCCCGTCACCGGCTCCTGCCATTTTCAGCATGGCCATCGCGAATGAGGCACCGAGAAGCTCAAATACCATGGATACCGTGGTGGAGGTAGGCATACCCAGTGAGTTGAACACGTCGAGGAGGATGATGTCCGTCACCATCACTGCAAGGAAGATGTACATTATCTCCTGGAAGCAGTATTGTTCGGGACGGAAGATCCCGTGCCTTGCGATGTCCATCATGCCGTTGCTCATGATGGCTCCGCAGAATACGCCGATGGCGGCTACTGTGATGATTGTACGGAATTTGGCGGCTTTGGAGCCGATTGCCGAATTAAGGAAATTGACAGCGTCGTTGCTGACTCCCACCCATAGGTCAGAGATTGCGAGAATAAACAGGAATATTACAAAACCCAGAAAAATCCAGTCCATAAATGATAGTATTTTCCGGCCGCAAAGTTAACTATCAGATTATTGTGTCCTATAAATTTATTGTTAAATTTTTGTTACGTAATTCTGTAACAAAATATTTATCGTTACCGGATATGCCGAAACCTCGAAAAATCATAACTTTGCAGTCGCTCCGGCAGTGGATGTCAGTGTCGGGGCCTGTTACATACTCAACAAAAGATTCATATGGGAAAGAGAATACTCATCGTCGATGACGAGGCCGATATAAGGGAGATCCTGCAGTTCAACCTGGAGAATGCGGGATATGAGGTCGATTGCGCCGCATCGGCTGAAGAAGCGCTTGAGATGCTCGGGCCTGAGCACAGCCTCATATTGCTGGATGTGATGATGGACGGCATGTCGGGTTTCAAGATGGCCGAGGTGGTCAGGAAAGAGAAAGGGAACCAGGTGCCGATCATCTTCCTTACGGCAAGGAGTGCCGAGAACGACCTGCTCACAGGTTTCTCGGCCGGCGGGGATGACTACATAAGCAAGCCGTTCTCAATACATGAAGTGCTGGCAAGGGTCAAGGCTGTGATGAAGCGCAGTGCCCGGCCTGCGGATGACGGCGGCGCAAGGCAGGAACCGGTCATTGCGGGAAAGCTGAAGATAGACGTTACGGGAAAGATGGTCTATGCCGACGGGGTGGCCGTGCTGCTGTCCAAGAAGGAGTTCGAGATCCTCTGCCTGCTCGCCTCCCACCAGGGAAGGGTCTATTCGAGGGAAGAGATTATAGGCGAGCTCTGGAAAGACGCTCCGTATGTGCTTGACAGGACGGTGGATGTGCATATCGCCAGAATAAGGAACAAGCTCGGCGAGTACAAGAAATACATTACCAACAGGTCCGGATACGGATACTGTTTCAACGTGACTGATCAGGATGGCGAAGAAAAGGACTACATATAAGAAGCAGCTCCTGACATACTTTGCAGGGGTGTTTGTCGTATTTGCGGTCTTGCTGGTCGTCTTCCAGCTGCGCACGGAGAGACGCTACAAGTCGGAAATCCTGCAGTCCAGACTGTCGGGATATGCTGACCTGCTGGCCCAGACCACTGATTATGATACGATTGCCGAGCTTCTTCCTCAGGAGCTCCGGGTGACAGTGATAGACAAGGACGGTACGGTCCTGTTTGACTCGCGCGCCGATGCGGACACTCTTGACAACCACTTCTTCCGTCCGGAGGTCCAGCAGTCCATCGAGCGCTCGGAAGGTTTTTCGATACGCACTTCCGGCACCACCGGCATCCCTTATTTCTATTATGCCAAATCCTACGGAGGGTTCGTGGTGCGTGTCGCCATGCCGTATGAGATAAATGTCAGGAGGTTTTTCCAGCCTGACATATTGTTCCTCATACTGGTGTTCTCCCTTTTCACGATAGCGCTTTTCTCCCTGATCTTCCTTGCCGACCATTTCGGACAGGGAGTCTCCAAGCTCCGCAATTTCGCCGATGCTGCGGTCAGGGGCAATGTGGACTATGAGGACCTTTCTTTCCCTGATTCCGAACTCGGGGACATAGGGGAGAAGATGCTGGAGAGCTACAGGATGCTCAAGCGGAGCAACGAGATGATCGCCCTGGAGAAGGAGCGCCTGCTGCTGCATATACATTATTACGACGGCGGTATCGCCATTTTCACCCCGGACCGTGAGAAACAGTATGCAAATCCCCGGTTCATCCAGTATGTCAATACGTTGCTTGACCGTCCGACTCCGGACCTGAGCGATATATGGAAAAGCGATGTCTTCTCCCCGCTTCTTGAGTTCCTGGAGCGGAACACTCCGGTGAAGAACGATTCGGCACCGGTGTTCAGTTTCAAGCATTCCAAGGGAGGGCACAACTACGGGATACAGATGCTCATCTATCCTGACGACGGTTTTGAAATCACCGTGAACGACATTTCCGAGGCGGAGAAGAGCAAGGTGATGAAACAGCAGATGACTAACAACATAGCCCATGAGCTCCGCACCCCTGTCAGCAGTATCAGAGGCTATCTCGAGACCCTGATCACGTGCCCGGGAATATCGGAGGAGCGGAAGAACATGTTCATCGACAGGGCATACGTACAGACTCTGCGTCTGTCTGACCTTATCCGGGATATCGCGCTCATCACCAAGATAGAAGAGGCTCCGGAACAGCTCCAGAAAGAACCGGTGGACCTGCACAATGTGGTGGAGGAGATTTTCGAGGAGTTCCGCACTTCGCTTGACGCCAAGCATATCAATACGGAGAATGTGCTCGAAAAAGGGCTTGTGGTGCGGGGCAACGCCTCTCTTCTGTATGCAATCTTCAGGAACCTCGTGGAAAACAGTGTCAAATATGCAGGAGACGGCATCACCATTCATGTCGAATGTTATGCCAAGAGCGAGGGATTCTGCCACTTCACCTATTATGATACGGGGCATGGAGTGAGTGAAGAGCACTTGTCACGGATATTCGAACGATTCTACCGTGTGCAGGAGGGCAGGACCAGGGACGACGGAGGCTCAGGGCTCGGTCTTTCCATAGTCCGCAATGCCGTGGCATTCCACGGCGGGGAGATCCGCGCCGTGAACCGCAAGGAAGGGGGACTGGAGTTCATCTTCTCACTGAGTGTACGTTAGGTGCCTTAACCTGTACGGACTTAAGAAGAAGTCCTTGACATGCTTGGGGTTGAGGGGTGAATACAGCTCGAGCGCCCGTTTCCTTATCATCGGTATCATGGAGAGTTCGTCGATGATATCCGTGTACATCCTTTCAAGGCCGCTGGATGTCTGAGAGCTTACTCTCATGTCATTGATTTCCTGTCTGTCAGGAAAAGAGCTGTTGGACAGGAACGAATCTGCCGGATAGAACCGGTCATACGAATTCCTGTCGTCGAAGTACAGCTTCGGCGCTGTCGTGGTGAAACCGGTCGAGCCCCACATGCCTGTGACGCACATAAGGTGCCTGTATCTGTCGCCGGAGGAGACCGTCCTTATGACGGTCATTGACGAGATGTAGTCCGTTGCGTAATTTACGGAGAAGGTCTTTGCCATGTCCTTGACAATGTTCATGACATCCTTGTCCGCAAAGACCACTGAAGCCTCGATGTACTCTTTCTCTGTCTTGCCTGCCCGTCCTTTATCCTGGGCAGGTAGCTGGCTCTGCCACAATATCCCGGCAAGGGCCGCTGTTAAAATCAATTTGTTCATTTCCAGTATATGTGACCGTAAGGTCAAATATAGGAAGAAGCCTGGAGCAGAGCAAAAAAATCTTTCAAGCGTACATCCATCAGCCGGATTCCATACCAACAAATTGGTATTGTACGCATGAAACCTAATGACTAACTTTGGAAATTACGGACACATTGTCCTTTTAACCAATTAATATATAATATTATGAGAATCAAAGCAATAACAGGAAGGGAAATCCTCGATTCCAGGGGAAATCCCACAATAGAAGCAGAAGTCCTGCTTGAATCAGGCATAACAGGTGTCGCGTCTGTCCCTTCGGGCGCCTCGACGGGGGAGCACGAGGCCATAGAACTGCGTGACGGCGACCCTTCAAGGTACGGCGGTAAGGGCGTGCTCAAGGCTGTCGCCAATATCAATGATGTCATCGCACCGGCCTTGGAGGGGATGTCTGCGTTCGACCAGAGACTGATAGACAGGACGATGATCGCCCTGGACGGCACTCCGAACAAGTCGAAACTCGGGGCTAACGCAATCCTCGGCGTCTCCCTGGCTGTGGCCAAGGCGGCTGCGGAATATCTCGGCATGCCTCTTTACCGGTATATAGGAGGGACGAACACTTACACCCTTCCTGTTCCGATGATGAACATCATCAACGGCGGATCGCACAGTGACGCTCCTGTCGCTTTCCAGGAGTTCATGATCAGGCCTGTAGGCGCACCGTCCTACCGTGAAGGGCTGAGGATGGGCGCAGAGGTGTTCCACGCACTGAAGAAGGTCCTGCATGAAAGGGGGCTCAGCACCGCTGTTGGTGACGAGGGCGGTTTCGCTCCTGCACTTGACGGGACTGAGGATGCCATCGAGTCGATAATGAAGGCGATAGAGAAGGCGGGGTATGTCCCTGGAAAGGACGTGATGATAGGCATGGACTGCGCTTCGTCCGAGTTCTACAGGGACGGCGTGTATGACTACACCGTATTTGAAGGGGAGAAGGGAGTGAAGAGGACATCCGACGAGCAGGTGGACTACCTGGAGCATCTCATCTCCAAATATCCTATAGACTCCATCGAGGACGGTATGAGCGAGAACGACTGGGACGGCTGGAAGAAACTCACGGACAGGATAGGGGACAGATGCCAGCTCGTCGGGGACGATCTTTTCGTGACCAACGTGGAGTTCCTCTCCAAAGGGATCGTTCAGGGCTGCGCCAATTCCATCCTGATCAAGGTCAACCAGATAGGTTCCCTCAGCGAGACCCTCGATGCTATCGAGATGGCACACCGCCACGGTTATACCACGGTGACTTCGCACCGTTCCGGAGAGACTGAGGATACTACTATCGCGGATATTGCGGTGGCTACGAACAGCGGCCAGATCAAGACGGGGTCACTCAGCCGCTCGGACCGCATGGCCAAATACAACCGTCTCCTGCGTATCGAGGAGGAGCTCGGCGCTCTCGCCGTTTACGGCTACAGGTCCTTGCGTAAGCCGCTCTGATGTCCGGGCGGAATGCCGGACAGCTTCGATATGTCCTTGATGTCGAAGATTCCGTAGATGTCGAGTACTGCTGTGCCGTCTGGGGTCTCTGACACCATCAGGAATGATGACATTCCGCAGCTTTCGTCCTTGAAGAAGAAGGCTGCGGAATTTTCGTTCCCGCTGACTTCCGATACCAGTCCGTAGCCGGCCGAAACTGCCATTTCCCTTGCTTCGGAGGAAAGCTCTTTGCCGGACTGCTCCCCCGTTGAGATTATCCGTATCACATCTATTCCGTCAAGAAGTTCCTGGAGTTCGCATGAAGCTCCGTCCTTCATCATCTCCAGCATCTTGTTTCCGTATGTCACGCTGGTGAACCCTTCGGCACGTGTGTATCTGCTGAAGAGCGTGTCCACTGCCCTTTCCTGCGCTGCCGCTTCATACCGGATGGAAACCAGCATAAACGGGAGAATCAGGCAGGGTACTGCGGAGAGAAATCGTTTCATGTTCATATTCCGAATCTTAGACCTATGGAAACGGTATGTGCATCTGCTCCGGTGCCTTCCTTGAACAGAGGGGTGATGCTGTAGTCACAGTATATGCCTATGTTGCAGAAGGTCAGGCATCCTCCGGCTGAAATCCTCCACGGGGACAGCCCCGGGATGTTGTCCTTGACTTTAGGTTTCTTGTATTTCGTGTGGGCATTGAGAAGCATGTCTGCCGAGGCGTATCCGGTGATATCCAGCTTGCCTCCGACAGAGAATGACAGCCTTACCGGTATGCCGATATATGTGGCCGTGAGCTTGGATTTCTTGATGTAGCCATCCAGTTTTTCGGGCATAAGTACGCCTCCCGGATTCCTGGATATGGTGTACGGTTCGGAAAACATGTAGTTGTCCGCAGAAAGCCGGAGTCCTCCGATAAGGGATACTATGCCCCTCCGGTCAAGGGAGACCTCCACGGCGGCCGGCTCCCATGCAAACCTTATGCTCTTGCCTGCACGGATGTCCAGGAAATCTCCCTGGCCGGCCCAGGGACCATAGTATCTGACATCTGGCAGGGTGTTGAATCCCAAGTCAATGGAAGCAATGCCGAGGGATGTGGTTACGCGTGGCTGGCGTGCTCTCCTGTGATACGATGCCGAGTAGCGCGGCGTCTCTCCCTGTCCGATGGTTATCCCGAATCCTGCGGCTTCTATGCGCAGTTCGCTGCCCTGTGGCCTTATGTCCATGATGGAGTCATTCTGAGCCGCTGCACCGAATGTCACCATTGAAAGGATTACGGCTGCTGCTGCGCTCTTTATTTTATAGGAGTGTCTCATATCCTGAAAAATTTAAACAGTTTCTGACTTCATTAACGTGATTATTTCTGTCTTGCGTGCTCCTGTGATCCGGCTTCGGTGGCTCTGTCCTGTGCCGTATGGCCGAGCATCCCGGCGACTCCGTCCGCTATCCGGAGCGATTCCTCGAGTCCGGAGAGCATCTGAAGGCATTCTGCATGGGCAAGGGCTTTTTCCGGATCGGTGATCGGCCTGCCCTCCGAGTCATATCCGTAGATTGTCCTTCCTGAAAGTATCACAGCGGCTGCTGCGGCAGCAACGGCCGGTAATGCGACGGCCGTGATTATCCTTTTCAGTCGCGTGTGTCTCTTCTTGTCCCTCCGGGCCTGTATCGTGGAATGTGCGACATCCCATGGTCCCTGGATCTTCTCTTCACGGACAGCCTTGAAACCCCTGAGCATTGCCGCTACGGCGGACAGCCCGTCGGGAAGGTTGTCCTTGTGGATAGACCCGAGCATTTCCGCCAGCTCCTTTTCCTGCTCCGCATCTGTCTGGCCTTCAAGGTATCTGTCTGCCAGATACTTTATTCTTTCAGTCTTTTTGTCCATATTCAGCGCCTGATGTCTTCTTTTGTCCCGAGTTCCTTCAGTATTATTTCTCTCATGGCTTTACGTGCTCTTGACAGAGTCACTCTCACCTGGTTTTCACCGGTGCCGAGCATCCCGGCTATCTCATCCGTGGGAAACCCTTCTATGTCCTTGAGGTGCAGCACTGTCTTCTGCTTTTCGGGAAGGAGTTTCATGGCTTCCCTGACCAGCTGCGCGTCGCTCCAACTCTCTGCTCCAGGCCTTTGCTCGATTTCAGGGAACGTGGCCGATGTGTCTTTCCTCGCCCTGAGCCTGTCAATGCATGCGTTCCTTACCGACTGCATGGCGAAGGCGGAAGGATTTCTGATATTCCTCCGGATGTCCTGCTTCCGCCACAGCTTTTCCAGCACATCCTGCACCGTATCCATCGCTTCTTCCTGGTCATATAGAAGCGTCCTGGCAAGCCGGAGCATCATGTCACGTACCTGCTTGGTGAATATGGGTGAGGGATTTTCCATGTCTCTGTATTAATGACGTATCTTATGCGCGAACCGCAACATCTCGTGTGCAAAAATATGTCTTTTCCCCGGAAACCGCGTATGAAAATGCATGCAAATCCTGAATTGGATTCGCTCCGGTCGCAACTGTTTTATATACAATGATTTCCGTTTGGGATAAATCCTTCCTGTGGCCTCCGGACGTATGCAAATCGTACGCAAGGGCCCCGGACACTGCTTCTGGCTGCGTCTGGAACTGTCTGGAATTCAAATGTTTCGGGAGTGAAGAAGTGTGATGTGATTTATCACACATTGTTATAAATAATATATTGAGTTTTGATCTTCCTTTTTTCGTAGAGGAAAGGCTAAAACACGCACAAATGTATATTGTTTTTTTATCATAAACAAAATTTTCTATTAAAAAGTCTGAAAAATTCT
>JADILZ010000046.1 GCA_017695065.1 Candidatus Cryptobacteroides excrementipullorum
GCCTTGTTGGCCTCTGCCATTCTGTGCATATCTTCTTTTCTCTTGAATGCAGCACCCTCGCAGTTGTATGCGGCGATGATCTCTGCACAAAGTTTTTCTGCCATTGAGTGGCCGGAACGCTTGCGGGCGAAGTTGATCAGGTTCTTCATTGAAAGCGAAATCTTTCTCTCCGGACGCACCTCAGTTGGCACCTGGAAGTTAGCTCCACCGACCCTGCGGCTCTTCACCTCGACCTGAGGTGTGACGTTCTCAAGAGCTTTCCTCCATATATCAAGAGGAGCCTTGTCAGAATCTTTCATCTTCTCGCCTACCATGTCGATGGCATCGTAAAAAATAGAATACGCGATACTCTTCTTTCCCTGGAGCATAATGTTGTTCACGAAACGTGTAACCATCACATCGTGAAACTTGGGATCAGGAAGTAGAATCCTCTTCTTAGGCTTCGATTTTCTCATTTTTACTGAAAATTAAAGGTGTTAAAAACAAATAATTACTTCTTAGCGGCTTTCTGTTTCGGCTTCTTGGCTCCATAGAGAGAGCGGGACTGTGTCCTTCCCTCAACGCCAGCCGTATCCAAAGCGCCCCTAAGGATGTGGTAACGTACACCAGGAAGGTCCTTCACACGGCCGCCTCTCACGAGTACGATTGAGTGTTCCTGAAGGTTGTGTCCTTCGCCAGGGATGTACGCGTTGACCTCTTTGGAGTTGGTAAGACGTACACGGGCAACCTTACGCATCGCTGAGTTAGGTTTCTTAGGTGTGGTTGTGTACACACGTACGCATACGCCCCTTCTCTGAGGGCAAGCATCCAACGCGCGAGATTTGCTCTTCTCGACGATAACCTCGCGTCCTTTGCGAACTAATTGTTGAATTGTTGGCATAAATGATTGTAAATCTTAAATTTATGTTTAAGTCCCAATATTTTGGGCGTGCAAAGATAATAATAATATTTTAAAATACAAGGGGATACGCCGAATTGACTTTTCAGACGTATCCCCGGACATGTATAGAAGTATGAATCAAGAGGAAAGCTCCGGTTCCCTACCACCTGTCAGTACGGAACGGAGAAGCAGGAAGCCCGGCCCCGTTGTAAAGGTTGCATACAGGATTGTTGGCCCATCCGTATCTTACCGATACCGGGAACAGGACATCGGGAGAGCTCACCACCACAGTATCACCTTCTATGACAGCATAGGCTTTGTGGAATACACGGTCCGCCCCTGCGATATAGAATCCTTCGAGAGCCTTACCACCAGCGGCTTCCAACCCTCCGTCAGTATGGTCGAAGGACAGCCTTATCTTCCCGTCCTCGATGGAGTAGGAGCTGTACATAGGTCCAGAGTATGATATGTGCTGGCCGTATGTGAGTGCCAATGCGTTGAGTGCAAGACGGCGCCCCACCTCCGGTTTGTTCTTGGGATGTATGTCCCCTGCCTCCCCTATATCTATAAGGACTGCAAGTCCGGTATTCTCAAGGTGAAGAGCATGTACCTGTGACTCACGCAGCTCGGCCCACTCCGATTCCTCAGGTCCGGTCTGTACGGTCATGTAATTTGCAAGCTGGGCGATGTAGAACGGGAAGTCATATCCCCATTTTGACCGCCAGTCGTTAATCATCAGAGGGAGAAGATCGCCGTACTGGTCGGCCCTGGCCACATTTGCCTCGCCCTGGTACCAGATGGCACCGCGGATGCGGAACTTCACAAGAGGGTTTATCATCGCGTTGTACAGGAATGTCGGGTAATTAGGCTCTGTCGCAGTATTCACCGGAATTTCCGGAGCATCAGCGAAACCGAGAGAGAATCTGTATTTCCAGTCGCCGGAAATGACAATCTTCTCGCTGTCAGACTTGTACAGGGCGATATTCTGGGCGTCTCCAACAATCCCGCCTTTCCCGCCTGTATCCATTACCCTCACAGCTACAACAGCCTTACCTGCCTTTACCAGGTCTGCGGGTACAGTATATGTGCGCCACGAAAGACACCCTTCGGTATGGCCGAGCTCGATGCCGTTGAAATATGTGAAATCATTGTCGTCCACTACACCGAGCTCCAGTCTCAGTTCATGTCCGGCCCAGTCCGCAGGAATCTCCACGACTTTCCTGAGCCAGAAGAACCCGCTTGTGCTGCCGAAGCCCTGGTCCTGCAGGAAATCAGGCACTCGGGCATCCGTCCATGATGAATCGTCATATCCCGTGCCGGCCCAGACGGCCACCCCGTCCTTGAACCCGTTGTCGGCCTTGGTCATGTCGGTGCGCCACTGCTCCATCTCATCACGGAACATCTGCTCACGGGCCTCGCGGGACTGCGGGAGAGTCTTCACTTTCTCCAGCCTCTCATGGAAGTAAGGCATCTGCGAGAGGCCTTCAGCACTGGTCCAGGACTCGGCATACGTGCCTCCCCAGCATGTTTCAATAAGCCCTACCGGGACATTCAGGCTGTCAGCAAGGTTCTTCCCGAAAAAATATCCTGCCGCAGAGAAGTCATAGATGTTCTCCCCTGAACAAGTCTGCCAGCCGCCATAGCGGATTTCAACGTCTTCATTCGGGACAGGGCTGGTCCTGTTCTCTATATGGAGAAGGCGGATGTTCCCGTATTTCGAAGCATTCTCCATCTCCTGTTCCATACCTACGACCTTGTCCCCGACTTTCATTTCCATATTGGACTGCCCGGTACATATCCATACTTCACCGACAAGCACATTCTCAAGGACAACCGGATTACGGCCGTCAGATACGGTCACAGTGTAAGGGCCTCCGGCACATGGCGTAGAGATGACTGCATTCCATGAACCGTCAGACGCAGAACGTACCTCATACGATGCGTTGTTCCAGGATGTAGTGATGCGGACAATCTTGTCCGGTGAGGCAGTGCCCCAGATGTTGACCTGGCTCTGCTGCTGCAGGACCATGTTGTCAGTGAAGACAGGATGCAGAGTCACTTTGGAGGACATCTGCACGGAAGCCGCACACGCAACTACCGCTGCGGCAAATAGTTTCAGACATTTCATAACAATATTGCTTTAACAGATTCTTTTCCTTTCCCTATATTATATTCCTTCCCTCCGGGCATAACGACAGTGGCTTCCACCCCATCCGGGACACGCACATCCAGACGGAAAATTCCTTTCTTCACTTTCCATTCGCAAGAGACCGTGCCGTACGGAGTCTCATAAGTGCAGGAACATTCCGTAAGGTTCCCCACAGGCTGCGGAGCTATAATTATGCGCCTCATCCCGGGCGAGGATTCATCATACCTGATACCTGCTATATAACGGTAAAACCATGCTACCACACTGCCGAACATAGGATGGCAGTGCGACTCCCAACCGTTCCATCTTTCCCACAGGCAGGAGTTCTTCCCGTCAAGAAGATAACCGAACCCGACTCCGGTCCTCTGGTCCATAAGCCGGAAAGCGGCATCAGCATGTCCTGACGAACTCAGGGCCTCCAGCATCAGCGGTGTGGCGAGTATGCCGGTATCAAAGTGGTATCCGGTCTCCTCCAGGTGATCAAGCAGAGATCCGAGCACTTCTTCCTCCATCCCTTCAGGCACCATCCCGAAAGCAAGAGGAAAGACATCAGAGCCTTGCCTGCCTTCCCAATAATGACATGATTCCTTATCGAAGAACACGGCATTGAAGTCGTCCTTTATTTTGTGGCACAATGTTGTAAAATACACGACATCAGCATCTTTCCCCAACACATCGGCAACCTTTGACATAAGGTCGGCAACCCTGTAATAATAAGCGGTATTGACAAGCTCAGGCGGTATCTCCACATCCTGAGGAGTGCACCAGTCGCCGAGACACCATCCGCCCGGTTCCTCGCGTACTATGATGCCGCGCGCGTCTGTCCGGGTGCCAAGGTACTGGACCCAATGTTTCATCCCCTCGTAATGCTCTGCCAGAATGCCGGTGTCACCGTAATAACAATAATACAGCCACGGCATGATGACATATGCCGATCCCCATGCCGGACCGCCTCCTCCCCCTCCGAAAGGTGCTGTATGGGGGACGTACCCGCTCTCACTGTTCTGCGCATCGGCCATGTCATCGAACCATTTCCTGTAAAACTCCCTCATGTCAAACGAATATATGGAACTCTCGGCCACGACCTGGGCATCCCCGGTATAGGCAAGGCGTTCACGATGAGGGCAGTCACTGCTTATGCTGCCATGGAAATTGTTCGTCTGGGTACGGATATATGCCTCATTTATCTTATTGAAAAATTCATTCGAGCACCTGAACCTGCCGGCCCGGGCGACATCAGTATGCACAATCTCCGCGACAATACTTCCCGGACCCAGTTCCACCTCGGAGGATGTCACTTCGACATATCTGAAGGTATGCCATGTGAACCTCGGCGCCCATGTCTCCGTACGTCCTCCACCCAGTATATAGATGTCCTTCTGTCCGTAATCCTCCTGCTCTTCCCCGATGAACCGCAATGAGACCCTGTCTCCTGCATTTCCCTTCACCCTGAGTCTTACCCAGCCTGAAATCATCTCCGGGAAGGAATACATGAATGTGGTATCATTTTCCTTTACGAACGAATCCGGTCTCATGACACCGGTAACGCGGTCGTAAGGCGCGGTCTGAAGACAGAGTTTCCCTTCCGGCGCCCTCACTGCCGCAGCCGGCCTCCATCCTGAATCATCATACCCGGGAATATCCCAACCAGTGAGTTCCAGACGGGCATCATAGACTTCTCCGGTAAAAATACCGTCATGGAGCACAGGACCTTCAGACACTTTCCAGCTGCTGTCCGACACGACCCTTGCAGAAGACCCGTCTTCATATTCTATGTCTATGCAGCATGTCATACGGGGCGTATCGTACCACATCTTGCCTTCGACTGTCCTGTCTCGCTGGTTGTACCAGCCGTTTCCGAGGATGACACCTGCGGCATTTTCCCCCCGGCGGAGCATGGAGGTGACATCGAACATGTTGTAAAGGACACGTTTGTCCGAACGGTCATCGAAATGATACAGGATATTTTCAAGCCTGCGCCTGTCATAGTTGGTCACGGCCGGGGCGAGCACCTGGTCTCCCACTTTTTCGCCGTTAAGGTAAAATTCGTAGAACCCGAGCCCGCAGATATATGCGGTCGCCTTCCTAACCCCTCGGTCCACATTGAACTCTTTCCTCAAATAAGGGGCGGGAGCAGTGACAGCAGAATCCGGACTGGAGTCCTCGCCGGGACCAATCCATTCCGTTTTCGCCCCACAGGCGGAAACAGGACCGGGATACATGTCGGGAACAGCAGCACAGACGGCCACCGCCAGGAGATGGAATAATATAGAAATCTGCATGATTTACCTCTACAATAAAACGCCGGAAGCCAGGCATGTTTCAGAAATCATCCGTCCTGAACGGCACTACCGGCTGCCCGAAAGCATCCCACAGGTGGCCTCGGCTGTAATTCTTGAAATTATATCTCAAATATACCGGTTCCCCGACATTATACGATGACACATAAAGGACAGTCGGGTCCGGCCTCCTCCTGACGGCCTGCGCAGGATAGAATATCCCGTCGCGGCCGGCAACCTCGAAGCCTTCTATAGGCCCGTCCACTATAAAACCACATTCGCTGCCGTAGAAGCTGACCTTCAGGACACCTCCGTCAAGAAGTTCCATGGAGCGGAACCTCGGGCCGATAGTCTTGATGGCATCCCCATATCCGTAGTCGCGGCTCAGAGCCCAGTATGCAAGACGCTGAGCGACAGGCTCCTTACGGCATGGATGGACATTCCAGGACTCATGTTCGTATACGAGATCGTTGGTGCAGACCATTCCCACGTTCTCTATCATATCCATGACCTTGGCCTGCTCCTCACGCACGATGGCACTCCTGAGATTCTCATAGCCGTCTTCGTGTGGAGCTATCTCGACATAATAGAAGGGTTTTGAACCCCCGCCCCACAGGTCGCGCCAGTGATCTATCATGGCGACCATTTTCTCGGCGTAGAAATCGCTGCGTCCGGTGTTGGAACAGCCCTGATACCAGCAGAAGCCCTTGAGGGTATAGTTCCTCAACGGGTAGATCATGCCGTTGTACAGAAGTTCGGTCTTCACCATGCCGCTCTGTCCGTCTGCCGTCGGTTTCGCTTCCGGGTCGTAGTCCCCGAACCCTGTCTGCAGGCTGTCCGGGAACCAGGCCTCAATCCAGGTGCCTCCACAGCTGCTGTTGATAATCCCTATCGGGACATCCAGAGCTTTACGGAGCTCCTTACCGAAGAGATATCCCACTGCACTGAAAGTCTTTACGGTCCGAGGGGAAGCTTCTGCCCATGAACCCGTGACATCCTCCTGCGGATGGAGACGGCCGTCTATCTTGACAGAAAAAAGCCTGATATCAGGATAGCGGATACTTTCGACGATTATCTGCTGGGAATTCTCCACAGGACAGTCACGTCCGCCCTGGACTTGCATCTCCATGTTGGACTGTCCGGAACAAAGCCAGACTTCCCCGATAAGGATATTCTCCAAAGTGACCTGTTCCCCGTCAGAGATTGTGATGCTGCGCTCATCGAAAGAAGCTTCCGGAGTACGGACTTCGGCGATCCAGCGGCCTGAGGCATCAGCTTTCGCAGAAGTCCGGCCTCCCCATGAAGGGGATACAGTCACGCGTGCACCCGGTGCGGCCCAGCCCCAGATATTCACGAGAGTATCCTGCTGCAGGACCATGTTGTCCCCGATGACTGAAGGAAGTTTCACTTTCGCGTCTGCCGGGAACGAGATGGTGCACAAAAGGACCGTTATGAGTATTGCTGTAATTCGTTTCATTGCTTTAAAGTCTGTTTGACAACGTACTAGTCATTGTATGCCCTGGCTACGATCCTGCAGCTGTCATCCCCGAGGATGGAGGAGTCGAACTCGACAGTGACAGTTTTAGACTCGCCTTTCAGGAGGGTGAAATAGTTGTCGTCCATTATGGCAGGCAGGACCTGCTCCCCGGATGAAGCATATACCGGCATTACACGGATAGCGAAAGCCACGCCCTTGCCCCTGTTGGTGATCCTGGCCATAATATAAGTTTTCCCGTTCTCCGTGCGGGAGGATGTCTTCACTGAAAGATCCGCCTTTACAAGGCTGTCAAGAGCCCGGTAGTTACCCAGACGGGTGGATCTCCAGTAGAAGTTCTCCGAAAGGAGTTTCCCGTCAGAGTCCGTGAGCTTGAGACGGATGAAATGTACAGGTGTCAGGCCGTTCTCAGCCGTTTCTGTCGAAGGTCCGTAAAGTTCAATTTCATGGACAGCCATGCTCCTGAGCCCTTCCTCCACGTTGAGGATCCTGAAATAACGTGCTTTTACAGGCTCTATACTGATCTCCTGGACAGGTTCAGAACCGTTTTCTGCAGTATATGCTGTCCGCCATGCCTCAGCATCGTCCGAGACCTGTATCATGTACTTCTTCGAAGCTGCACTCTCCCACGAGAGGACTATCTCAGAAACTTCGACGGGCTCTCCCATATCCACGCACACCCACTGGTCCTTACCGGACTGTGCAGACCATGCCGAACCGGTATTGCCGTCTGTGACTGCAGATGCATCAAGATAATCCTTAACCCCGCCAGATGAGGAGAACGCCTTTTTGCCGCGGGCGAGGTTCCTGTCTTCTGGCAGGTCAAGAGTCATCACGCGCAAGGCCATGTCCGGACGGACTGAAGCTGAAGCCTGTTTCGAGTACTCAGGAAGTTCTTTTCCGGAAAGGTCATACACCCTGGCGTCTACCTTTACATTATCAAGAGAACGGAGGGTGGCATTCACTATCTTCACTGTATTGTCGGCATAGCTCCACTGGACATGCACAGGCTCGCAAGCCTTCTTTACGCCCCAGTATGCCCCGTTGAGGTCGTAATAATAATCGTATGTCTGCCATACGAATGACGGATATGCAGACTGGCTCATCCATGTCAGGATACCGGAAGCGTCGTTCCACATGTTGTGCTGCCAGCCCTCGAACATGGCCTTGTTTGCCTCTATGTTCAGGAGCTGCGCCTTGCGGCAGAAATCCTCCGTGCCGGAAGCCTTGCCGTAGTTGTATTCCACAGTATAGAAATACCTGTCCGGGCGGGAATTGAACGATGAAGGTCCGAAGAAATGCTTGTTCAGCATATCATCGGACATCGGCCACCTGTCCGGCTCCGGCATGAATTTGCAGAAACTCTCATAATTGGTGAATACAGCCGTGCCGATCTCTGTACGGAAGCCCCAGCCGTCCAGCTTGTGCTCTCCGAATCCGCAAGGGTACGGGGTAAAATACCATATAGGATGCGCATTCACCCACGGTCCGCTGCCAGAGAAACCGTATTCGCGGGATATGGGCTGGTACCAGCGGTCCCCTCCGTCAAATGTCTTCACGTCTTCCCGGAGCCACTCGTTCAGAGGGGCGAGAGGAACTCCCTCGTTGTCACCGCACCATACCGCAATACAAGGATGGTTGCGCAGACGCTTGATCTTCTCGACTGCGTTCTTGTTGAAAGCGAAAATGTCATCGGGAAGATTTGGATGTGAGTTGAGCCAGAAATCATCGAACACCATTATGCCGTACTTGTCACACGCCTGGTAGAACTCGTCATCGGTAGTAGATCCTATCCAGTTGCGGATCATGTTCATGTTCATTTCCTTGTGGAGACGGATTTTCAGGTCGTACTCCTCGTCTCGGCAACGCAGAAGCCACTCGCTCATGCCCCAGTTTCCACCTTTGCAGTAGATTTTCTCCCCGTTTACAGACAGCTGGAAGACCCCTTTGACAAAATCATACGAATATTCCCTGATACCGAATGTGATATCCCTGCTCTCCGATTCCCGGCCGTCAACAGAACAAGTGAGAGTGCATGTGTAGAGATTCTGTTCCCCGTAGCCGTTAGGCCACCACAGGGCAGGATTGGCTATCTCGAGCTGAGGGAAGTCTTTCGGGGAAAAACTGCAGAAAGCACGCCGTCCGGCCTGAACTTTAACTGTGCGCTCGAACTCGATGCCGCCAGGCTGCACAATCCCTTTCACAAGCACCTCCTTTTCGGTGTCGGAGTGGTTCACCAGGCCGGTGGTCAGGGAGACGAGACCCTTGTCCACAGCAGGTACCCGGGTACGCACCCACGGGTCTTCGAAAGTGATGTCTCCGGAAGCCTCTGCATAAACATCATCCGTAATACCTCCCAACAAACCAGGCACATAAGGCATCCAGTCCCAGCCGGCGCTGGAAATATAGGTCGGACTGGCATAATTCGGGATAGGGTCCTCAGGAGAAAAGACTTTCACGGCCAGGACATTCGTGGTACCGTCCTGCTTCAGCAAACCACTGACATCGAACCGGCCCCTGTCCATGAAGCCGTCAAGAAGACCGAGACGGATACCGTTGAACCATATCTCGCCCTGACGGTTGATACCCTCGAAGCAGATCCACACATGGTCGCCGGCAGGCAAGCCGGCGGTAGGTATTTCAGTACGGTACCAGTAGTCATGGCGGTATTTTTCACGATCGACCTTATAGGCATTGTCCCCATAATTGGGGTCAGGTTCCAGACCGGCCTCCACATAAGAAGTGAATGTGGCACCCGGCACGACAGCCTTGACCCATCCGCCAGTGTCGAATCCCGCCTCATGCAGTCCTTCATGCGAAACGGCCTCACCATCGGGATGCAGATACCAATGTGTTACACCGTCCCCGCTGTTCAGGGACACCCTGTCCTGCGCCTGCAAAAAAATTCCAGACAGCAATAATGCCGCGACAGCCGGCATTAGAATCTTCTTCATTGTCATTACCTCCTTGAAAAGAAAGACAGCTCAAAAGCCAAATAACCACTTCAGGCACTTTTGAGCTGTCCCGGTGTAATAGAATTTGTTAAGTATAACTATGAAACACTACCAACCTGGATTCTGTGTCAAAGATGGATTCATCGTAATCTCATCATATGGGAATGGCAGCAAATAAAGTTTGTCATCCCAGTTGCCTCTTCTTGACTGAGCGTCATAAGTCACATCATAATTACTCAAGTCAGTAGGATCTGTTGTAACTTTATCCGGATCGATAAAGCCGTGGAACCAAGGGACATCAACTGCCCAATGCTCTCCGACACCATCTTCACTTGTGTTTGTGATGAACTCTCTGTAATCTCCCCACCGGATCAGGTCAACATACCTGTCGCAGTCCTCAAGATAAAGCTCGAAACGACGCTCTGCCTTGATTCCATACTCCTCATTATCCATATCCAGAGCCGGAGCATCTGTCAGACCGGCCCTTCTGCGTACCATGTTCAATGCCTCAAGCCCTGAAATACTTGCAGGACCTTCCCCATCCATGCAGCAGGCTTCGGCATACAGAAGCAGAACATTCGAATATCTCATAAGAGGGAAATTGGTGGTATTACCATGAGTCTGACCGCTTTCATACCTGCCGGATTCTGTATCGTCCAGGAAGTCATAATATTTCATCCTGAAATAACCTTCGCAAGAAAAGTATCCGGTACTTCCCGCCACACCTCTGATGTCTGCATTTCCATAAGGGAACATCCTGTACACTTCATCAAAGGTAGCTATTGTGGCTCTTCTTCGAAGACTGTTGCCGTCATGTTTACAGAAAGCGAGGCCGAATGTCCTGGTAGGAAGAATGAATCCCCATCCGTCATTACGTGAAGAAGTATTTCCCGGAGCGAAGAACTGGTCATATCTCCAGTTCATATAAGCCCTGAACCAGTATGGTTCCGTATTGGTTATGGTTGTCGCATCTCCGCTTATGTCAAGTTCGAGGAGAAACTCATCGCAGAAGTCTGCCTCTGCACGGAATACTGTAGAGTAAACATAATCCTCACTTCCATCTATCCACGCGCGGGCAGAAGCACCAGGTTCAAGGCTGGCATTGTACTCCGCATTCGATGCATCCATTTCAGACTTATAGGTCATCGTGTTTGTACCATAAGAAGACGGACCCATTGTTGCCGTTCCCTTCCACAAATCATATTTGCCGGAATCAATTACCTTTGCAAGCTCGACCTTGGCATTAGCATAGTCATTCTGCCACATGTAGCCCTTGCCTTTGTATGCATAGCAAGCCTCTTTGGTCCAGCGGCCACCTATAGCAGCCTGTCCGCCTAAAGCGGCCTTTGAAGGAAGGACTTCCGCAGCCTCGTCGAACTGCTGCATAATCCATGTCCAGCTTTCTTCTGGAGAAGTATTCCCCGGTGTGAACGAATAATCGATACCGTCAAGAGTGTGGGAAACAAGCGGTGCAGAACCCCACAGCTGCGTAAGATGCATCATAGCCCAGGCCCTCCATGCTTTAGCTTCACCTATTACACGCTGACGCTCAGCCGATTCGCCATTAAGTTTCTCTACTATCATATTACAACGGCGCATAATTCTGTAGAGCCTCTGATACATGTCTTTATATGCCCCTGTCTCTGAATTGTCCGTAAATCGAGCCATCGCCTGATAGTCCGCGCCATCGGAAGGACCTGAACCACCCGGCCATGAATCAGCGACTTTCGCTGTAGTGGTGGCGATGAAATGGATACCCCAATCACCCATCATGAGATATTTCACATCCACATAAACACCGGCAATCAACGACTGCGCAGTAGCGTCATCAGCATTGGCATAAGTCTCATCCTCCGGGAGAACGCCATGCTGTTCGAACTCCAGATATTTTCCGGAACAAGAGAAAATAAGCATTCCGGAAGCTACCAGTCCTGTTATTTTTATCAATATATTTTTCATTGCAATACCAGATTAATGTCAGAATGAAAGATTTACACCGACTGTTACTGTTTTTGGAGTTGGATAGTCTCCGTAATCCATACCCATGGCGGATGAAGCATTTATCGTTTCAGGATCCATTCCAGGGTATTTTGTGAAACAGAAGAAATTGTCAAGAGATACATACACGCGCAGTTTGGAAACATATATCTTCTTTAGAAGTCTTTCCGGCAAAGAATACCCGAGAGCAATCTGTTTGATCTTGAAGTATGATCCATCATACATCTGCATATCAGACAGATACATATAGGTATCAGTCAAGACTGCCGGCTTAGGATACTTGGCACCGGCTCCTTTCACGCTCCAGCTCTCTGTCCACATTTCAGCAGGACGGTTTGCCTGAGGTACGCTACGGGTGTTGAACATGATTTCTCCACCTGCGCTTCCGCTTCCGAATATTGTGAGGTCGAATCCTTTATATGCAGCGTTGAAAGTAAGGCCATAAGTGAGAGTAGGTATCGCTGACCCCAGGAATACCTTGTCGGCTTCTGTAATATCGCCGCTCTTATCGGTATCCTGATAAACTGCCTCACCTGTTTCAGGGTCCGGACCAAGATATTTGTATCCATAATAGCTCCATACAGGCTGCCCGGCATCAAAATAAACCAGTCCATTTGAAGCGGAATCCTGAATCCTGGAATTATCACCGATACTCTTGACCTCATTGCTCAAGGTAGCAATGTTCGCATCGATACTATAATAGAAATCGCCTGCGTTGTCTTTCCAGCCAAGGTCAAACTCAAAACCATGGTTGTTTACAAGACCTACATTCCGTGTTACACTTGTCGCACCGGAAGACAGCGGCGGTGTCATGGAAATCAACTGTCCGCTTGTATTCTTGTTATAGAAATCCATAGTGAAGCTGAGTCTGTCATTGAGGAACCTGGCATCGATTCCGGCATCCCACTGTTTGGAAGTCTCCCAACGAAGAGATGGATTGGCCAATACATCAGATGGTTTGATTGCCACGGTATGATCTGTACTTGAACCACTCATAGGATAGTAATCTCCGGTTGTAAGAGACGATCCGTATCTGTATCCGCCAAGCACATTCACATTACCGTTTTCACCGTAAGAAGCTCTTACTTTCAAGAATGACAAGGCATTACGGCTCACATTGCTCATAAAATGCTCATTTGAGACAGTCCATCCGACTGAGACAGAAGGAAAATATCCCCATCTTGATTCAGGAGAAAGTTTAGATACGTCATAAGCATCGGCCCTGAAGCTTACCTGTACGCTATACCGGTCATCATAGGTATAACCGACGCGACCGAAATAGCTGACGTTTGAATTCTCACTTTCCTCTCCGCCGACAGAGTCGCTTGCATCCGAGGTGGAATAATTCAAATAGTGGAAATTATCAGCGTCGCTTGTAAAGCTGTTTGTGGAGCCGCTGGTAAAGTTAGACCATCCGTAATGGTAGGCCATACCTACCATTGCTGAGACTGAATGTTTGCCGAAAGTATTGTTGTAATTTATGAAGTTTTCCCAATCTATACTGTAGCCTGTACTTGTCTGGGCATTATAATTAGGAGTGGTTCTGGATGATATAGAGAAATATACCGGCTTCCCATAGTAGCTGTAATCTGATGAATTGATGTTGTAACCCAACCTTGTGGTCACGACAAGACCTTTTACCGGTTTGAAGTTCACAGCAGTGATACCTCTTGTATTGAAGTCCCTGTGACGACTGTCCTGGCTGTAATACCATGTCATAGGATTCGAGCTGTCAAGGATAAACTGAGGAACTGCCGCATAGTCTCCGTTCTCATTCTTCATAAACATGTCATCGCCATGCTGGCTTATAAGGTTCTGCATATATGCAGGAAGATTGTTCTTATCGTAGAATGTCGGAGTGAGAGGATCATAAAAATATGGAGAGTTGTAATGCTGCTTGTCTATGCCGTCTCCTGTCCTTTCATAGTCTGAATACGTGATAGTATTGTTGGTGGATATGTTGAGCCAAGGTTTGATATCATATGATGCATTCAGCTGTAATGACACCCTTTTCATATAGTCCTTGTCTCCGTAGTACATACCGTCGTTGTCGAGATAAGACATCGCTGCATAAAGAGAACCTTTGTCATTTCCACCTTCAAAGCCTACAGTATGACGCTGGATATGGCCTCCATCACCATAAAGAGCATCCGCCCAATCAGTATCAGTGACACCATCCCATGCTGACATGGTAGTACCGTTCCCGGCAGCTGTCTGATATGCCACATACTGCTCAGCATTCATCAGATCCGCTTTCCTTGCAAGAGAAGTGAATCCATAAGAGAAATCATAGAAAATGTGGCCATCCTGTCCTTTTGCTCCCTGCTTGGTAGTTATGAGGACGACTCCGTTACCTGCTTCCGCACCATAGATGGCAGCCGAAGCACCGTCTTTCAGGATTTCCATAGATTCAATCATGGTAGGATCAAGATACCCGATACTGGAAACTTTCAATCCATCAACGACATACAGAGGGTTTGTCGCTCCTGAGGAGTTAGAACTGATACCCCTGACTCTTATCTGAGGATCTGCACCAGGAGCAGCTGAACCACTATAGACCTGTACACCAGCCACTTTTCCTTGCAGAGCCTGCTGGACAGTCTCTACAGAACGATTTGCAAGTGCATCGCCTTTTACAGAAGAGATGGCTCCCGTCACATCGCTTTTCTTCTGGACGCCGTAGCCGATGACCACGACATCTTCAAGAAGCTCAGCGTCTTCGGAAAGTGTGAAATTCAATACGGTTGCCCCACCCACTGCCTTTCTCTGGTCCACATATCCGAGACACGAGACGATAATAGTGGCATCAGGGCTGATACTGTCGAAGACATACTTTCCGTCCGCGTCAGTGACAACACCGGAAGATGTGCCCTCAATCAAAATAGACGCTCCGATTACCGGGACACCCTGCCCGTCAAGCACTGTTCCCGTGAGCCTGTGCTCCTGGGCAGATGCCTCGGCGCCGGACCAGGCCGCGATTGAAAAAGTTATTGCCACTACAGACAATACCTTTTTTATCAAGTTTTTAATCATAATGTAATAGTGTTATTAAATATATAAAACGTGATATATACGTTTCACAGTTAAAGCAGTGTAGAAAGTATCTCTCTGATGGAGAATATGGCCCCGCAGATGACCTCGTCGCTGGCACCATAGTACATAGTAATGGTATCCCCTTCAACTATGTGTCCGCTGGAGAAGACCACGTTCCCGAAAAAGCCTTCGAGTTCATATGGTGCAGAAGGTTCCATTATCGGTTCTTCGCTTCTGGCAATGACCTTTGAGGGGTCATCAAGGTCAAGGAGCAGGGCACCGAGGCAGTACCTGTTGTCAGCGTCCGCCCCATGGTAAATTTCAAGCCAGCCTTTTTCAGTCCGTATCGGAGGAGCACCTGCGCCGACCCTCACGGAATCCCATTTCCCCGGACGGGTGGTGGCCACGCATTTGTGGTTCCCCCAGTGGAGCCGGTCAGGGGACTCCGCAATCCATATATAGTTTCCTCCGAGTTCAGGGCTGCTCGGGCGGTGGAAGACGTAGTATTTCCCGTTTATCCGCTCTTCGAACAGGGCGCAGTCCTTGTTGTGCGGAGGGAAAATCATCCCGTGGCGGTCGAAATGCTTCCAGTCCGTCGTATGCATGAGCCCTACACCTACTGCTACCGGTGACACTTCCGTAAATGTCAGCCAGTATCCGTCCTCCATCTTCGCCACACGGCAGTCTTCGATTCCGAAACTCTCGAGAGGCCCCTGCCCGAAAACGGGGGGATATGCAGGATCTTCCGAGAAATTCACCCCGTCTGCGCTGGATACCAGACGGAAGTAGGACAGTGTAGTAAGGTAATCCTGGCCTCTGTAGTTTATGACCCTCGGGTCTGATGCGTCCAGCTCAGGGTTGTCTTTGCCGAATGAAAGGACCTTAATCCTGCCGTTCTCGTCATATACGGGGAAACTGACAGAGCCTTCCTGCTGTACAGGGCGCTCGGCTACCCTGAGCACAAGCCATGTCCTTCCTCTATACCTGAATACTCCCGGGTTGAGTATGCAGGCTATCTCCATCCCTTCTATGGCCGGCTCCAGGGACTTCACGGTAAGGAGAGGGTTGCCGGTGAATCTTTTCGCTATATCCATTATACTGCCTCCATTTGGAAAATAATTCTATTCTATAGGGAGGCCCTTGTATGCGCGGTATGTAGCCGCGAGGTCTGCCGTGCGGACGAAGATGTATTTCTTGCCGTCATTGCGTGCCTCAATCTTCTTCTTCAGCTCCGCCGCATAAGTGAGGCAGTCAGTTGACGCCGTACCTATCATCACGGAGAGGAAAAGGGGTTCGCCTTCAGGAGCATTGTCCAGGGCTGCATCGAGATATTCAGGCTCGGAGTTGGTGGTACCGACATGGAAGCAGTTCCCGTCCATGTGGTATTCATACGGGCCGATGCCCCTCCAGTCTGTACCGGCGTAGCCGCTCTGCACCACGTACGGCTGAACATTCCAGGCCACATCCTCACCGCTGATCATCTGCTTGACAGTACGCATACCTGCCTTCTCGACATAGTGCTTCGCAAGGGCACAATAGAAAGAGAATCCTTCATATCTCTCAGGTATAGGCGACCCGTCTCCCATCATCGCGCCCATTTCCTGGCCAGTCTGTGCGAATTTCTCTTCATACCACCTGAATACTCTCGGAGCAAGGTCTGTGATGGCAGGATTGATAATCCATGTCACAGGCACAGCGCCGAAATTCGGGGAATTGGCTATGGTATAAGGCATGTACACCATGGTATGCAGCAGATTGTCCCCGTCGGAAATGAAGAACGCTATCACCACAGTGTTCTCGTCCACCTCGTATGCCTTCGGCTCAATCGGTTTCCCTTCTACATCAGGGAACGAGGACATGATGGTCATGTTCTCTACAGAAATAAGCGGCACCATCACGTACCCGTAATCAGCGAACAGCTTGTCGGCCCAGAGTTCATCGGTCCAGCCTACCACAGGTGTTCCCGCAGGATACCTTTTGATGACAGTCTCGTTGTAATGACATTCTTCAGGGACTGTGATGTCAAGGAAAAAGGTGAAAAGCCTGTTGGCCACGACATAGTCCTTGTTCGCAGCGCCCCAGCTCTGCTCAAAGTCCAGGTTCATGTGTGACCATGTGAAAGCCACATCATGGTTGGCGCCATCGAACCAGTTGGCCAGTAGCCAGTCAACGCACTCTATATTGTTCTTGAATTTCCCCCTGAGATCCTCTATCACCTTGAAACCGTATTCCTTCACCTCGTTGTAAAGCGACGGGGAAAGGATGAGGGCGTCCGTCTGTGCCGCAACAGTGGTAGCCGCCTCTATTGTAGCCTGTTCCAGGTCAGGGTCATAAATCACTACCCCCTTCACGAAATCCTTATATCTGGCAAGGAGAGCCTTGAATGCCGGATTCCTCTTGGTCTGGTCCAGGGAGAGGAACTCTTTCGGAAGGTCCTGGAATATATTGTCAAGCCAGAACTGGCCCATCTGGGCCATGGTGCCGTAACGGACTGTCCATCCGCCACGGTTGTCCTTGCAGCGGCTGTTCATCACATATATTTTCTGCTTTTCAGTCCTGTTCACTATCCCCTGGAGACCTATGGCCGCAATCTGGCCCTCAATGTCATCATTGGAAAGGTCCGCTACCACCAGTGATTCCGTAGGGACAGGATTTGTAGGATAGAGACGGTTCTCGAGACTTATGTCAGAGATCCCGCTTGATGGACATCCCTCTGTGCAGGATGAAAACGAGAGCAGCACAATTGCTGCCGGAATTAAGCCTGTGGCAATCCTGAAATGTTTCATAAATCTTTCGGTTATCAGTTTGTTCATCGTCCCGGCAATACAGGGCCGGGCGTTTTTCAGGATGCAAAAGTAGTTTCATACATGACATAAAAGGTGTACTATTCTATCAAAAAAGTACATTATGAATCATCCAGGGCGATTTTTGCCGGATTTGTTACGAATGAACGTATTTAAGATTACATTTGCAGAAAACTGGATACAGCTACGGAAAATCTCATACTGCATTCAAATGAAAAAGACGACCATTACAGCAGTTTTCATCATCCTTGTCATAACAGGCTTATTCCCCGTCCATGCCCTTGCCACGCCGGGCTGCTATGTAAGGACCAATGCCGACGGGCTCTCCAACAGCAGCATTACCTGCATGTACCAGGATTCGCTGGACAGGCTATGGATAGGGACATGGGACGGGCTCAATGTATATGATTCCCATGAATTCTGGGTATGGCAGCACGAGCCGGATGACGACAATACAATATCAAACAACGTCATTCGCGGCATTGCCGAACAGGATGGAGGAATAATGTGGATCGCTACGGATTACGGGATAAACAGGATCGACACCAGAAACAGTATCGTGGAAAGGTTCTATCTGGGATATGAACACCGCAACCCCACTGAAGAAAAGACTTTCAGCGTGACAGTGTCGGATGAAGGAGAAGTGTTCTGTGCGGCAAAGGACTGGGGCATTGCTTTCTACAACAGCACTTCCGGCAGGATGGAGGCCGTAAATATTCCCGGGATAAGCACGTCAGACATTGCCGGAATCTACTGCGGTGGGAAAGGCAGGCTCATCCTCATATCCGTAAACGGCTCTGCGGCACTTGTCAGGTATACATTCCCTGAGCCAGGCAAAATAGACATAATAGAGAAGTCGGACATGCTCCCCGGAACCACAATATACTGCCTGTCTGTCTGCAGGGATATACTGTATATGCTTACAACGGACAATGAAATGCTCCGTTATGATACCGTCACCTCCACATTCACAGACAGGATACATGTCCCGGTCAAAGGCAAGGTCAAAGCCGTGGCAGAATTGGACGGAGGACGGGTGGCCCTGGGATTCGACTCCAGGGGAGTTTGCACGCTGGAGCCAGACACAGGAGCCCTGGACTGGATTCCCGAGCTCTCCGACATCAACATATTCTCCATGTACTACGGCTCGCAGGACATTCTATGGATAGGTACAGACGGCCAGGGTCTCTGGGCATTCTACGAAGATCCGTTCAAGATGGACAAGATGACATATCTGCAGATGTCCGGGACAAGCACTAGGTATCCTGTACGTACATTCTACAAGGACAACATGGGGAACCTTTTCACCGGCACGAAAGGAAACGGGATACTCGTGACCCGCGGCGGGAAGAGGGTCAGGTCGTACAGCACATCTGACGGGCTGGGGAACAACTCCGTATATGCACTCACAGGATGGGAAGACGGAGACATACTCGTCGGACACGACGGGAAAGGCATAAATGTGATTTCAGGGAAGACAGGAGCCGTATCAAGAATCATCCCTGACAAGGACAATGACTTCGGCTCTGTCTACAACTTCCTGAAAGACGACACCACAGGCTATCTGTGGATGGGGACATCCGGGTACGGGCTTGTAAAGGCCAAAATAGAAAAGACATCCGGAGAATACCGCATTTCCGACATCAGGAAATACACCAGCAACCCGAAGGAATACACATCCATAAACAACAATGTGGTCCAGGCCCTTGTACAGGAAGGTGACAGCGTCCTTTGGGTAGGGACACGAGGTGGCGGGCTCAACAGGCTTGACCTCAGAACCGGCAATTTCACCCACTATACAGTGGACACAGGGGACAACCCCATCAGCAGCAATGACATACTGTCTCTGCATATAAGCAGAAACGGGACATTGTGGGCCGGGACAAGCTACGGTCTGAACAGGCTGGTATCATATTCGGACGGAGCCTGTTCATTCAAGTCTATAACGACACGTGACGGACTGCACAACAACACCATACACGGCATCGAAGAAGACCACGCCGGGAAACTTTGGCTAGGGACCAGCCAGGGACTTTCCGTATATGAGCCCAACTCCGGAAAAATCACCAATTACTACAATGACGACAAACTCCAGGACAACGAGTACTCTGACGGGGCATGCTACGCAGACGACAGCGGACTCCTGTATTTCGGTGGCATAAACGGGTTCAACTGGTTCAATCCGGAAAGCATCCAGCCGAGGAGCTTCGAGCCTGAAGTCCTTATCAGCAGAGTGACGCTCAGCCAGGATCCCGATACCGATATCATGGACAATTCCGGCACTATCACACTCCGGCACAATGAAAACTTCTTCAACATATATTTCACTGCCCTTGAATATATTAACAACAGCAACTGCGAATACTCCTACATTCTCGAAGGGTTCAGCGGCGACTGGGTCCAGGCCGGCACATCACATTCAGCATCATTTACAAATGTTCCACCCGGCAAATACACATTCAAGGTACGGAGCACCAACGGAGACAAAGTGTGGAGCGGAAAGACAACATCCATAAAAATAAGGATAATGCCTCCATGGTGGGCGACAGTGTGGGCATATATAGCCTATACGATAATAATTGTCGTAGCCATTTTCCTGATACAGACCGCCATAAACATGAGGATGAAACAGAAGCACCGTCTGGAACTTGAGTCCCTCAAACGCAGACAGCTTGCCCAGACATATGAGGCAAAACTGAGATTCTTCACAAATATCGCCCACGAATTCACCACCCCTCTCACTCTGATATGCGGCCCTATAGAGCAGATAATGAACGAGTACAAGCTGCCTGCCAAAGTGGAGAAGTACAACAGGATAATACTCAACAATGCCGAAAGGATGCTACGCCTTATCCAGGAGCTCATTGAATTCCGCAAAGCAGATACTGGAAACCAGAAGCCGCAGTACAGCAAAGTTGACCTGACCGAGATGATAATGACCATCATCGACAATTTCTCTGAGATGAAAGAGGAGAAACAGATAACCATGGAAACATCAATAGGACAGGGAATGTCAGTAGTGACCGACCACAACGCCATGGAAAAGATACTGTACAACCTGATCTCCAATGCATACAAATACACTCCGGACGGAGGTAATATCAGCATCTGCGCCGGAACGGGGCCTGATGGCATAACAATATCAGTAAAAAATTCCGGAAAAGGGATTAAGCCGGAGCATCTGGGGCAGGTTTTTGACAGGTTTGTGATTCTGGACAACTATGAATACCGTGCGAGCAAAGGCAAGACTCTACGTAACGGGATAGGCATGGCTCTGGTATCAAGCCTTGTAAAAATGCTTTCAGGAGAAATAAAAGTGGCAAGCGAACAGGGTAAATACACCATGTTCACAGTCACACTCCCTCATGTCGGGGAAGAGATGGCAAGCACAACTGCTGCTCCGGACATGCGTCAGGATATAAAGCCTGCCGCCGAATTGCTTCAGGAAGAAGACGAAAGGCTTCAGAGCAACACCCAGCAGGCCAACGGGAAAAAGAGCATCATGGTAGTTGATGACGAAGCACAGATACGGGATCTGGTGGCAGACATACTCGGTTACGAATACAGAATAATACAGGCCCGGGATGGAAAAGATGCACTGGAAAAGCTGAAAGACGGCATACCTGACCTGGTGATATCAGACCTGAATATGCCTAACATGAATGGCACAGAATTATTGAAACATCTGAAAGCCAACGAGATAACCAAATTTATCCCTGTTATTTTCCTGGCCTTCAAGACTGATATAGGGGAAGAAATCGAAACCTATGAAATGGGAAGCGAGGTCTTCATCCCGAAACCGTTTTACCCGAAGCATCTCAAAGCCGTGGTACACAGAATACTGGACAGCAGGTCAATGTTGAAGGACTATTACAATTCCGCCATATCCTCCAGTGACATATATGACGGGACTACAGTGGATGCAGAGGGCAAGAAGTTCCTTATGCAGATGACCGCAATAATAGAGGAAAACATCACTGATGAAAACCTATCACCGAACATGATCTGTGAAAAGATGACCACAAGCAGGATGCAGCTGTACAGAAAACTTAAAGAACTGACGCAGCAGACCCCGAGCGAATTCATCAGGAACATAAAGCTCGAGCACGCCGCCCATCTCCTCAAGACTACAAAGCTGACCGTGCAGGAAGTGATGTTCAGTTCCGGGTTCAACAACAAATCTTACTTCTACAGGGAATTCGCCGGGAAATACATGATGTCGCCGAAGGAATACCGGAAAGGCAACCAGTAGGCCGTGAGGAAATGCTGCCAGTATACTTATTTGAAAGAATAAGATACCGCTTTATGGATAGCCGGAGTTAATTTTGCTGGCATGATAATCATGCCATATAATAAATGAACACTCTATCCAAATCCAAGAAATCATCAGGCTTTGCAGGAAAAGCGTTTTCAGAAATACGGCATTTCCGCACGTATCCGCACAACATGCAGGTCCTGCTGATAACGAATATGCTGTATGCCTTCGTCCTTCCTGTCGTGGAATTGTTCGTGGGGACATATATAATAAGGAACAGCTCCGAGATGGCATACGTAATCGGCTACCAGCTGGCCGTATATTCAGGAATCCCCCTCACATTCCTCGTCAACGGATTCCTGATGAAAAAGATCAAGATAACATGGCTCTATGCTTTCGGTATGCTTCTGAGCGGAATCTCCATGGCAGTCATGATGTCCCTGGAAACACTTGACCTTGGAGGCATCGTCATGGCCGGCCTTATAATGGGCATGTCATACGGATTCTTCTGGGCAAACAGGGATTTCCTTGCGCTCAATTCCACGAATGACGGAAACAGGAACTACTATTACGGTCTCGAAAGTTTCTTCAACACAATGGCGAGCGTGATAGTCCCTTATGTTATAGGCCTGTTTCTTGGGGCGGCTGCGGACAAGGGAATCCTGGGAGGAGACATCGACCTTGCATACAAGATTGTCACATTGTGCGTATTCGTGCTCACCATCATGGCATCATGCGTATTGTCCCGCGGGAAATTCCCCAAACCGGAAAACCGGAAATTCATTTATTTCCGGTTCGACAAACTGTGGAACCGTATGATGGGGCTTGCCGGTCTGAAAGGCATAGCGCAGGGTTACATTGTAACCGCACCGTCCATGCTCGTGATGACCTTCGTAGGGAATGAATCTACCCTCGGAGTGCTGCAGTCGATAAGTGCCATAGTATCTGCTGTGCTCCTGTATATCCTTGGCAGGTTCACCTCTCCCAAACACAGAATATGGATATTCTCCGCCGGCCTTCTGCTGTTCGCCCTCGGAGGGGCATTCAACACTGTGCTCTACTCGGCCACAGGCGTTATCGCGTTCATGCTCTGCCTTGTGCTCGCACGGCCTCTTATGGACATGGGGTATTTCCCTATACAGATGAGGGTCATAGACTATGTAAGCCGGAAAGAGAAGCGCAGCTCCTATACCTACATTTTCGTGCATGAACTCGGGCTGTACATCGGCCGGTTCTTCGGATGCGGGCTGTTCATCGTCATCACACTGCTCATATCGGATGTTGTGGCCTTGAGATATACCATCCTGATAATAGGAGTGATACAACTGCTCTCCATTGCCGTGGCCTTACATATCACGAAGTATCTCGACAAAGCGGAGCAGGGTGTGGAACCACGTGCGCTGTAATCTGAGAACATCATAAACAATAACCAATATGAAGAAAATCGGGAAAATTATCTTTACGGTGATGGCTGTACTGTCACCGTTTGCCGGTATTGCACAGGAAAAAGACCTTGTACAATACGTGAACACCAGGCAAGGCACCGATTCCAGATTCGAGATGAGCCGGGGCAACACCTATCCGGCCACGGGTATGCCCTTCGGAGTACATCTATGGTCTCCTCAGACCGGAAAGAACGGCGAGGGATGGAAATACCAGTGGTCCGAGGACAAGATCCGGGGCTTCTGCCAGTCCCACCAGTGCAGTCCGTGGATGAGCGACTATGCGGTCTATTCGCTCATGCCGATGAGCGGTGAACTTCAGGTAGACCAGGACGAACGTGCCGAGAAATTCAGTCATGACAATGAAATCGGAAAGCCGAATTACTACAAAGTGACGTTCGACAGCGGGGTCACTACCGAAATAGCCCCTACAGAACGTGGCGCACACATGAGATTCTCATATCCTTCAGGAGAACCTGCCTATCTGGTGCTGGATGGCTACACACATTCGGCCGGCATCGACATAGACCCTGAAAAGAGGCAGATCTCAGGATGGGTGGACAATTACAGATTCCTGAACCAGCCGGACGGGTTCCGCTGCTGGTTCGTCATACAGTTCGACAAGCCGTTTGAAGAGTACGGCCTGTGGGAAAACAGGAACAATTCACTTATGCCGGGGAAGGCCGAAGGCGAAGGGGAAGGCTACGGCGCATATGTGAGATTCAAGCCAGGGACGAAAGTGCAGGCAAAGGCCGCATCCTCATACATCAGTCAGGAACAGGCCGAGCTCACTCTGAGCCAGGAGCTCGGGAAAGACAGGAAGCTGGAAGACACGAAACAGCGCGGATTCGAGACCTGGAACAAGCTCCTCAACAGAGTGCTGGTGGAAGGCGGCACGGAGGAGCAGCTGAGGACATTCTACTCATGCCTTTTCAGGGCAAACCTATTCTCCCGCAAGTTCTATGAAATCAAGGAGAACGGGGAGCCGTACTACTACAGCCCGTACGACGGGAAAGTGCATGACGGCTACATGTACACTGTCAACGGCTTCTGGGACACTTTCCGCTCACAGTTTCCTCTCACATGCATCCTTCACCCGACCATGCAGGGACGCTATATGGTGGCGCTTCTTGACGCCCAGCAGCAGTGCGGCTGGCTGCCTTCATGGTCCAACCCAGGAGAGACAGGAGGCATGATAGGCAACCACGCCATCTCACTCCTGGCTGACGCATGGGCAAAAGGCATACGCACATTCAACCCGCAGAGAGCCCTTGAGGCATACGCACACGAGGCTATGAACAAAGGGCCGTGGGGAGGGGCCAACGGAAGGGTACTCCCGCAGGACTATTTCTGCCGCGGTTATGTACCTTATCCTGAATCCGGAGGATCCACGGCCCAGACACTGGAATATGCATACGACGACTTCTGCGGATACCAGCTCGCGAAAATGACAGGCAACAGATTCTACGAGGACATATTCGCCCGCCAGATGTACAACTACCGCAATGTATTTGACAGCAGTACAGGGTTCATGAGAGGGCGCGGACGCGACGGGAAATGGATGGAGCCATTCGACCCTCTGGCATGGGGCGGCCCGTACTGTGAAGGGAACGCATGGCATTACAACTGGTCAGTTTTCCATGATGTCCAGGGCCTTATCGACCTGTATGGCAGCAATGAAAAATTCATTGCAAAACTCGACTCGGTGTTCATGATGCCGAGCACCATAGTACCCGGCACATACGGCGGAATCATCCACGAGATGGCGGAAATGGAGCTTGCGGGCATGGGACAGTATGCGCACGGCAACCAGCCTATCCAGCACATGCCATACCTTTACTGCTATGCCGGAGAGCCGTGGAAGACCCAGTACTGGGTGCGCCAGATAATGGACAGGCTATACAACTCCGGAGAGAAAGGCTTCCCTGGAGACGAGGACCAGGGCGGGATGTCATCATGGTACGTCCTGAGCGCCATGGGAATCTACTCAGTATGCCCGGGAACAGACGAATACGTGATCGGAAGCCCGATATTCCGGAAAGTGACCATCACACTCGAGAACGGCAATAAATTCACTATCTTCGCGGAGAACAACAGCCCGGAGAACGTCTACATCCAGTCAGCAGACCTCAACGGCATGGAGCTCGACAAGAACTATATCACCTACGGAGACATAAATGCCGGAGGAGAGCTCCACCTGGTGATGGGGGACACGCCTGCAAAAGACAGGTGCACATCCAGATATGCAGCCCCGTTCTCTCTGTCAAAAAGGGATAAATGACAATGTTAAAGACTTGTATTGCAATGGCCTTTCTCCTGTCCCTGGCAGAAGACTGCGGACAGGAGAAAGGTTTTTTCGAGAATCCCGTGATACGGGGAGACATGGCCGACCCGAGCATCATCCGTATCGGGGACGACTACTATGCTACAGGGACATCATCCGAGTGGGCTCCTTACTATCCTCTGTACAGATCCGGGGACATGGTCAACTGGAAGCAGGTCGGACATGTATTCGATACAAAGCCGGAATGGACGAGCAATTCTTTCTGGGCCCCGGAACTCTTCTGCCATGACGGGAAGGTCTATTGCTATTATACTGCCAGACAGAAAAGCACCGGAATCTCCTATATCGGTGTGGCTGTGGCGGATTCCCCGGAGGAAGGATTCACTGACTGCGGCCCGGTGGTGACATTCGGGAACGAGGCGATAGACGCTTTCGTGTTTGAGGACAAAGGGGAACTTTACATCAGCTGGAAGGCATATGGTCTGGACAAACGTCCGATAGAGCTCCTGTGCAGCCGCCTGTCTGACGACGGACTGCGTATGGAGGGAGAGGTATTCTCACTCCTTAAAGACGACCAGAGAATCGGCATGGAGGGACAGTGCATATTCAAGCATGGAGGATATTACTATCTCATATACTCCGCCCACTCGTGCTGCGGACGGGGAAGCGACTATGACGTTTATGTAGCAAGGGCAACCGACTTCAAGGGCCCTTATGAGAAATTCTCCGGCAATCCGATACTCCATGGAGGGATAGGTGATTTCCAGGCCTGCGGGCACGGCACCGTGGTGGCAGTCCCGGACGGCCGCATGTTCTACCTCTGCCATGCATATCTGGCCGGAGACGGGTTCTGCACAGGGAGACAGCCGGTCCTGCATGAACTCGAGATCACAGGGGACGGATGGCCGAGGTTCAAGACAGGGAGTGTGGCGATGAAAATACAGCCCGCCCCATTCAAAGGTACCGTGCAGAAAGTGGAGGACGAATTCCATGACAGCTTCAACGGGAAAGAACTGAAAAAGGAATGGTCCTGGAACTACACCTATGCGGATATATCAGCCGCACTGGAGGGCGGGTCGCTGATTCTCTCCGGCACTCCCCTTGCGGGCAACATGTACGGAACAGCCTTGTGTGTCAGGGCGCAAGAGCCGGATTTCGTATTCGAGGCCGGAATCGGGCAGACAGACCGGGAACTTAAAGGGCTGACCCTTTACGGAGACAGCGGCAACATGGCCGTATGGGGATACCGGGACGGAAAGCTTGTGATGGACGTCATCATGGACGGGAAAGAGACCGTCCTGTTCTCCACTCCATGGGAAGGTCCGGCACACCTGAGAATGGCGGTCGACGCAGGGACGGTCACCGGGATATGGTGGAGCCGGGACGGAAAAGAATGGCATTCCCCGGAGAACCTCTCACTGGATGTGACAGGGCTTGAAAGATGGGACAGAGTGCAACGGCCCGGACTGATATACTGCGGAGGTCCGGACGGGCACGCGGAATTCGATTATTTCAGAATATCATACAGATAGACATGCTCACCAGGAAATTTATCGCCACGGCAGGAATCTGCATGGCAGGTTTTGCCGCCTATGGCCAGGACAGGCCAAATGTCATCCTGATATATACAGACGACCAGGGAAGCCTGGATGCGGGATGCTATGGAGCTGAGGATCTTTTCACGCCCAACATCGACGCTCTCGCCGCTGACGGGGTAAGGTTCACCCAGTTCTATGCCGCCCCGGTCAGCTCGGCATCCCGGGCCGCCCTGATGACAGGGCAGTTCACACTGCACGCAGGACTTACGGCGAACGCCGGAGAGAAAGGCCTTCCACTCGGGAAAGAGACCATTGCCGACCGGATGCGTGCCGGCGGATACCAGACAGCATGTATCGGGAAGTGGCATCTCGGATCCGGGTCCGGATACACACCCAATTCCCGTGGATTCGACTACTTCTGGGGATTCCTCGGAGGGTGTATTGACAGCTATTCGCATTTCTATTACTGGGGAGGGCCCAATGTCCACGACCTCTGGGAAAATGGCCGGGAGATATACATGCCAGGCAGGTTTTTCGCCGGAGAGTCCCTCTCCCATATCCGCAGTTTTATAAAAGGGCGGGATGAAGACAGGCCTTTTTTCCTCTACTGGGCTGTGAATATACCGCATTATCCGCTGCAGCCGGGCGAGAAGTGGCTTGAGTATTATCATGACCTTCCGTCTCCACGGAACATGTATGCCGCCTTTGTCTCCACCTTTGACGAGCTGCTCGGGGAACTGAGAGTATTCCTGGAGTCAGAAGGGCTTACTGATGATACGGTCATAATCTTCCAGTCGGACAACGGGCACAGTAACGAAGTCCGTACTTTCGGAAGCGGAGGATACTGCGGGGATTACCGGGGAGGCAAATTCTCGCTGTTCGAAGGCGGGATCAGAGTCCCTGCCATCATATCCTGGCCAGGCCACTTCCCTGAGGGAGAAGTCAGGGACCAGATGGCAGCCAATGTGGACTGGTTCCCGACCTTGGTGGATTTGTGCGATGTGGAGGCGGAGAATATGGACACCGACGGGAAAAGCCTCGTGCCTCTGATAACGGACGGGGACAGCCAGGCTCCGCACGACACCCTGCATTTCGACTTCCTGGACCAGTGGGCGGTACGGTGCGGGGACTGGAAGCTTATCCACGATGCGCAGGATGTCAAGCCGAATGACAAGACCGACATCATCGAGGGGCTTTTCCTGAGCAACCTCAGTCTTGACCCTGCCGAGCGTACCGACTTCAAGGACTCGCATCCGAAGGTCGTAGAAAAGCTGCTCCGGATAAGGGAGGAATATGAAAAGAGTCAGGGTCATGGCCGGTGATATTCGGTCTTGCCACTTTCCGCAAAGACAGACAGCATTCTCGGAGGAAGTCATGATGTACACGCTTTTGGGGCACAAACATCCTCTGCCGACAGTCAAACATGTCAATTTCGCTGTCAGTGAAATCACCGGATAATCTCAACAGATTCTTAAAGCTAAATTTTCATAGCTCTAACTCTTTCATGCAACTCTGCCATTTTCTGCATAAGCGCATCAAACTCTAAGGATTTGCCATAAATGAAGAAACGCCTCATATCAGCATAATCATCTCGCCATGCTTCCATAGCCGATTCCGGTATCATAAAGTTGATGGTTGATGGGGTATGTAAATCATAGTTTACATACTTCAAAGCATTATAAGTTCTACGATGTTGAACAATGGCATCATAAAGTTTTCGATTCGACAAAGCTTCTTCTCCATATTCTGTATCCATCAACTTTTCTAAATCATACAGATGTCGTGACATTCGTACGCTCCGTGGCTTTTCTTTTTGGAATTCTTCCGCCAAAAGAAACAGCTTCTCAAGGAATGTACGAGTAGGAACTACAGTCCTGACAAAACTTTCAGCATCAGCATCTTCGCCATCAAAACTATCACCTATCAAAGAACTTATGTGTCGCATCTCTGTTGGCTCATCCATTGAAAGGCAACTGATTTCTATCTTTACACGAGGAGGAATATAATTTATTGAATCTTCAAGAATTGACGGGTAGTACAATAGAATTACACTAGGATCTTTGTCCGAATCTATCAGTTTCCATTCTCCATTTTTATCTTGTTCTTGAGATACATTCTCTATACTGTAACCAGAAACTCCCATTTCTTTCAAACGGGCATCTAATTGTGAAGAAAGGGTCTCGTGAATATATGCCCTTGCCTTTTTGCGTAATTTCTCCCGCTGACTCTTACTTGTTCCCTCAATACCAAAGAACGAATGATTGATTGCCAAATCAATGTCTTCAGAGAAACGCTCTATGATATTAAAACCTTTTGACAACGATGTTTCGCCTTTGAATATCAAAGAATCACGGCAATCTGTTTAAAATAGTGCCTTCAGCGTAACTGTTACCCACCAGTCCTTTTCTATAGCTACCTGATTAACGCCAGGATGTCCAACCTCCGTCTGCTGTAACATTGCTAAACGGTCCACTATCTCATTGTTTAACCACAGTTTTCCCATAGTTTAAGTTCCTTTTAAGCGGTTAGCATTGGTTTTATAATTCGTTTCATCCATGCAGGCATCATATCTACGTCTTTGATTAAAGTCTCCTTATCTGTTTCTTTTGATATCAATTGTCGAATCATATTCAATTCACCTTCTCCTATATTCTCCTTTTTCAGAGCCTTAAGTGCTTGAACAAGTAATGAAATTAGACGGGTACTATAACAGAAGTTTTTGGGGACACCCCGTTTTAATACTACTTTCCTATTTGATATAATTATTGTTCTTTCACTTCCAGTAGTCAGAAATGTATAATTCATCGGTACTTGAGTCGATAACCCTAATGAATTCAATGCAGTCATACCTGATGGTAACACCTTTGCATTATCTCGGACTGCAATTGCCTGTACAATTTTATCGACCGAAGGAAGTACAATACCGAATCGGCTTTTTCTTGGCTTGGTATATATTCCATGAGCAATTTTAACAAGTGTACCTTCATTTGTCAATTCAGTCAAAATACTACCGACAAATTCTGTATGATATTCAGGGAAGTCTGAACGAAACAGGATGCAATCTTCAGGCATCGCTTCTATACGTTGCTTGAGAGTAGTACTATATATAGAATTTTCATTAGCCATGTCACCTTTGAATTTTTGATGATTTTTCAAATGCAAAGATACAGAAAGGATTCAAATCGAGGAAAGATTTTAAAAATATTTCCTTCAAAAAAGGAAAAACCTGAAAAAACGAATAAATCAGGGCTGCCAGGAAAATTCCCGGCAGCCCTTGTTTGATTTTGTTTGATAGTATTGAGTAAAGACAAAATCTTCTTTTACAATAATGCTACTGTTCAGCCTGGCTGAGCAGGGTCCCGTCTTCTCCGTCCTTGGAGATGACGGAGCCGTCCGCGTTGGAGAACCATACATAGATCTCCGAAATTTCTGCATCGGCAGGAAGTCCGAAGAAGTCCTTTGGATAGATGTACCTTTGATAAGAGGTTTCACCGACAGCCTCCATCAGAGCCTTGTCTACCTTATCTTCCATCAGCTTCTCTGTCCCGTCAGCAAGCACGGCTTTCCCGCAAAGATAGACAGTCTCCTGTCCTTCGAGTTGCGTTTCGGAAGCATCAAAATTTACAGAAAATATATCACCATAACGGAAAGTAGATGGCGTAGTGGAAACTGCAGCTGTTGTAGTATAGTCCAGAATCGGATCACCTTCCTCTCCATATACAGTCACAATCTTAGCGGTCTCGTTCGGGGTATATCGTCCTTCCCCGCTTTCAGAATCAAGGCCCCATGTCGTTCCACAGAATCCGCATCCCAGATAGAATTTGATAGGGTCAGCCCCTGTAGTCAAAGTAATCGTGACAGTTCCGTATATAGGATCTGTACTTACCTTATCATTGATATGGAATACAGTGGCTGATTTGAATACAGTCCACTCTACCGGACCTGTATTGCCCATTACACCTATCTTACTCTGATAAGCGGCCGGATAAGACAATGCGGTGGACTTCTCCGTTTCAGAATCCGGAATGAGACTCATCGGCTCGTTTACGACTTCAGCATATCCTTGTGCAGCATATCCCTCTGTAGTAAGAGTCAACGATGCGTTATTTTTGAGGTCCCAGGATTTTGGAGCGAGGAGCGCGAACACCATATTGGAATTGTCATCGGTCTCTGTGACCAGTTTCAACTTCACTGTAAATGTTATTTCAGTGTTCACCTTGGCATCTTCAGGAAAATTTATCTCTTCAACTACCATTTCACATGCCACCACAAGAGCAGCCAGCGCGATAGCGGCAATTCCTGCTATTTTATATTTCTTCAGCAATTTCATAATATGAATTTCCTTTAAGGATTAATGGATTCACTCTGTAATTTCTCTGAAATAATACGAGTAATTTATTTCATCGCAATCCAATTGGAATGAGATATAGAACTCTCCTTTGGAATAGTAAGCAATAACCTCATCCGTATCGGTAAGCCTGATTGCATTGGGCAATCGCTGAGTGTCAAAATAGCACTCGACTTCACCTTCAGGAATATCAAACTGGAATGGAGAGAACGGTACGTCACCATTGCTCATTTCACAGCTCGAGATCTTCCCGTCCCTGTAATGTATCACGAAGCGGAAGTCATTGAAGAAATCGAAATACGGCATGACATCGATACCGTTCACATTGACCGGATCGATTTCCAGTACTTCACGCAGGGCATAGTTCACGTCATAGTCTGCAGGATAGTCCGGATCCATCTGATTCGAGACCTCTTTGCATGACTGCGCCACGAAAAGACTGCATGCCGCGATAATAAGTATTAGATATTTTTTCATGTTCATAATATTTTTTATGTTATCTGTTCAGTATCATGTCTTTCTCCACCCAGAAGAACCTCGGACGGTAACTCTCCACATTTGTTTTCTGCTCGGCGAACTCGTTTGTGTTCACGTTGTACGAGATGAGAATCATACCGTCCTTCTCGAACTGCGGGTGCGCCATAGCATTGTAGGAGTACCAGTTAGGGCTCGCAAGGCCTGGTATTTTGTAAATCAAGGTCTTATGCCCCCACGGCCCCCATGGATTGTCTGAAGTGAACGTGTATATCTCTCCGCTGTTCCATGTCTTGTTCTGGGCTATGAGGACATATTTGTCCTCCAGTTTGAATACATTGAACTGCGATGAGACAGGGACAGAGGACAGGCCGGAGAGAGCAGCCACGGAGTTCTGGTCCGGAGACCATGAGCTGCCGTTCCAGTACTCCCACGAGGAGAAAAGGCCCGTTTCCGTAGTCCTGGCCACATACACCTCGGTGACCGGGTCTATATCGTTCTCTATGTCCGTCTGCGCGTAGATATAGAGGAAGCCCGTGCCGTCCAGATCGTTCAGTGCGGCAGCACCGAAATGGATGAGCGGAGTCTCAGGAGACGGCGTGAGCGGAGGGTTGTCCTTGAACGGAATAGCAACGTCCCTCACCGGCTTTAATGGCAGGTCCGGAAGACTGTATTGCAGGATGTGGGTTTCGTCATAATAGAAATTCCATCCTGCCGGACCGTCTCCGGAGAACATGACCTGCTGGAAAATATACAGGTTGTTCCCTACAGCGAACCCGTGCCCGGGCCAGTACCAGCGGCTTCCCTCGTCTGTGACTCCGGCAGGTACTGCCGCTGAGGTATTCGGACCATTCACTTCCGCAAGAGCGTACGATGTCTGCTTCTCGTGGTCATATACTGAATACGTGTTCCTGTACATGTGGTCGCCGCTGATGCGCCTTCCTCCGGACACCTCGCCGATATACGAGTCTCCCATAAGGAAGATGCTCCGTCCGTCGCCCAGATAGATGGAGTACATGCCGTCACCCTCCACCACACTCCCCTTGTCAGGGATGATCTTGGAGGCTATGGATGTGTCGAGACCGTCTATCTGGACAGGAACGGCAGTAACATTCACGGTATCCGCACCTGAGACAAGAGATATGGATACATTGACCCTCTCATTATACGGAATATGGGTCAATACGCACTCTGTGGCATCTTTTCCAAGCCTTATGCTGTTCTTCCTGTACTGGTCCGAGATGGCATAGCTGTCGAAATCGACATCATCCACCAGTTTCCAGGACAGAAATACGCTGTCAGCATTGGATGTGAATGTAGCTTCTACGGCCGGAGTCCCTGTCGGATCCCCGAAAGGGTTGTCCATTTTCCCGCTGCCGCTTCCGGAACAGGCACTGAACGATGCTGCCGCTGCAGAGAGGCAGAAAAAAAGTGAAAGGTTGGTATTAACGATATTGATGAATGCTGCCATTACTTTCTCACAAGATTAGGGTTGAGTCGCTTCTCACGGAGTGGATACGGGAAAAGCAGATCATCTTCTTCAAATGCCGCTTCGTGGCCAGGTGTCTGGTAACCTATAAGGTCCACGACTTCACCTGTAGTGGTATTCAATGCCTTGCGTGTACGGAGCATATCATACCACGTCTGAGTCTCGAAGCAGAGTTCCCATATTCTTTCCTTGTACACTGTGGCAAAATCCAGGCTTGCAGGCGCAGCCTCGTCCGGCAGAGCCCTTGAGTGTACCCTCATATATGCATCTATGGCTGCGGCATCTGACGTGCTTCCTCCGTCAGACATCACCTTGGCTTCGGCCATAAGAAGCAGAACATCAGCATAGCGAATCAAAGGGTATCCCATTGCGGACTTCCCTGCATTGGTAGCCGCATTCTGGTCCCAATACTTGTAGATATAAGGACTGTCGGCAGCTATAAGTCCGCTTCCGTCAAGGGCATTGTAATTACATGTGTAATATCCGAAATCCGCTTTCCTCAAATCACTGTCAGAATATGATTCATAGAAAGAGGCTGTAGGGGCGATCGCTCCTCCATAAGCGGAATTGTCGGATATTCCGGCAAGCTCCGGATAAGGAAGCAATGCAGTATGCACTGGCGAGCTGGCCTTGTCAGCCTCCCTTTCTATAGTAAGAATATTCTCTCCGCCACACACGAAACCTGCATTACGCATCTCGTCGAATGTAGAATATAGGGAAATACCTGCATTGTCATAAACTTCCTTGGCTTTGGCATATGCAAGATCATAATATTCCTTCCCGAGCTGGAGAGGGAAACCGGCCATCGTCATATATACCTTGGCAAGCAGGGCCTTTACAGCAGAGAGGGCCACATAACCGTTGGAGTTGTTCCATTCTGTCCCGATAAGGCCTTCTGCAGCTGTAAGATCAGCAACAATCTGAGTATATACGTCAGCCACCGCAGTCAAAGGGATTTCAGTATTCGACATATCAGTGGTAGGAGCAGTCTTGAGTGGCACATCTCCCCATAGACGTACAAGATTGAAATAGTGGTAGGCTCTCATGAAATAGGCCTGTCCGAGAAGGTTGTTCCTTGATGCATCAGAAATCTCTGTAGAAGAAGACGATATGCCCGCAATAGCCACATTGGCATTCTCTATAGCAGTATAGGCAGTCCTCCAGAGTGCTTCCAGATTTGTGTTCTCCTCCGTTACGGTAAGAAGTTTCGGCTGATCAACCGTATATATTCCTCCTGCAGATCTCTTTCTCTCGCCGTATCCTGTCATATATTCAAGGAATATGAACCTCTGCGTACCGACTTCGACATCCCCGTCAAAAATGTCATCAAGAAACGTATAGAGCCCCCCGACTGCGGCTTTCATCTGGTCCTCGGTCGTGAAATACGTGTCCGGAGAAAGGAATGTCTTCGGATTCTCTTTCAGGAAATCCGAGCATGACACAGCCGCAAGGGCAGCCGCAGCACCAAATATAATCAATATTTTATTTTTCATTTCTTTCTTGTCCGATTAGAATGTAACTTTAACTTTTGCCGAAACGGTTGTAGGTCTCGGATATGAGTAGTAGTCGATACCTGAACCCGTCTTCACATTACCGAATGCCCCGACCTCAGGGTCGTATCCCGGATACGAAGTGAATATGTAAGGGTTCTCGACTGTGACCCCGAGGCTCAGCCCCTTGACGAACTTGCTGTTCTTCAGGACAGAGTGCTTGAAGTCATATGAGAGCATGATGTTGCGGATACGGAGGAATGTACCGTTGTAGAGCATTCTCGAGTCCTTCTCGTTCTCGCCCCAGTATGTGTCTGAAGGGCGGCGCACTGCTGCAATCATGGAATTCTGGTTCTCAGGGGACCATGCATCAAGAACTGACGAAGGAGAGTTTGCATAAAGCTGTCTGTTCTCCATCATGGTAGTGGTGATATTCATGATAGTCGCCCCATACTGGCAGTTGAGGTCGAGCATAAAGGTGAAGCCTTTCCATGACAATGTGTTCACCATGGAGACCTCGCCTTTAGGTGTTCCGGAACCCATGTATTGACGGTCATTATCATCAATTACGTAGTCATGGTTCACATCCTCGAACTTGAGGTCACCAGGCTTCTTGCCATATTTTGCGGCTTCCTCCACCTCATCAAGACCCCATGTGCCGAGACGGTTGAGGACAAAGTATGACCCCCATGGCATACCCTCGACAGCACGGCAGTTGTTACCCAAGTCTATGACCTCGTCGTTTATGTCAACTACAATGATCTTATTTGTGGCAAAAACCAGGTCAGTGTCCCACTGGAAATTACTGTTGTTGATATTATGGGATGTGATAGTGAGCTCGACACCGGTATTCCTGATCTTTCCGAGATTCGTCCATGTGGTACTGTAGCCGGTAGTGTAAGGAACCTGCTTCTGGAAGAGGAGGTCGGTGGTAGCCTTGTTGTAATAGTCAGCCATGAGTTCTATCCTGTCATTCAGCAGAGCTATATCCAGGCCGACATTCAGCTGCTTGGATGTCTCCCATTTCAGATCAGCATTACCCATGACATTAAGAGTAACAAAGGTATTGGGATTACCGGAGAAATAATTTGTCCCGGTACTGTACTGTGACATGGTCTGGTAAGTAGGGATGGAAGCATTACCTACGGCACCGTAGCTGACACGGAGCTTGAGGCTGTTCACATATTCTTTGGCAAGCTCGAAGAAAGGCTCTTCTGAAATAAGCCAGGCGACAGACCCTGAAGGGAAATATCCATATTTGTTATTGGCGCCGAAATTGGATGCACCGTCTGCACGGAATGTGAAGCCGAGCATATACCTGTCCAAGAATGTATGGTTCATCCTGAAATAGTACGAATTCATAGTAACCTGGTTCATTGACGAGCTCGGATTCTGGACCTTTGCTCCAGCCCCGAGATTATGGTAGTCGAAGGATCCGTCGAAGAAATCCTCAGCCCCTGCAGTCGCGCTCTCTGAATGCTCATAATACCAGCTGGCTCCAAGCACAAATGATGACCTGAGCTTGCCGTCAAAGAATGTCGGAGACCATGTGAGGTAATCCTCGTTGGACCAGTTCTTGGTATCGGAATAACCTATGGTCGCATAGCCGTTGTTGCTTTCGGTGACCTCTGCCAGACCTTTTTCCATGGCATAGCTGATATTCTTGCCGTTATTCATCTGATAATCTCCCTTCACTGTGAGAGTCAGGTCCTTGTAGAGTTTCATGTTGGCCGTGAGGCTCATCACGAAATAATTGTTCTTCTGGATATTGAATACGGACTGCATCAGTCTCAGAGGGTTTTCAGCCACCTCTCCGAGAGGGACATCGTCCTTACGGCCCCATGTCCCGTCCTCATATCTTACAGGGACGATAGGAGGCATCTCCATCATGTTTCGTAGAGCTCCCTGTCCCATGCCGTTCTCACTGTCGGAATTATTGGCCTGGGTAGAGCCTCCTGTGGCAACCGCCTGGATATCGAGCCAGTCTGTAATCTGTGACTTGACATTGATGGTACCGTTCAGACGGTTGGAATATGTGCCGCGGAGAAGACCCTCTACATCCTGGTATGAGATACTGGCGTATACTGATGTTTTTTCTCCTCCTGATGTGAAAGAAAGCGAGTGGTCATTCACCAGAGCATTCTGGGTCATTACCTTCTGCCAGTCGGTATTGTATTTAGGAGAAGCAATGAGAAGACCATTCTCGTCATAAACGTAATTCCCGGAAGAATCCTTTTTGTAATAGAACAGATTCTCCATCGGGGATGTCAGATAGACTGGTGAAGCTCCACTGTATGCATATGCCCTCCTTTGGAGTTCCATATACCCCTCGGCATCAAGCAAGTCGAGTCTGCGGTTAAGCATGCTGACTCCGACACTCCCATCGTAGGTCACTGTACCGTGTCCTTTCTTTCCGGCCTTGGTGGTCACGAGTATCACGCCGTTGGCACCCTTGGCTCCGTACATGGCGGTTGCAGCGGCATCTTTTAGAACTTCGATTGACTCTATGTCTGCCGGATTGATTATAGATGGGTCTATATCTACGATGCCGTCCATAACATAAATAGGGTCAGAACCGGCATTGATGGAGCCCATACCTCGGATTTGTATAGAGGTGGTTCCTCCCGGACGTCCCGAGAATGAGGCGCTTCGCACACCGGCAACCTTACCGGCAAGACTCTGCATGATATTCAGCGAGGTGGCCCTCTCGTTCAGGGCGTCGCTTTCCACGGAAGAAACCGCTGAGGAAAGGTCCCTTCTGAGCATTGTACCGTATCCTATCGCTACGGCTTCGTCAAGTCCGATGGACGCGGTGGACATGGTCACATTGAAGACCGTCCTGGAACCGACAGGGATCTCCACTGTCTCATAACCGAGACATGAGAACTCAAGGATTGTATCTGCGCCGCCGCGAGATATCGAAAAAGTAAATTCACCGTTAGTGTCGGTGGCCGTACCGTCGGTTGTTCCTTTAACCATGACGACCACTCCTGGAAGCGGTCCGCCAGTTTCATCAGACACAGTACCTGAGACGTGTATCTGTTCCTGGGCAGACAGATCGAACACAGGCGCGAGCGACAGCAACGCTGCCGACATCATACCTGCAAGTTTCTTTAAAACCTGATAATTCATCTGATAATTAGTAAGTTATTAATGATTGGCATTACTTTGTACACCTTATTCCGGTACATTGTCAGGGACACCTGCAGCATAACGCGTATGCAGGTATCCTCCATCGGACCCGTCCCGTCCTGTCAAATTGAAAATCTAAGTCATAACATATATCGTTAAAATTTTTGAAAGACCTCTATTGTCCTGATCCGGGCAAAGCACTTATTCCCCATGAAGAGGGCTCACTGCCCATATACAGTTCAAGTGTAGAACCGGCTGCAATGTCGGAGAATGAGACACGGGACTGCACCAACGGCTTGCCGTCCAGCACTGCCTTCTGTATATAGATATTCTCCGGGCTGTTGTCATGCGCTATCACGGTGAATTTCCTGCCGTCAGCATATTCCGGGTCCAGGGTAAACTCTATCCTGTCGAATACCGGGCTTGTGATCTCCATCGTGGTCTCCCCCGGGCACACCGGATGGATACCCGAGGCGGCCAGGACATACCATGCGGACATCTGGCCCGCGTCGTCGTTGCCCACGAGACCGTTCACTCCTTCGCCATAGGCGTGCGAGCAGATGAAACGGGTCCATTTCTGGGTCTTCCACGGCTCGCCGAGACGGTTGTACAGGAACGGGACGAAGTGGACAGGCTCGTTGGCATGGTTGTAATACTGGTTCCAGAGCATGTTCTCCGGGGTGTTCGCGAAGAAATTGTCCAGATCCTTTATCACTTTTTCACGACCTCCCATCAGTTCCACCATACCGTCGATGTCATGAGGGACGAACCATCCCTGCTGATAAGGGTTGCACTCGATACAGCCGTACCATTCGGTAGTGCGGGCGTCCTCCGGCCAATCCTCCCAGGAGCCGTCTGCATGGCGCGGCCTGAACCATCCTTTCTCGGAGTCGAAAATATTCCTGTAGGCTTGTGACTGTAATGCAAAGCGGTCTGCTATGTCAGTCTTGCCGAGCGACTGCGCGAATTGTGAGACGCACCAGTCGAAGTATGCATATTCCAAGGTCTCGGAGATACAGAGTCCTGTCGGGGACCATCCGAGAGGCCCGTTCCCTGTCCTTTCCGAGCTGTTCACGGCGTATTCGAGTGCCTTGTCTGCATCGAACGTGCGTATCCCCTTGGCATATGCATCAGCTATGACAGAAAGTGCCGGGTTGCCGATCATGCAGCCTGAATATGAATTAAGGAACTCCCATCTTTCAAAGTACTCCCTGCCGCTCTGGTCTGCCATCGTAACCAGGGAATTTATAAGGTCGCTGACGACTTCCGGATTGATTATCGTCTGCAGCGGCATCAGGCTGCGGAAAGTATCCCAGCCGCTGAATATAGTGCGCTTGGTGAATGTACTGTCAGAATTGTGTACTTTGTAATCGCCCCCGACATATCTTCCGTCCACATCGGCATATATCCTTGGGTCTATCAGCGAGTGGTAGAGTGCTGTATAGAACACTGTCTTGTCTTTTTCCGTCCCGCCTGAGATTTTTATACGACCGAGTTCCCTGTCCCACATGGAAAAGGCTTCCTGACGGACCTGGTCAAACGCCTTGCCGTCAATCTCATGCTCGAAATTCTTCCTCGCCCCGTCCATGTCCACGAACGAAATACCCACCTTGAGTGTGACCTGCTCTCCGGCGGATGTAGGGAATTCTGTAAAGAATCCGACATGTTTACCTTCCATCTCAGGAATTCCTCTGAATATCTCGGCTTTGCTTACTCTCTCCAGATAAGGAAGACTTACCACCTCGTCTTTTTTACGCACCCAGCCTGAAGGTATATCGGCACTCCAGAAGCCGTAGTCCATCAACGGCCGGCTGAACTGTGCATAGAAATACACAGTATAACGGGCATTCCCGTCTCCATTCCCCCAGCCTCCCGTCTCCGGAGTGCATTTCATCCAGCCGGCAATGGTGCTGTCGTTTATAACCTTGATATACTGAGACTCGGATGTTCCTCCAACTCGTCTCGCCAGGTCTATCTGAATGCGCGATAGCTCGTTCTCCGGATACGTGAAACGAAGTATCCCGCAATGTGGTGTGGCAGTACTTTCCACACGTATGCCGTAATCAGTCAGGTCTGCCATATAATAGCCGGCCTGGGCCGTCTCGGTATCCTTGTCGTATGCAGAGCGCCATCCGGAAATGCTCCCGTCCTCCTTCCCGGCGATTGTCTTCATCGGTCCGGTTGTCGGCATCACAAGGAAATTGCCCAGGTCACCGAACCAGCCCACACCGCTCATCTGGGTGAAGGCGAACCCTTCGATTGTCTTGTGCTCGTAACTGTATCCGCTTGCATTGTCCCCTCCGGTAATGGTATTGGGGCTCACCTGCACCATCCCGTACGGAGTCGTCGCGCCCGGGAAAGTCTTGCCAAGGCCATGATACACACCAGCATCCCCGACACTTGTACTGGCTCCGATGAATGGATTAACATAGGAAGCCGGTGAAAAATCCTGCACCTCGTCCGTGCATGCGGTCATGGCCACAAGAGAGAGTGCCGGCATTATCATTTTTTTCAATCTCATACTCTTAAAGCAATTACAATGAAATCAGATATGTCCTTATCCCGAAACGAGGCATGGCCACCTCCATCTCCGGAGTCTTTCCGGAACGGGTGACGGCCGGAGTCCCGGTGACATTGCCGCGGAGGTCAGTCTCGGACACGGATCCGGGGTTGAACCCGAACTTCACCTTGACAGGATCCCCGTCACCGGAAGCGTTGAACAGGCGGAGCACAAGGCCGTTGTCTGTCATGTATGCAGCCGAGATCTCATACCCCGTACCGCTGACATCAATGTACGATGCAGACCCTGACTTCCGCTGGTTTTCAGTACTGCACAGGAGCGGCTCGTTCCACGCCGCGCTCTCTTCCTGGATTCCTGCGCTGTCCCATTCCCCTGCATGAGGCACTATGGCATACCGTATTTCGGAAGGGCGGCTTATCTTATAGTCACGCCCCCAAAGCCCTCCGGATGAAATCTGGGCCGTCAGGCCCAGCGGGAATCCCGAGCCGTATGAATAGGAAGTGGTATGGTCTGAGAACAGGGCGAGCGAACTGCCGCCGTCCTTGCCGGCAAGGTCCACCCAGTTGAGAATGACATTGTGCTTGATATTGTCCCATGTCTCGAAGAAAGTATCCTCCAGGCGGCTGCGGCATACATCGAACGGAGCGTTCTTGTAAAGCTGCGGGGCTTCCAGGGCCACAGGGAACAGCACATTGAGGGCATACCTGGTGTCATAGAACCCCCTCCTGTTTGCATTGAAACCGTTTTCCTGGGCATATTTGCCTATCCGGACATCCTCGTCCCAGTCGATCCTGAGGCTGCAGTCGATTTTACGGTCGCCTTCCTTCAGTACAACTGTCTGAGTATAAGGCACATCATCTATTGCACCACGAACTGTCACTGTCTTTACAAGCCCGTTGCCGGAGACCGTGACTTCGGCAGGAGAGTCGGCAGAAGAGTGGAACATGCCTTCTTCGTAGAAAAAGCCCTTGAGCTCGTTGATTCCTGTCCCGTGCTTCCTGTCGACATACTCCTTCCCGTCCTGGGTCTTGTCCACAAGACTGGTGATCACCCCTCCCCTGGAGGCGTCAAAGACTATCCTGTACATATCGTTTTCAACCACTGCCTCGCCGGAAGAAACGGTCCTGGCCTCTCCTTTATATACCATACCGGTAGTCTTTCCCGGACGCTGTGCCTCCACAGAGACAGCTGTATAGCCGAACGCCGGTACATCCGCGGCAAAAACCAGTTCCGGAGTTCCGGATGAGAGGTCCAGTACAGATTCAAGGGTTTTCCCGGACGCGTCTTTTACAGAAACGCCTTCAGATCCGGCAAATCCGGAGGGGAGAGGGACAGAAACGACCTCGGAACGGGAATAACCTGTCGTGTTGAGCACCTTTATATAAAGTTTTCCGCCCTTTGCAGACCTGCCTGCTGAAAAAGAGGAAAGCGCCTCGTCTATTATATTACCGCAGATCGTGTCAGTGGACTCAGTCCACAAAGCGATGTTGTCGGCCCAGGTACCGCGGCTGTTGAGCCCGTTGTAAGGCACGATCCATGAGTCGTGGTGCTGTGCAAGCATAAGAGTGCGCCATGCCTCGTCCATTCTCTCCTGCCCGTATCTGAAACCGTTGTCCAGAGAGGCGATTGCTCCTGTCTTTTCCGCCTGGACAAGCATGTTCTCGCTGCCTCGAACCTGACGCGCGATAGTCTGGAGGACCTGACTGCCCCACATGAGGGCAGGCCGTACATCCTCCTGGGAAAAAACGTAGTCGTCATCGGTCCGTCCCGATGTCTTTTCCTCGAAATACTCTCTCCATGTCACATACACAGACCCGTTTCTTGTGCTGTCCGCATATCCTATCCAAGGGCCGAATGTCCATCCGGCATCCTGGTAGCACATCCCCACGATATCCTTTATACCGGCCTTGCGGCAAGCTTCGATATATCCGTCTTCGTTCCCCCAGGCAGTAGTCTGCCATACGCTTCCTTCCTGAAGGTCTTCGCAGGCATATCTCGGAGAGGTCAGAATTGATGTCCCGTCAGGTCCTGTCCAGTTCACAAGCTCACCGCCATAAGGTGCGGAATATCCTCCCCAGCAGGTGTTGGGGCACTTCAGTGAGGCGTACTTGAAACCGAACTGGCGCAACACCTGCGGGAGGGCGCTGGTAAAACAAGGCTCTTCTACAGCATAAGTGCTAAACTCCACATCAGGGAAATGGCTGTGTATCTTCCGGATACCGTAGTCAAGCTGACGGATTATGCTCTCTCCGGAAATGTTGTACATATAAGGCTGGGCGTATGCCGGATTGGTGAACTCAACCCTGTCGGACCCTGCCCATCCGGCGAATCTTCTGTACGCCTCCGGGGTGCGTACGGCCACCGTATCCCAGGTCTCAGGCTCTATCTCCAGGCACATCCTCCACTCTGGATATTTCTCCAGAAGTCCGGACATGTAGTCCGTGTATGTCTGCATAGGGTAATGCCCGTATACCCCTCCGTGGAATCCGTCCACGAAATAGATATGCTCCTGTCCCTGGGCGCAAAGGCCGCTGTTCCCGGACATGGCCGGAAGCAAAAGCACTGCAATTGCCGATATAATGACTTTTCTCATGGTGCGGTATCATTATTTGCTGCGGAGAGAAATGCGGTGCTCCACAGGTTTGTTTATCTGGTAAATCCTGTCTGTAAGCATATTCATTTCGGCTATACGGGTGTCACGCACATCCTTGTGCATCAGCCTGGCATAAGTGTCCCTGTGGATTCCGGCCCATATATCCTGCGTCTTGTATTTGTCGATAGCCTCCACGGCCTTCCGGTCGTTAGCGTCAAGCAATCCTTTCGGCTTCATGAAGCCGTACTGCATCCATGCATAATCCCGGAAACTGCGCTCAATCTCCCATCTCCATTCGTTCAGATACATCACCTGGAGAGCCTGCTGGTACTGTGGGGACCATGTAAGTTCTGCCATATTGATTCCCTTTGACAGCTCGTCTCCGTTCCAGACTCCGAGAGGCTGCCCGTCGATAAGGAGTTCATAATCACCTTTCAGACCTGTGACTTTCAGTATCTCCTGATTCATCTCTTCCATGAAAGGGACCATCTTCAGTGCACCTGCCTGGGCTCTATGGGACCCGAAGCCGCGGGCGACAGTATCGAGCGGATATGGAAGGGATTCAGCAAGATATGTGAACGATATTCCTGTGCGGTCTTTCCTCAAGTCCGATATGGCGCAATTCTCTGTCCTGACCACATTGGCAGATGGGGCATCAATCTCTATGTCAGCGACTTTTTTACCTGCAAAACCCTGCGCTTTGAGAAAAAGATATGCCATGACCATATGACCGTCATTATCCGGGTGGATACGGTCTCCCATAGTGATGGTAAAAGAAGGATCTTCAGCCTGCATTTTTGCAGCGACCTCCACAAGTGGCTTGCTGAAATCGATGAAATCCCAGCCGTTCCTTTCTGCTGCAGCCTTCTGGTAAGCCACCACACGGTCCATGACAGCGTTCTTTCCTTTGAACGGCACATTCCCGTCTATCTGCGCCGTCTCATCATAAGGAGAGCCGCCTATCATCACGATATGGACATTATCCAGTGCAAGCAGCCGCTTCTCGATCTTGTCAAAGTTGGAGATACATTCCCTGTATCGTTTTTCGCCATACTTGTCGGCACCTTTCTGGTTGTACTCGACATACCCGGTATCGTTCATTCCGAACGTTACCATGAGCACAGTCGGTTTCTTGCTGAATACATCCCCGTCAAGGCGCTCATACATGTCTCCTGCCGTATTGCCACCTATCCCGGCATTGAAAACTTTCACATCCATATAAGGGAATCTGGTCATATAATAGAGCCAGATATAGGAATGATAGTGGCCTCCGTCAGTTATGCTGTCCCCAAGATATACCGCACGGTCACCGCCGGTGAATGGGACAACCGTCTGGGCCAACGCCGCAACGCTGAGCCCGAAGGCCGCAGCCATAGTGAAGAAAAGACGTTTCATGTCAGTTATTGTTTTATGTTATCCGTTTTACATATTATCTATCCTTTTTCCTGTCAGTTTCCGAACGATGGAGGAAGCTGCTCCCGCCCCCAGTTGCCTGAAGGTCTAGTTGATGTGGTGTATTCGACTACAGCCCCGTTGCACACATCCTCCCAAGAGATCCAGGCTTTGGCATGAGGCTTCCCGTCAATCTTGAGTCCTGTAGTATAAATCCTGGTTTCAGACCCTCCTGCAATGACAAGATCCCCGTTTTCAAGATGTACAGTAATCTTCTCGAATATCGGGGTGTTCAAGGCGAAGCCTCCGATTCCGGGAATCATCGGATACATTCCCATGCAGGCGAATACATACCACGCCCCCATTGTGCCAAGATCATCGTTGCCCGGCAGGCCGTCCGGTGCAGCGGAGTAGTGGTCGTTTATGATTCTGTTGACAACTTCGGAAGTCTTGTCAGGTCTTCCCACCCAGTCATAAATCCACGGTATCTGGAAACTGGGCTCATTGCCGCAGGCATACCAGTCCTGTACATAGTTGGCATCCAGACGCCTGAAGAGCTCGTCCAGACGCTTCTCGGCGATTTCCGGGCCTCCGATGATGTCGATAAGGCCGGCTATATTGAACGGCACCATCCAGAAATAATTCGGATAGGTGGATTCTCTCCAGTCCTCGCCAAGGGACTTCCACGACCCGTCCGCATTCCTGGACTGCAGCCATCCTGTCTCCGGATTATAAAGGTTTTTCCACTGCTGGGCCCGCCCTGAATAATGCCAGTCGGCAAATTCGTCTCCGCATGCATACAAGGCAAACTTCCCGATAGCAAAGTCCGATGTGCTGTACTCCAGATGCTCTGAGACGTTCCACCAGCCCTTGTCCTTATACTGCTGGAGACCCGGACGTTCCTCGATATCCTGGGATTTGAGCCCCGGAATCTCGGCATTGTTCTTCATCAGCCCGAATACCGGGAGCGGATCATAATCCCTTGCCCCGAAGGCCCATGCATTAGCTATCAGTGCAGGAGTAGGGTCACCCTGCATTATTCCGGTCTCGATATTGGCCATCACCCATCTTGGAAGTGCCCCTCCGGACTGCTCCGCGAAATCCCTGTGAGACCGTACCACAGCGGAGGCGACATCAGGATCAAGCATTGCAAGCAACTGTATCTGGGTACGGTAAGTATCCCAATTGCTGAAAGACGTATAATGGACATCCCGACTGCGGTGAACCTTGAAATCAGCCCCCATATACTCACCGTTCACGTCACTGCATATATTCGGATGTATCAGGGCATGATACAGATGTGTATAGAACTGTACCTTCCTGAGTGGATCGGTCCCGTGCACTTCTATCTTACCGAGATATTTATCCCATGCTCCTTCGGCAGACTCTCTTACGGAATCAAAAGACCATCCGGGATTTTCCGCACGGAGATTTTCCCTGGCGTTCTCCACAGACACATAAGACACACCTATTTTATATTGTATCTTCCTTCCGCCGCGAGTATCGAACGTGAAGTACACCCCAGAGCTTTCTCCCTCTGCAAAACTTGCCTCTCTTAGAAGCCTGTCGCCTTTCCACACGCCTGTCTCGAGTGCCTCGGCATCAAATTCAGCAACGAAATACACTTTATAAGGAGTTCTCACCCCGCAGAAATTCCCTCCTTCTGCATATCCTTCACAGCTCGAAGGTCCGGTAATGCATACCGCAGCCTGGGAAATCGGTGTAGCAGATATTCCTGCTCCTATTATTATTGTCCCTTTCCCGTCCGGACAATCCTCCGGGAATACATACCTTGCCATACCTGTCCTAGGTGTCACGGAAAGTTCCGCAAGGATTCCACCGTCCACCTCAGCCTGATAATATCCGGCATGCCCCTTCTCGGAAGAAATGCTGACCCTGTTGCCGAAAAGCTCTGATGGAGAGCCGTCGACACCTCCTTTCACAGGAAGAGTAGGGAAATTGCCCATGTGCCGGCAACCGGCGCCGCTGAGCTGGTTGATGACAAAACCTCCACGGCGGGCAAAGTAAGTAGGAGTGAACTGCACCATCCCGAAAGGACGTGTGGCTCCAGGATAGACGAATCCGGCTACAAGGCCGGCACCTTCCGTCCCGATAAGAGTGTTCACCGTACATGAAAGGCTCTCTCCTGAAACCTCAGCATGCAGTGAGAAGGACGTGTATGCAGACAAGATCATGGCAGCGCCACATGCCGCTGCCAGTTTTTTTACAATCATAGCAGACATTTCGGTCATCAGCTTATATGTGTACGGGTGCAAAAATATCATCCTGTGCAGACTAAAAGGTACACTTTCCTTGCAAAAAAGTATACTGCCGCCAAATCCGGAACGGCAAGGACCAGAATGCAACCGGGTTGCGTTACGTTATCCATACTTTTGCAGCCGGTGAACCAGAAAAACCAAAAACCGGATATAAATATGAATAAACGGACGATCATCACAGGAATATCGGCGATGTTCCTCCTGTGGTCATGCGGAGCCGGACACGGGCATACCTCAGACCATGACCACGATGCACATGGACACGAGACAGAAATCCACAGCCACGAGGCGGATCCGCACGGAGAGCACGGAGAAGAGGCCGGGGCAGGCCATTCGGACGAGATAGTGATACCTGAAGACAAGGCTGCGGCAATCGGCATCATGACAGAGACAGTCACCCCGGGAAGTTTCAGGGAAGTGATACACACCAGCGGGGAGATTCTTCCCGCAGCCGGAGACGAGGCAGCTGTAGTGGCGACGACCGACGGCACAGTCTCCTTTGCGGAAAACTATACGGAAGGAGCCGCCGTATCAGCAGGGCAGGAGCTGTTCTCCATCCAGTCCTCCAATCTTCAGGACGGGAACCGCATCGAGAAGGCACGCATAGCCTACCTTGCAGCCAAGGACGAATACGAGAGGGCTTCGAAGCTCACTGGCAGCAGGATAGTGTCCCAGAAGGAATTCGCATCGATAAAGGAAAACTATGAGAATGCCCGTCTTGCATACGAGGCTCTTAAACCGAGCAAAAGCGGCAGCGGAGTAGCCGTCTCTGCCCCGTTCAAGGGATTCATCAAGAGCCTGGCAGTAAAGCAGGGTGACTATGTGACCACAGGCACCCCTGTGGCAGTGATTTGCCAGAACAGCCACCTGGTGCTCGAAGCAGACCTGTCGCAAAGGCATTATGCACGCAGGCACAGTATCACGGCCGCCAACTTCATTACTTCAGGCTCAGACAGGGCATACAGCACCTCAGAGCTCGGCGGGAAGCTCCTTTCTGTCGGCAGGAGCCAGAACGAAGGTGAATACTACATGCCTGTCTCTTTCAGCATAAGGAACACGGACGACCTTGTGCCCGGATCCTTCGCCGAGATATGGCTCCTGTGCGCAGAAAGGGAAGGGGTGATCTCCGTCCCTCAGTCCGCCATCACAGAAGAGCAGGGTGTAAATTTCGTATATCTGAAGCTCGACAGCCAGTGCTACAGGAAGCAGGAAGTGTCACTCGGTGCCAGCGACGGACAGAGGACAGAGGTCCTGGACGGGCTTGAACCGGGCGACAATGTAGTGGTACGCGGGGCCTACAACGTGAAACTCGCATCGGCAAGCAACGCCATCCCGGCACATACACACAACCACTGAAACCGCAGGAGATATGCTGAACAGGATAATAAGATTCTCACTTGAAAACAGACTCCTCATCCTTGTAGCCTCAATCCTCCTGATGGCAGGTGGAATCTACACGATGAACCGCACTGAAGTGGATGTGTTCCCGGACCTGAACGCCCCTACCGTCGTGATAATGACCGAGGCGGGCGGCATGGCCGCAGAGGAAGTGGAGCAGCTCGTCACATTCCCGATAGAGACAGCAGTGAACGGGGCCACGGGTGTACGCAGGGTACGCTCGTCCTCAACCACCGGATTTTCAGTGGTATGGGTGGAATTCGACTGGGGCACGGACATTTACCTGGCAAGACAGATAGTGTCGGAAAAACTGACGGTAGTGAACGAGGAACTGCCTGAGAATGTCGGGAATCCGACCCTCGGGCCGCAGTCCTCCATATTGGGAGAGCTGCTTATCATCGGCCTCACCTCAGATACCACATCCATGCTTGACCTGAGGACCCTGGCGGACTGGACAATCCGTCCACGGCTCCTTTCCACAGGAGGTGTGGCGCAAGTGGCCGTACTCGGAGGCGACATAAAGGAATACCAGGTGCTTATACATCCGGCAAAGATGAAGCATTACGGTGTCACGCTTGGTGAAATCATGGCCGTGACAGACCAGATGAACCAGAACACCAACGGAGGAGTCATATACGAATACGGGAATGAATACATCGTCCGCGGGGTCATATCCACCGCAGACGTGGCACAGATGGCACGCTCGGTGATAAAGGTGTCCGGAGGCGCTCCGGTCACACTCGGGGATGTCGCAGACGTGAAAATAGGCGCACAGCAGCCGAAGCTCGGTGTAGCTTCGGAAAAAGGGAAGCCGGCCGTGCTTATAACAGTCACCAAGCAACCGGAGACCGGCACCATAGAGCTGACGGCCAAGATAGAGGAGGCCCTGAAAGACCTGCAGAAGAACCTCCCTCCGGACGTGCATGTCTCCACAGACACGTTCCGTCAGTCCAGGTTCATAGAAAGCTCGATCAGCAATGTCAAGTCATCGCTTTACGAAGGGGCTGTGTTCGTAGTCATAGTCCTCTTCCTTTTCCTGGCGAATGTCCGGACCACAGTCATATCCCTAATAACCCTGCCGCTGTCCATGCTCATATCCATCCTTGTGCTCAACTGGCTGGGGATGACCATCAACACCATGAGCCTCGGAGGACTGGCCATAGCTATCGGCTCTCTCGTGGACGATGCCATAGTTGATGTTGAAAACGTGTGGAAACACCTCCGGGCCAACAGGCAGTTGCCTCCGGAGAAGCGCCTTCCGGTACTCAAGACAGTGTTCGAGGCCTCAAAGGAAGTGCGTATGCCTATCCTCAACTCCACACTTATCATTGTAGTGAGCTTCGTACCGCTGTTCTTCCTTTCCGGAATGGAAGGCAGGATGCTGGTACCTCTCGGAGTGGCATTCATCACAGCCCTGTTCGCATCGACAGTGGTAGCCCTGACACTCACTCCGGTACTGTGCAGCTATCTACTTGACTACAAGACGAAAGGAGATGCCGTTCCAAAAGAGGCGTTCCTCGCCGTATGGCTGAAAAAATACTACCGGAAGGCACTTGAATGGGTGATGAGGCACAAGAAAAGCGTGGTAGGGGCTACACTGGCCCTGTTCGCGGTGGCCCTCGGCCTGTTCTTCACGCTGGGACACAGTTTCCTCCCGTCCTTCAACGAAGGATCTTTCACCATCAACGTAAGCTCCCTCCCGGGAATATCACTGGAGGAGTCAGACAGGATCGGCCGCCAGGCAGAAGAGATACTGATGTCGATACCCGAGATACAGACAGTCGCCCGCAAGACGGGAAGGGCGGAGCTGGACGAGCATGCACTCGGGGTGAATGTGTCGGAGCTTGAGGCTCCGTTCGAGCTGAAGGACCGTACACATGCAGAACTTCTTGATGAGGTGAGGGAGAAACTGTCCGTCATATCCGGAGCCAACATCGAGATAGGACAGCCTATAAGCCACCGTATAGACGCCATGCTCAGCGGTACGCAGGCAAGCATAGCCATAAAGCTTTTCGGAGATGACCTGAACCGCATGTTCACGACAGGCAACCGGATAAAGGAGCTTATCTCCGGAGTGGAAGGCATAGCCGACCTGAATGTGGAACAGCAGATTGAAAGGCCGGAGATAAAGATTGTGCCGAAACGAGAGATGCTCGCGAAATACGGTATCTCCCTGCCGGCATTCAACGAGTTCGTGACCGTCCACATGGCAGGAAAGACCGTATCCCAGGTCTATGAGAACGGCAAGGCGTTCAATCTGGTTGTCCGGGCGGACGAGGCGGACAGAGGCTCGATGGAGGGGATTAAAAACCTCATGATAGATGATGCCGACGGCAACAAGCTGCCCCTGTGCTATGTGGCAGACGTGATCTCATCCACCGGTCCGAACACCATAAACAGGGAAAACGTCAAGAGAAAGATTGTCATCTCAGCCAACACAAGCGGCCGGGACCTGCGCGGGGTCGTGAACGACATCAGGGAAATCGTGGAAAAGAACATCGACCTTCCGGAAGGTTACCACATAGAATATGGAGGACAGTTCGAGAGCGAACAGGCAGCAAGCCGTACTCTCCTGCTCACTTCGATCATGAGCATAGTGGTGATATTCCTGCTGTTGTACATGCAGTTCAAGAGTGCGGCGCAGAGCGGGGTGATTCTCCTCAACCTGCCGCTGGCACTGATCGGCGGAGTATTCGCCCTGCTCGTCACCACGGGGGAACTGAGCATACCTGCCATAATAGGCTTCATCTCGCTCTTCGGTATCGCCACCAGGAACGGAATGTTGCTCATCAGCCACTACAACCTGCTGCGTGAGCAAGGCTACAGCCTCTATGACAGCATCATACACGGCTCCCTCGACAGGCTGAACCCGATTCTCATGACAGCCCTGAGCTCTGCTCTGGCACTTATACCGCTCGCCATCCACGGAGACCTTCCGGGAAACGAGATACAAAGCCCTATGGCAAAAGTCATCCTCGGCGGCCTGCTCACCTCGACTTTCCTGAACGGGTTCATAGTCCCTGTCATGTACTGGTGGCTTCACAAGGGAGAGTCAAAAAACAATTAGCCCTCAAACTCCACACAAGGAACAAATGCAAATACAGACAATGAGAAAACACACATTTACAATACTTGTCGCGGCGGCCCTCGGTACCGCCGTAAACGCCCGGACTCCGGAAGAGCAATCCCCCGGGCCGGAGCCGGTCCGTACATCCAGCATAGAGGAAGTCCTGCAGTCCGTATCTGCAAACAATCCCGAGCTCCAAGCCATCGCGGAAGACACGGAAGCCGCTGCCCTCCAGCTCAGGGCCGGGAACATGCCGGAAGACCCTACCGTGGAGTACAGCTCATTCTACAGCAGGACATCAACCGGTCAATCCGGGTCCGAACTGGTAGTATCCCAGGGATTCGATTTTCCGACACTGTACGCCACCAGGCACAGCCAGAACAAACTGGCCGTCTCTTCCCTGAACAGCACGCTCGTCTCCGAACGCAGACGTATCCTCCTGGAAGCCAAGACAGTATGCCTTGATATCATAATGTACAGGCAGCTCGGGGAACTCCTGGACATGCAGGAAGACATAGCAGGGGAAATGCTGGAACTCTATCAGAAGAGATATGAGACAGGGGATGCCACAGCGCTGGATCTCAACAAGATAAAGATGGAGCTCATGAACGTGGCCACGGCCGTAGCAGATAACAACGCCTCCCTTTCAGCCTCGACCAACACCCTTACTGCATTGAACGGAGACACCGGGATAATATTCGAGGCCGACTTCTACCCTCTCGTGGAAGAAGTGACAGACCCACAGGCGGCAATGGAGGAATACATATCCGGAAACGCTTCCATCCTTGCCGCAGAAAATGCGGCACAGGCAGCCAGGAAGCAGGTCTCACTGGAGAAGCAGGGATGGATTCCCAAAATAGAGATCGGATACAGGAGGAATACAGCATTGAGGGAAGCGGAAAACGGTTTCCTGGTAGGAGGCTCCATACCTGTCTTTTCAAACCACAGGAAAGTCCGCATGGCCAAAGCCCAGTCGGCATCGGCGCACAACAGGTTGTCCATGCTGAAATCCACGGCACAGGCCGAGGTGAAATCCTTCATTTCGGACATACAGGAGACCAGGGCCGCCCTTGAGGCTTACGACGAACCGCTCATGCGCGAGACACTGTCTCTGCTGAAAGAGGCTGTGGAAGGAGGACAGATCTCAGTCATAGACTATTTCGTCGAGGCATCCAACATCTACACGAACCTCTCGAACTGCATCACGCTCCAGAACCGTTACCAGAAACTGCTCGCAAGACTGTATGCGAACCGGCTTTAGAAAAAACACCTGTCATGCATGCCGTCGCCATACATATTGTCTCTGACACATTCCTTCCACTGATGATTTCAGGTGTCCTGGCCTATACGGCAATGAATGTACGGCTGGAAAAGAAACATGCCGGCATCGCGCTGAAGGCCGTGGCACTTGTAGCCATGCACGCCTGCTTCATATGGGGGTTCTCCAAAATCAGGCACTCGCTCTCCGGATTTCCGGAAATCGCCGGACAGGACAATGCCGCCGCACTGGCTGTAAAGATTTTTGCGGTATCCGTAATTACACTCGGGGCCATAGGCTATATAGCATGCGCAGGAAACGTCGCATGGAAATCCGGCGCCAGGAAAAGAAATGCCGTACTGCTCGCCGCATGCATATCAGGAGCGGCCGCCCTGCTTTTCCTGACAGAACTGTACGTGTGGCTGATAATCCGGTAAAGAGTTTTGAACTCCGATACCTTTCTTCAGACGGCAAGTGCCCCAACACCCATGGGTCTCCTGGTCATGAATTCCCCATCGGGTCTGCAAAGAATACAACACCTTGCTGATCAACCTGTTCCGGATAAAGTATGAGCAGGCTGTTCTCGGCAAAATACTTGTTGATCAGGGCCGGCAGCCTGTCGAAAGCGGAATCGTAGGACACTGAACCGGCCCTGGCGCTGACAATCACCAGAAGCTGTTCCCGGCTGACCTTCAGCGAGGCCATGCGGTCCGGGAAAGGCTGGCTCTCGACAGTGCTTACCGCAGCAAGGGTCCTTGCATCCGAACGGCCTACCAGTTCACTGAGCCTGTCCGCAGTCTCCTGCTCCGCATGGAAATATATCCTGCACCCTGTCTGTGAGGCCATGCGGCACAGATGCGCTGTCCATCGGGCAAACCCGGTCTCGAATTCCGCCCGTGCCGGCACAGTGACAACGATGCCCTTCAGCGTATTGACCGGAATTTCCAGCCTGGCCACCATCACTTCCCGGTATGTCCCTCTTAGGATGTTTCCGGTCAGGCTCCCGAAAAACGAGTCCAGGATGCTGCTTTTCTGATGAAGGCCTATCACCAGGTCCGTAGCGTTCTTTTCCTTGAGGGTATGGACAATGCCGGATGCCACATTCATGTCATAGCGGCACACCATGTCAGTGCTTACATCAGCAGACGAAGCTATCATTGCAGCCTTCTCCAGGCTCTTGCGCCCCACGGCTTCACCAGCCTCAGAAGACCCGCTGTCATTTATGACATTCAGGGCGACTATGCTTTCCCGGCTCTTCGGGTTCCTTACCACAAGGGCAAGGTTGACCAGGTTCTCTATGGTGTCAGGGTTGGCCACAGGGATGAGGAAGCGCTCCTTCTCCCTCTGCCTGTCCTTCTCGGCGGAGGCTGCCGAGTTCTGGTCCATGGCGAAACGTCGGGACGCGCGCTCCGTCTCTATCGTGCTTATCACGCAAGTGAACAGAATCATTATGACAGTCCCGTTCAGCACGTCGTCGTTCAGGAGGCGCTCACCGTTTTCGAGGATTATCTCATGCCCTATCAGCACAGCGGCAAGTGTCGCCGCCGCCTGGGCGTTGCTCAGGCCGAACATCATCTTGCGCTCGTTCCTTGACATCCCGTATATCTTCTGTGTAAAGAATGCCGCCAGCCACTTGCTCAGCGTGGCCACCACAGTCATCACTACCGCCACCTTCATCGCCTCTCCACCGGCCACAAAGCTGCGCAGGTCGATGATCATCCCGACCCCTATAAGGAAATACGGGATGAAGAGGGCGTTTCCGACAAACTCCAGGCGGTTCATCAGAGGAGAGACCTTAGGCACAAGCTTGTTGAGCACCATCCCGACGAGAAACGCCCCCAGGATACCCTCCATACCCGCAAGAGACATCAGTCCTCCACCGAGGAAGACAAGGGCAAGCACGAAGATGAACTGCATCACCGCATCATCGTACTTGCGGAAGAACCACCTTCCCACGAGAGGCACCAGGAACACTATCGCAAGGCTCAGCAGAGCCACCTTCACTACCAGGGAAATCCAGTACAGGCTGTCCACCGTGCCTTTGTACATCCCGCTTATCACCGCCAGTATCACCAGAGCGAGGGTCACGGTCACAGCAGTACCGCCTATGGTTATGTTCACGCTCCTCTGCCTGGAAAGACCGTAACGGCTGACAATCGGATAGGCGATAAGAGTATGCGAGGCATACATGCTGGACAGGAGGACAGAAGTGACCATGCTGTAACCCAGCAGGCTGACACTGGTCCAGATGCCCAGGGCCATAGGGATGATGAACGTGAGCAGGCCGAAGACAAGGCCCTTGACCTTGTTCTTACGGAAATCCTCCATATCCATCTCCAGACCGGCGAGGAACATTATGTAATAAAGCCCCACCTGCCCGAAAAGCTCGAAACTGCTGTCCCGTTCAAGGATGTTCAGCCCGTGCTCCCCTATGACGATGCCGGCAAGTATCATCCCTATGATGTGGGGGATTTTCAACTTGCCCAGGACAATAGGAGCGAAAAGGATGATGATCAATACAATGAAGAAGATCCAAATGGGGTCTGTCACTGGAAATGTCATAAGTACAACCGTTAATCCTACAAATTTATAAAATTTTCCGATTCCGGGAAATGTAGTATTTTTGCAGCCCCTTCCACCGGGACAGGATGAGAGACATATATGGGAAAGACAGCGGAAATACTTAAGATCGGGGTGCCGATAATGCTCGGCCAGGCCTGCGTGGTTATCCTCAGCTTCGCAGACAACATAATGATAGGCTGGTACGGGGTCAATGACCTGGCGGCCTCCTCATTCGTAAACGGTCTGGTCAACCTGTTCATCTTCATGGAACTCGGGTTTGTATGCGGGATGACCCCGGTGATAGGAGCAAGGTTCGGGACAAACGATGTCACCGGAATAGGCAAGACACTGAAAGACAGCATAATGCTCAACGGAATCACAGGAATCGCAGGCCTGGTTGCAATGGGTGTGATATACCTGTTCCTGGACAGGTTCGGACAGGAACCGGAGCTGCTGCCGCTCATCCGTCCATACTACATCACAGTAGCCGTCTCCACGCTATTCGCCATGGGTTTCAACACATTGAAACAGTTCACGGACGGAATCTGCCAGCCGGTCGTGTCCATGATACTCCTGATGGGAGGCAACATCCTGAACATCATAGGCAACTGGATACTGATATACGGCAAGGCGGGATTTCCCGAACTTGGCCTGCTCGGGGCAGGCCTCAGCACCCTTTTCGCGAGGATAGTGATGTTCGCCGTATTCCTCCTCTATATAATGAAGGCACGCAGATTCCGGAAGTATGCGGCAGCATTCAGGTCTGCATCCGTATCTCTTGCCGGGATGAGGAAACTTTTCGGGCTCGGCTATCCGCTGGCCCTGCAGATGGGTATGGAGACATCCACATTCACGATAAGCGCCGTCATGGTAGGGTGGATCGGAGCCACTGCACTTGCCGCCCACCAGGTGACTCTGACCATATCGCAGATATGTTTCATGCTCATGACCGGACTTGCCTCGGCAGTATCCATACTTGTCAGCAACGCATACGGCAGAAAAGACTATAAAGGAGTAAGGCAATATGCGTCGAAAGGATATTTCATGACACTCGGCGTGTCGGCGCTATTCTGCGCAATGATTTTCCTGTTCAGGGAGAGCATTGTCGGGATGTTCACGGACTCCGAGGCAGTGACGGCTACAGTGATGTCCCTGCTTGTCGTCCTGTTCTCATACCAGTTCGGGGATGGTCTGCAGCTGTGTTTCTGCAATGCCCTGCGCGGCATCCAGGATGTCAGGCCTATCATGCTCATGGCCTTCATCAGCTACTACCTGATAGCCATCCCGGCAGCCTACATCCTCGGATTCAAGGCCGGGCTCGGGGCTGTGGGCATCTGGACCGGATTCCCTGTCGGGCTGACGGTCGCAGGCATATTCTATTTCATACGTTTCCGGATGCGTCTCGCAAAACTGGAATCCGGAATCCGGCACCTGCCCTTACGGGAGAATGCTTGACAGGCCTGTCCAGGCTACTGGTCTCTCTTGGGCTTGCCGCCACGCTTGCGCGACCCCTTGGATGAATATTTCTTCCCCGAGGACCTGAATCCCTTGCGGTCTTTACCCTTGCCGGACTTTCCTGCCTGGCCGCCGCTCCCTGAAGGGGCCATGCCCTCATCGGGACCTGCATCCGCGGCCTTCTCCTCGAGGCCGGTCTCCACAAGCTCGTAGTCGAGCAGCTTCTGCTCCAGGTTGGTCTTCTTCACCCGTATCCTCACAGTGTCCCCGAGACTGTAAACCGTCCTGCTGTGGCGGCCCACTATCCTGTAACGGTCCGCATCGAACTCGAAATAGTCTGACTTAATGTCACGCAGGGCCACCATGCCTTCAATCTTGGTCGGCTCTATCTCCACATACATACCCCAGTCGGTAAGGCCGGAAATATGTCCCTCGAACTCAAATCCCACCTTGTCCTGCATGAACTCCACCAGCTTATACTTGATGCTGGAGCGCTCGGCCTCCGCGGCCACGATCTCGCGCTCGGAAGCATACTTGCACTGCCCTTCATAATAGTCTTTCTTCTGTGAAGGGGCACCATCCAGATACATGGCCAGAAGCCTGTGTACCATCATGTCCGGATAACGCCTGATCGGGGATGTGAAATGGGTGTAGTATTTGAATGCCAGTCCGTAATGGCCTATGTTGTCTGTGCTGTACCTCGCCTTGGCCATGGTGCGCAGGGACAGGAGCTCTATGACATCGAACTCAGGACGGTCCTTGGCCTGTGAAAGCAGGCCGTTGAGCTCCCTGGCAATCTCCTTGCCGTTTTCCGCAGGGCCCATGTCATAGCCGAAATTGTGTACGAACGAGCGCAGGCTGTCCAGTTTCATAAGGTTCGGCTCGTCGTGGATACGATATACAAAAGTCTTGGCCTTGGATTTCTCCGCCGCCTTCGCAGCCTCTTCCTGGGAGATGCACAGATATCCCAGTGACGCGGACGGGGCTGATGATTTCCGGCATCCCTTGGCCACGAACTCAGCCACACTCCTGTTCGCAAGGAGCATGAACTCCTCGATGAGCCAGTTGGCTTCCTTCGTCACCTTCTGGTAAACCCTCACCGGGCGGCCCTTCTCGTCCACCTCGACTTTCATCTCCGGTCTCTCGAAGCTGATGGCCCCTGCGGCGAACCTTTTCTTGCGCAGCTTGGCTGCAAGCCCGTTGAGGACAAGTATCGCCTCCTTGAGGCTGTCCGGAATCAGACACCCGGTCGTGACGCCTTCTCCCATAGCGGATTCTGCATGCCTGTCAGCATTTTTCGCACGCTCCTCGGCGGCCTCCGGAGAAGCGTCCAGTATAGGGTCGGCTATCGGTCCGTGCTTCCCGTCAGTACCTCCGCGCAGCTCCATCCGCATGGCATTCTCCCCTGCCTCTATCACCTGCTGGGCAGTCTCGTAAGCGAACCTGTAGTCAGAATTTATCACCGTCCTGCCGAACCACTGCGACACCACCTTGGCAAGCGGAGTGATCTCGAACACAGCCGAGAAACAGAGCTTAGGCTCGTTCGGACGCAGCGAGCAGAGCTTGTTGGAGAGCTTCTCCGGAAGCATCGGGACAGTCCTGTCTACCAGATATACAGAAGTGCCCCTGTTGCGGGCCTCCTCGTCCACCACGGACCCCGGAGTCACATAATGGGTCACGTCCGCTATATGCACCCCGACCTCATAATTCCCATCATCGAGTTTCCTGAAAGAAAGCGCATCATCGAAATCCTTCGCATCCGCAGGGTCGATAGTGAATGTGAGCACGTCCCTGAAATCCCTGCGTTCCCTTATGTCATTGTCTGTTATGATGTCTGAAATCCCGTCTGCGGCGTTCTCAACCTCAGGCTCGAACCTGTAAGGCAGCGAATATTCCGCGAGGATGGCATGCATTTCAGTATCATTCTCTCCGGGTTCCCCGAGCACGTCCACAAGATGGCCGGTCGGATTGGGGTCTTTCTTGTCCCACTTGTCAACCATGGCGGCCACCTTCATGCCGGAGCGGACTGTCATCTCCTGCCTTTTCCCGTCAACGGTCTCGTACAGGTAGTTCACCGAGAACTGGTCATATCCAGTACGTTTCAGGCTGCCGAGCATATATTCGGGCCTGGCGGAATCCTCCTGCTGGGACTGCCCGCGGTCCTTCTTCTTGCGCACCTTCTCCGGAGACTGTGAGGCCACCACCGGGATGACTATGTCATATGGCATCACACGGCTCTCCATCAGCACCCATGCCTGGTCTCCCACCACATGCAGTATCCCCACAAACGGCTTGCGTGAGCGCTCCAGGATCTCAAGGACCTCGCCCTCCTTCCTCTGGCGGTCGGTCTTTTCCTTGGTCACCGCAACCCTGACAGTATCCCCGTTCAGGGCACCCCTGGTCTTGGAGGCCTTCACGAAGATGTCATCCTCCTCCCCATCCACGATGATGAAAGCATATCCCTCGCGGGTCATCTGGACCCTGCCTGTAAATTCAGGATAAACTTTTTTGACCTTTTTCCCGCCATGGCCGCGGTCTCTGCCGCCTTTCCGTCTTCTGTCCACCATAATTTTCCGATTTGAATTAACCCGGAAACGCACAAATGACTATCTTTGCGGACAATTCCGGGCATTGACATATCAATCCCGCAAAAATACTTAATAATTGGGCCAATACAAAGGTTTAAGCACAAATATTGCAGCAATATACGGAAAACACGACAACAAACGACATGAATCCGGTGAATTTGATACATCCGGCTACGAAGTCAAATAAATCAATCAACGATACGATTATGAATCAGAAAACACTTCTAATGATCCTCGACGGCTGGGGCGAGGGAAAACATGACTGGACCAACGCTATTTTCACACAGGGAGCACCATACATCGACTCCCTGAGGGCAAAATACCCGTTCAGCCACCTTCAGGCCTGCGGTGAGGCGGTAGGTCTTCCGGCAGGGCAGATGGGAAATTCCGAGGTAGGACACCTGAACCTCGGGGCAGGAAGAGTAGTATATCAGGACCTGGTGAAGATCAACATGGCCTGCCGCGACCACAAGCTTCTGGACAACAAGGAGATCAAAGCTGTCTATGACTATGTGAAAGAATCCGGGAAACAGCTCCATCTCATGGGACTTACCTCCACCGGCGGAGTGCACAGCTCCCTGGAGCATGTATATGAATTCCTTGCTGTAGCAAAGCAATACGGACTGGATAAAGTGTATGTGCACTGCTTCATGGACGGACGCGACACGGACCCCAAGAGCGGGAAAGGCTTCGTCGAGGCCCTTGAGGCAAAGATGGCGGAGAGCACCGGTAAAGTGGCTTCCGTCTGCGGACGTTACTACGCGATGGACCGCGACAAGAGATGGGAGCGTGTAAAGCTCGCATACGACCTGCTCGTCAAGGGTGAGGGAACAAAGTCTGCTTCTGCCACCGAAGCCATCCAGGCTTCATACGACGAGGGCGTGACAGACGAATTCATCAAGCCGATCTGCATCACCGGGACCGACGGGAAACCTGTTGGTACAATCAGCGAGGGAGATGCCGTGATATTCTACAACTTCCGTAATGACCGTGCCCGTGAAATCACTTCCGTGCTCACGCAGGAGGACCTTCCTGACTTCGGAATGAAGACCATCCCTCTCTACTACTGCTGTCTTACTCCTTATGACGACAAGTTCACAGGGCTGCACATCCTTTTCGACAAGGAGAACGTGCAGGAGACCCTCGGAGAAGTGGTGGCAAAGGCCGGGAAGCGCCAGCTCCGTATCGCCGAGACAGAGAAATACGCCCATGTGACATTCTTCTTCAACGGCGGACGTGAGGAGCCGTTCGAGAACGAGGACAGAATCCTTGTCAAGTCTCCTAAAGTGGCCACCTACGACCTTCTCCCGGAGATGAGTGCCCCGGAGGTGACTGAAAAGCTCGTAGAAGCCATCAGGACAGGGAAGGAGGACCTTATCATCCTTAACTTCGCGAACGGTGACATGGTCGGCCACACAGGTGTGTTCCAGGCTATCTGCAGGGCTGTCGCACGCATTGACAGGTGTGTAAAAGAGGTAGTCGAGGCGGCAGTCGAACAGGGATACGCCGTCCTCCTCACTGCGGACCACGGTAACGCAGACCATGCATTCAACGAGGACAGCACACCAAACACCGCACACTCCCTGAACCCAGTACAGTTCATAGTGATCAACGCAGGTGTGGACAGCGTGAAAGACGGCAAGCTCGCCGACGTGGCACCTACCATCCTGAAGATCATGGGTATCCCTCAGCCGGCAGCGATGACAGGAGAGCCTCTGGTCTGAAAGGCAGGCAGGGCTTGAGACAATAGTGCTGTTTCTTCATCTCCGGTTTTGGCAAAAGGATATATTTCACTATATTTGTTCAGTCATAAATCTACACCCAGATGAGATATTTCATTAGATCCGTAAAGTATTTCATTTATTTTGTGCTGATCTTCATAGTGATGATGGCCGTGCTTGTGTTCATAGGGGCCGCGGACGGGAATATATCCACCATGTTCCGCGGTGGATACAGCGCCCTGTGGAAGATAGCCCTCATGTTCGCTGTCATAAGTGCCATCTATCCGAGTGTCGGGTTTATCAGGAAAGAGGTCCTGCTGCCCGGAAGCTGGGAGGAGGACAAGGACACTATACGCGACTTCATGGAGAAAAGGGGCTATGTCCTCGAATCCGAAGGGACAGGGACGATGTCTTTCCGCAAGACGGGCTCCGGAAAGTTCACGAGGATGTACGAGGACAGGATAACCCTTACTGCCAAGATCGGCGGGGTGGACATGGAGGGCATGAGGAAGGATGTGGTCAGACTCGCCATGGGACTTGAAAGCAGATTCCGCAAGGACGGACAGGAATGACGTCCGCCGGGACAAAAATAACATTTAACACTTTCTGTCATGGATAATGATTTGAAGACCGTAGCAAGTTTCCAGGATCCGATGCTTGCTCACATTGCAGAAACGAAGTTGAAGGACAGCGGCATAGAGGCCGCCGTCTTCGGGGAGAACTCCCAGTTCCCTTCTATCCGCTACGCAGATGACAAGATCAAGGTGAAGGTCAATGCCGCCGATTACGACCGCGCATTGAGCATCCTTGCTGCTTCCGACAAGGCTGAATAGAAATCCTCGCCGAAATAACGCTCTATAGGTTCGCGTAGAAATTCATATACGCGGACCTTTTCTTTTCTACCCTTCACGAAGGCGTCGCGGCATATTTCCCACCGGTGCAGGTTCAGTGCACGCAGGCCGTTGCTCAGATGCGAGACCCTTATCGGATAGAGCCAGCATGAGACAGGTTTCCGGAAATCCCCTTTCCCCTGCATCCAGCACATCTCCATGGAGCATCGGCAGCTGCCGTCCGCACAGAAGTGGGTATAGGCGCACTCCTCGCTTCCCGGAACCAGGGGAGTGACCATGTCACCGTCCCCGTCAATCTCGAAAAAGCCGGTCTCTTCTATCCTCCGGCGGCCCTCGGGTCTCATCTCGGGCGAGAACACATGGTAGTTCTTTTCTATGGCCTCCGCCTCGATTTCCTCAAGGGGAGCCCCGCTGTCTCCTATTACACAGCAACATCCCTTGCATACGGGATAGTCGCACGCGAAATATTCAGTAAGGATTTCCTCGGACACGAGGCAGTCGTCAATCTGGATGATTGTGTGATGATTGTCCATTGTCTTATCGTTTTTTACCGGTCATTACCCGGCACGGACCCTGACCTGCGTGCCGGTCTAACTATGTATTCCACCTTCCCCCCGTTGTCCAAAGAGGAGATTATGTCCCTCACCATGTCCGCAGTCACCTCGTCAATCCTTGCCGACCAGTCTGTATGGATGTCTTTCCCGCTTGAAAAGCGGAGAGGGAGTATCTCGGTCCAGTACGCAGGGTCGGACTGCTCCGTAGCCATTATGTTCTTGAGGGAGGCCTTGTACATGTCCAGCCTGGACTGTGTAATTCCTTCCGCCGACAGGCCGTCAAGTATGGAACGTACAGTAAACAGGGCCCTCACCGGCCTGAACGTGGAGTTTCCCGAGGCGAAGTTCAGGGTGTCGCAGTCCTCAGCGGAAATCACCACGCTGAGTTTCTCGGCAGGTGCGGCGTAGAACAGGCTCGAGACATTCACCGAAGCCCCCATTCCCGATACGGCAGTCACCATGGTGTCCCTGAGAGTCATCACGGCTATCTCTGCAGCCATATAGTTCAGGATGCTCAGCTGGAGCGGTGCCGTCATGGCGACATCCAGGCTGCGCCTCTTCCCGTTGACCGTATAGGTGGACTCCCCGGAAACAGTCTGTGTCTTCTGGTATCCGCGCGGGAGGACCCGCTTGCCTGTTACGAAATTCCCGATATATTCCGGGAGCTTTTTCCTGAGCTCATATTCGTCAAGGTCCCCCACAAGGACAAGCACCCCGTCATTGACCCTCGAGAACTGGCTTCTGAAATAGCTGTCAGCGATATCAAGAAGGTCTCCGGTGAGGACGTCTGCAGACTTGAGGGTGGAATAGCTGTATCCCGGGCACATAATGCTGTCGATAGCCACGAGCCTGTCCTCCGCAAGACCTGACCCGGCATACAGCCGCTGCTTCTCGCACTCCATATAATAACTGAATGCAGCTGAATCGGCGCTGCTGTATTTCGTCATCCCTATCAGGACCTTCATCAGAAACCAGAACGAGTCGGAAGGAGCCCTGCCGGAAATACGCATATCAGTGGCATTCACCTTTCTGTCCATGTCTATACCCATCGCTGACAGAAGGTTTCCGAAGTCCCCGGCATCCATCCCGCATACATCATAAAGCCCCAGGATGTCTGAAAAGAAGGCACCCTGGCCAGGCTCGAGGCCACGGGCCGAAGAGAATCCTCCGCGCACCAGGAGGGAATACCAGAACTCCCCGTCGGACGGGACCTTCTTATAGACCACCTTCATCCCGTTCGAGAACTCCCAGAGCAGACCTCCGGACATGGATTCCGTCCTGGTCCTCCTGATCCTGCACTTGACAGGATCCACTCTGAACCTCAATGTATCGGCAAGGTCCGCATACAGTCCTGAAGTGCATACCGTATCATGGGCATCTTCCCTGCCCCATGCGTCCATGAACAGACTTCCGGTCTCGGCCGGTGAAGGGACGGAGGAGTCCGAAATGCACACAAGGGTCATATTCTTCGTGCTGTCTATAAGCGAGGAAGCGAACCTGTTGAAGAACCTCTGGCCGGAAGAGTCCGCAAGCCCGCTGGACTCGAAGAAGCTGTACCTTTCAGCCGGAGAAGCCAGGGATGCCCCGTACAGGAAAGATGACCTGCACCTTTCAATGTAAGAGGAGTTGTCCAGCACATACGCCCCGGCCTGCAGTTTGAGCTGCCTGCCCACAGTCTTCCTGGCCTGGGCATACTCCGGGACAGGCACTCCGGAAGCGGCAAGCTGGGAAAGCACGGAAGAGACGGCCGGGATTACCTGCCTAACGTTTTCGGGGACAGTCCTGACGGTAAGCGAATAAGTCTCGTCCCCGTCCCACAGGGCGCTCCCCGTAAACCGGTAGTCAACGCCGGCGACAGGAATCCCTGCCGCCCTGAAATGCCTTTCGAGACGGTTGCTCAATATCATGCCGAGTTCCTCGCCCATCTGGTCCGAAACCACAGGAAGCACAGTCTTCATGTATTTCTCCGGGACCCTCTCGAGCGCATACTCGGCCGTAACTGAGGCTACCCTGGCGCCAGGCACGGCAGAAGAGACGCACCTTAGGCTGTCTCCCGGATACCAGACATACGGCGACACTGGCTTCCGGGCCCCGGTCTCCGGAACAAACAGGGAAAGCATCCTGAACTTCCCGAGCACGGCATCCTTGTCAATGTCTCCGGATATCATTATAGCCTGTCCGCAGTCGGAAGCCCCGGCCTCCCGGACAGCACGCGAATACCCTCTCACCATGTCGAATACCATCAGGTAAAGCGAATCAGTAAGGGAAGAGCCCTTTGAAAGATCTATGCGGGAAAAATTGAATATCAGGGCATTGTCCCTGGTCTCGACATAGCCGCATGAAGACCCCTGGATACCGTTGCGTCTGAGGAACTGTTCCGGCCCCGGGGCCGGAAAAAGGTCTGTCCCGGCAAGGTAGCCCCTCGCAAGGTCCAGAGCCTCAGGCACGGACAGGGATGCAGGCGCGGCTCCGGACACCGACAGGGAATCCTCGCCGCCCGGCTCCCCGAGCCTCCATACGAGAGAAAGGTCGGCAAAACCCTTGCATGTGCTGTTCGATACTATATAGTACTCTACCCCGTCAGGCAGGAGTCCGTATGAGATACGGGAATCCTCCGGGATGGCAGGCAATTCTTGAGCCCCTGATAATGAGGCCGATAACAAGAATGACAACAAAACAGCGAAGAGTCCTGAGATTTTTTTCATCACATTTGATGTTATACAGTGCAAAATTAAAATAAAAAATTGCTATTTTTGTGCTTATGTGATTTCTATTACGCATTGCAGTCATTTTAAATTGAATATTATGAAAAAGATTTTCATTACCCTTGCTGCGGCAATACTAACCGCAGGGGCAGCATCCGCCCAGGACATGCAGCAGGCGACAGACACCTACAACAACGGGGCTATGGCTCTCCAGACCGGAGACAACGCAGGAGCCCTCAACTACTTCAAGCAGGCACTCACAATGGCTGAAGCCTGTGGTGAGGAAGGAACCGAGATGGTCGGCAAATGCAAGGACATCATCCCCAACGTGGAGCTCTCCATCGCCAAGGACCTCATCAAGTCAGAACAGTACGATGAAGCTGTAACCCAGCTCGGACAGGCCATCTCCTCCGCCAAGGAATACGCAAACGCAGATGTAGAGGCAGAGGCTACGGAACTCATCCCGCAGGTATATATGGCACAGGCCAACAGTCTCCTGAACGCAAAGAACTATGACGGTGCTGCGGCAGCATACCAGAAGATCATAGATTCAGACCCGGAGAACGGACAGGCATATCTCAGGCTCGGAGCGGCGTTGAGCGCAGGCGGCAAGGTTGCAGAGGCTGAGGCGGCATTCACTTCCGCAATGCAGAAAGGCCAGGAGACACAGGCTGTAAAGCAGCTTTCAACCATGTACCTCAGACTCGCCCTCTCTGACCTCAAGGCGAAGAAATACGAGGAATCAGTGACACACGCCCTCAAATCCAACGAATACCAGGAGAGCGCCACTGCAATGCAGATCGCCGGACAGGCTTCCACTGCCCTCGGAAAGAATGCAGATGCCCTCAAATACACTGAAAGCTACATAGCCCTCTCTCCTAACGCACGCAACATCAACGACATGTACTACACTGCAGCCGTTCTTGCACAGCAGCTCGGAGAAAATGAGAAGGCTTGCGGATACTATCAGAAAGTGACAGGCGACGCAAAATACGGCGCCACCGCCAAGCAGCAGATCGCAGCACTTAAATGCAACTGATTTTCCATGGCTGGATACCAGACCGGAGAATTGGAGCTTCTCGCTCCGGCAAGAAATACTGACATCGGCATCGCGGCAATCGACTGCGGTGCCGATGCCGTGTATATGGCCGGGCCAAGGTTCGGGGCAAGGCAGGCAGCCGGAAACAGCATGGAAGACCTGGAAAGGCTATGCAGGTACGCACGCCGGTTCGGCGCAAGGATCTTCGTCACACTGAACACCATACTTTACGACAGCGAACTCGATGACGCTTACAGCCAGCTCGTGGCAGCGCAGGATGCCGGAGCCGATGCAGTGATTGTCCAGGATATGGCCATGGTGGAGATGGTCCGCAGGTCGGGAGGGCGTATCACACTCCCGCTGCATGCATCCACGCAGTGCGCGATAAGGACTCCGGAACAGGCCAGGTTCTATGAAGACCTCGGGTTCTCGAGGCTCATATTGGAAAGGGAGCTTTCACTGGAACAGATCCGGGCCATAAGGGAAGCCGTCGGATGTGAGCTCGAATTCTTCGTGCACGGAGCATTGTGCGTATGCTACAGCGGACAGTGCTACATGTCAGAAGCCATTACGGGCAGAAGTGCCAACCGAGGCGCATGCGCACAGGCGTGCAGAGCCCTGTACGACCTGGAAGACGGAACGGGAAGGACTCTGGTAAAAAACAAGGCCCTGCTGTCCCTGAAGGATTTCAATCTGAAAGACCGTCTCGGCGACCTTGCCGAAGCAGGCATAACATCATTCAAGATAGAAGGCCGTCTCAAAAACATCTCCTATGTCAGAAATGTGGTACGCAGCTATTCAATGGCGATGGACAGGATGATACAGGACAGACGCATGGACAGGATGGGCACATGTGCCCGCAGGACATCATACGGGACGGTATCGGGAGGGTTCACCCCAGATCTGGACAAGACATTCAACCGCGGATACACCAGCCTGTTCATAGACGGCAAACGGGGAAAATGGTCCACATATGACTCTGCAAAAGGCATGGGAGAGGAAATAGGTACAGTATCCAGTGTGAATCCAGAAAAGACCTCGTTCCGGATAACGCCAGGGAAAAAATGGTCTGCGGACTCCCGCGGGAATGATGCCGGAGGGAAAGCGCCGCTCGAGCTGCACAACGGGGACGGGCTGTCCTTCGTAGCCAGGAACTCGGAAGTAGTAGGTTTCAGGGCAGATGTATGCCATGGTCTTGAAGTCAGATGCAAGCCAGTGGCCGGACTGTACCAGGGAGCCAGGCTGTTCCGGAACGTGGATGCGGCCTTTGAGAAAGAGGTGGAGAACGACACCCCCTTACGGGAAATCGGCGTGACCCTGGAGATATGCATCCATGAAAACGGCGGAATCTTCACCATGACAGCCTCCGCCACAAGTGAAGACGGAAGAAAGGCTGTGAAGGACTTCCCGGCGGGAGACCGGCAGGCGGCCAACCGGGGAAGGATGGAATCCATATTCGCCGGACAGCTTTCCAAGAGCTCAGGGCACTACCGCTTCCGCCCAGTCCTGCACCTGGAAGACGCACATGCCATCCCGTTCATGTCCGCAGCTTCACTGAACAGCATAAGGAGGGAGATGGCCTCTGAGCTGGACAAGGCCCCGTGCATTGCAAAGCCTCTCATGAACAGGACCATGCTCCTGCACTCCCAGAGGAAACATGGAATCATGCCGGTCCATGATGTAACCTACAAATCCAATGTCTCCAACAGGCTTGCAGAAAAGACATACGGAGCTCTCGGGGCACATTCCATAGAAAAAGCCTTTGAGATTGAGCATAAAAGAGATGCAGAACTCATGCGCATGAAATACTGCATACGCTACGAGCTTGGCATGTGTCCGAAGGAAAAGGCCGTCTCTAAGGGCAGTCAGGACAGAGAGGGACCCTCTGTGCCGGGAGTATCCGGCGGGAGACTGTTCCTGGCAAACAACGGACGCAGGTTCCCCCTGCTGTTCGACTGCGGAGCATGCGAGATGGCCGTACTTTCCGACAAGCGGTAACCGGAAGTGGAAACCTGCAGCAACCAGTCATGTGACTGTGTTGGCGGACTGGTGTCAATTCCTGCTACTCAAGAATCTGGAAAGTGAGGTCCACATCGCCGAAATGTCCGGTCACATCGTTGTTCTCCTCTATATACCGGCGGCTCAGCTGTCCTCTCCAGACGATGTCATCCCTGGTGTTGAAAGGCAGGTTTATCTCCACACCGTAGCTTTTGGACGCTATCTTCACCACAGCCGTGCACTTCCATGAAGTCCTTGTGCCACCGTCATCCTCCGTGATCATGAGGGCGCACTGGTCAAGCTGGTCTGTCCAGTCAGACACGAGGACAGCATTGAACGGCCTCGGCTCGCCGACATGCTTTCTTTTGACCGTGATCATGAAATCGGTTATAGACGGACTGTACAGTTTCAGCTCGGCTTCAGTGCTTGCGGTAAAATCCTCCACCGACCCCATCTTGACAAAGAATTCGGATGCGCCTGCAAACCACGGGTCATAGTTGCGCAGCATGGTGAAATCCTTGAGCACAAGAGTCCTCAGCCGGCCTTCCTTCCCTTTTCCGGAAACATTCTGCCGCACAGGGCCCTCCGTCGGTCTGACCACTATGGACCCTCCGCCGTTACCCCACTCCGGATCCAGACGGCGGAGAATCTCCAGGGATGTGTAAGCCGCGTCATCGTTCCGGTTGACAACCCACACAGGCCGCACGGAAGCCATTTCCTCATCGACTATGACCTCTTCCACAGTCCTGTTCCCGAGGCTGTCCTCCCGGACGGCGTAGCCGACATTCACATCGGAGCCGTCTGCCGGGTCGAAAGTGATGACAGGAAGGGTCTTTCCGTCCCACCTGTCGGAAAACGGCCAGTAAATCTGGATGTCCGAAGACTCCAGTACCGACAAGAACTCATCTGCGCCTGTCCCAGGATTTCCCGTCAGCTGCCCTGAAGACTTGCCTGCGGCCATAAGATGCTCCCTGATGATGTCCCTCAACGGGCGTTCATACTTCCGCACAGAAGACTTTGACCCCGCCGGAAGCATATCCTCCCCTACTCCTGCCCCGGGGGTGCGGAACAGGTCACGCATGGTATATTCCTCGTCATATCCGTTTTCTGAAGATGATGACACGGCATCAGACACTTCCCGGAGCTGCTCCGTGCCGATACTTATTTCCGACAGGAGGCGGGCGACATCCCCAAGTGCTACATAAGGAGCTTCAGTCTCATGATGCTCCCCGGGACGGTCATCCAGACATTCGCAGCCGTAAAGGGCTGCAGCAGCGGCAAAGGCTGCAATCAAATAAAAAGCAATCTTTCTCATGGCAATGATTTTTCTGCAAAGAGAAAGATTATTATCCGTTTTCCGGAAAATGAAGACGTTTAATCGGAAAAGCAGCCCTGCAAAGGGCTACAGACATCATTTTATGAACTTGACGAATCGGTTTTTGCCGCAAAAGTCCGTAAGGACCTCCACATTGGAAAAGCCGCTTCCCGAAAACAGTTTCCTCGTCTCCGGACCGAAGGCCTCGTTTATCTCCACGAAGCATGCCCCGCCGTCAGAAAGTGACCTGCCGGCCCATACAGCTATAGCCCTGTAGAACTTCAGCGGGTCACTGTCAGGGACGAAAAGCGCGAGCCCTGGCTCGAACTCCAGGACATTCTTCCTCATGACAGCCCGTTCCGAGTCCCTGACATAAGGAGGGTTGCTGACAAGGATGTCAAACTGCCCCCACTCTGCTACAGCCCCGGAAAGAGGCGTACCATCACCGGTGTCAAGTATGTCGGAGCGGAGGAAGACCGGGCGCACCGCACCCGTTTTCTTCAGCTCGGCCTTGAAATCCTGACCTTCGGCCGTCGCAAGAGCCTCCGGAGATATGTCTACGGCCAGGACCTGGGTCCCCGGGGAAGACAGGGCGAGAGACCAGGCAAGGCATCCGGAACCGGTGCACAGGTCAAGTACTTTCACGGCCGTGGTCCCGAAAGCGCTTCTCATACGCCTGCGCCGCCCTATGCTGTCGGAAGCCGCCCTGTACAGCTGCTCCGTCTCAGGGCGCGGGATAAGCACGGAGGAATCCACCCTGAACCTGAACCCGGCGAAATCGGCGTACCCGAGGACATACTGTATGGGTTCTCCTGTCTTGAGCCTCTCCATGGCAGAGTCGAGCTTCTCCAGGCTGTCCTCCCCGATGACAAAATCCGGATTCACTATATGTGTGTAGTTCCTGGTCCCGAGATAAGCCTCGCAGAGCATCAGGACCACAGACCTGGCCTCTTCCGGGCCATACACAGAAGCCAGACCCTGGACGGATCCGGCAATATATTCCTTGAGCAACATTCGTATTATGAATTTTCTATGATCATGGTCAGGAAAGCCGTGATGTCGATTCCGGCAGTCCTGAGCATCTTCGGCACGAGAGAAGCACTCGTCATGCCAGGTATTGTATTGACTTCCAAGAAATAGAGGCCATCAGGAGCGAGGATGTAATCCACCCTTACCAATCCTGCGCACCCGAGTCTTTCGTATATCCTGCAGGATGCGTCCTGGATCATGGCCGTCACGCTTTCAGGGAGGACGGCCGGGCAGATTTCCTGACTGAAACCGTTGTACTTTGCGTCATAGTCAAAGAACTCGTGTTCCGTCACAATCTCTATCACAGGAAGGGCGACATTCCCGCTGCCGTTGAAATACACGGCACATGTGAGCTCCCGGCCAGGGATGAATTTCTCGGCGATTACCGTACTTCCTTCTGAAAAAGCAAGCTCCACTGCGCCAGGCAGCTCTTCCGGGGTCTTGACCTTCGTCACACCAAAGCTCGACCCGCCGTCTGTCGGCTTGACGAACACAGGGAAGCCGAGCTTCTCCGCCACCTCTTTCACGGATGTCTGGAGACCGTCTCCCTTGCGCATGAACACCTGGTCAGCACATTTGACATAATCCACATCCTTCAGATACCCCTTGCAGCTGAACTTGTCGAAAGTCATTGCGGAGACGAATGAACTGCATCCGCTGTGCGGGATGCCGAGCATCTCCAGATAACCCTGCATGAGCCCGTTCTCCCCCGGAGTACCATGCTGCATCGGATACGCAAAGTCAAATTTTATCTTCTCCCCGGAAATGATGACGGAGAAGTCTGTCTTGTCGATTTCAGGCCTTTCCCCTTCAGGAAGAATCACTTTCATGGAGTTGCGCATCCTGTATGCGACAAGCTGCCACTTGCCGAAACGTGCGAATATCTCGAACACGCTGTAAAGCGTACCGTCTATCCTTGAAGAGACGAATTCGCCGCTTCTGCAGGACACTTCCCATTCGGAAGAGTCGCTGCCATAAATGACAGCGACATTGTTGTATTTATGCTGTGTCATAATCTTATACGGTTATAAGGATTCCTCCGGTCCAAATACGCCGGAGGGAATATCTCAGTCGAAATAATATTCCTCCGCCTCTTTCTCAGCACGGGCCTGCCCCTGGCGGGAAGCATCATTGTCACTCCCGTCGCAGTCCAGGTCCAGATGCATCCCCGGAGGCGCCGGGAACCTGTCATCCATGGATATGCCGAGCGTGCCGTCTTCGAGCACCTTCTTCATCCATATCCCCCAGATCGGAAGGGCCATGTTGGACCCGCCTCCCAGGGACAGGGTCTCGAAATGCACCTGGCGGTCCTCCGCACCTACCCATACTCCTGCCGTTATCTTTGGTGTATATCCGATGAACCAGCCGTCAGACTGGTCGTTGGTAGTCCCCGTCTTGCCGGCGATTTCCCCCTTCAGCCCGTATTTCCACTTCAGCCGGACAGCTGTACCGTTCTGCACCACGCCCTGCATGAGATTGGCCATCAGATAAGCCGTCTGTTCGCTGATGGCCTCGCGCTTGCGCGTGTTGAAGTCCGCCAGGACATTGCCCATGTTGTCCTCTATCCTGGTCACGAATATCGGATAGACATACACCCCCTGTGACGGGAATGTGTTGTATGCAGACACCATCTCGTACAACGTGAGGTCCGCCGGGCCGACACACAGTGAAGGCACTTCCTCGATATAGCTCCCGATCCCCATCTTGCGCATCATCTCCGCCATCGCATGCGGGCCGAACTGCTTCATGAGGTAAGCGGAAATGTTGTTGCTGCTCTTGGTCAGCCCCCACTTCAGCGTGACAGTCTGTCCTATCCATTCGTCCCTGTCCGTACTCTGCGGAGTCCATGTCCTGTCCCCGACGATGAATGTCTGAGGGACGTTCACCACCTTGTCGCAAGGGGACATGCCTTCCTGCATGGCGAGAGTATAAAGGAACGGCTTGATGGTGGACCCCACCTGGCGTTTCCCCTGGCGCACATTGTCATATTTGAAATATCTGTACTCAGGACCTCCGACATATGCCTTTATATGACCTGTCTGAGGCTCTATGGCCATGAATGCGGCCCTAAGGTGAGCCTTATAATAAAGAATGGAGTCGTTAGGTGTCATGAGGGTGTCAACATACCCTTTCCCGTCCCATGAGAAGAGCCGCATCTTGACCTTCGTGTCAAAACTCTTCCGGATCTCGCTGTCCGAAGCCCCCCTTGCCTTCATCACCCGGTAACGGTCGCTCCATCGGCGGGCCTGGGCCATGACGCGGTCTATTGTCGCCTTGTCTATATCATTGGAGAACGGCTTGTTACGTTTACGGGAGAGATCCCTCCAGAAACTTTTCTGCAGATCCTGGCCGAGATGCTCGGCAACAGCCTCCTCAGCATACTGCTGCATCTTGTAGTTGATGGTGGTGAATATCCTGAGGCCGTCCTTGTCGAGATTGTATGTAGTGCCGTCAGGCTTTGTGTTCTTGTTGAGCCAGCCGTAGAAAGGGTCGTCCGCCCACTGCAGCGAGTCTGTCACGTAGTCCTCGTACTGGGCATATCCGGAACGCTTCGGCTCCTTCGCGTTCATGGTGCGGCGGAGCATGTCGCGGAAATACGGGGCGATACCTGCATTGTGGTCCTGCACCTGGTATGAAAGGACAATCGGGATCTGCATTATGGAATCTCGTTCCGCAGCCGTAAGGAAGCCGGCCTTCTCCATCTGCCCGATAACGAAGTTCCTCCTGACAAGGGCCTTGTCCGGGTTGAGAGCCGGGTTGTACCTGGTAGGCTTGTTTACCATGCCCACAAGCATGGCGCTCTCCTCTACCGTAAGGTCTATCGGGTTCTTCGCAAAGAAGGTCTGGGCCGCCGCCTTCACTCCATAGGCGTTGCTGCCGAAGAAGATGGCATTCATGTACATGTCCATTATCTCCTCCTTCGTATAGTTACGCTCCAGCTTGACAGCCGTTATCCACTCCTTCAGCTTTATCCATACCATCTTCATCTGGTATACCCCCGGAATCCTGCTGCTGGCGTCGGCCCTCGGATACAGGGTCTTGGCGAGCTGCTGGGTGATGGTGCTGCCTCCGCCCTGGCTCGAATCGCTCATGAGCAGGGTCTTGAAGAGCACTCTGCCGAGACTGATGAAATCTATTCCGGAGTGCTTGTAGAACCTGACGTCCTCCGTGGCGACGGCAGCCTCCACCAGATAAGGCGACAGCTCCTCATAGCTCACGTACGACCTGTTCTCTATATGGAAGGTGGTGAGTATCTCCCCGTCCTCGGCTATCACCTGGGTGGCGAGCTTGCTCTCAGGATTCTCCAGTTCCTCGAACGACGGTATGTCCGCAAAGGCCCAAACCAGGAGCAGAAGCACGGCAACCAGCACCGGAGGAATGGCGAAAAGAATCCAGAACCACTTGATTATTCTCTTTTTAGTCTTCTCTGTCATAACATGCATTTGATACAAGGCCACAAAAATACGGATAAATTTAGTAGCTGTTTTATTTTTACCGAAAAATAATGACAATTTTGATGGCGGCCGGCATTCAGGACCCTTCCGCGGCCGTCCGAGGACATCAGACCAGGCGGGGCGGCATGTCCTGTCCGACAGAGCGTCATCCGCCCCGCCTGCGCATCTCCCGCCAGGACACCGCAAAGGCAGGACACATAAGGAAATTCGGGAAGAATCATCAAAAAATTTGGAGAATTGGCCTGTTTGTTCCTTACTTTGCAGTCCGAAAAAGAATTATGCGCATTTAATGGAAGAAAACCTTGTAATAGTGGAGTCTCCGGCAAAAGCCGGGACAATACAGAAATTCCTCGGGAAAGACTACGTAGTGAAATCCAGTTTCGGACACATCAGAGACCTTCATGACAACTCCCTGAGCATCGACGTCGAACATGGGTTCAAACCTGAATACGAGATACCTGCCGACAAGAAAAAGGTGGTGGCAGACCTGAAAAAGGCGGCCAAGGCTGCGGGCACCGTATGGCTGGCATCCGATGAAGACCGCGAAGGAGAAGCCATATCATGGCATCTGTACGAGACCCTCGGGCTGAAAAAGGAGAACACCAGGAGGATTGTCTTCCATGAGATAACCAAGAACGCCATACTCCATGCAATAGAGAATCCCCGTGACATCGACATGAACCTTGTGGATGCCCAGCAGGCAAGGAGGGTGCTGGACAGGCTCGTGGGCTTCGAGCTCTCGCCTATCCTATGGAAGAAAATCCAGCCCAAGCTCTCGGCCGGAAGGGTACAGTCGGTAGCCCTGCGGCTGATTGTGGACAGGGAAAGGGAGATAATGAACTTCCGGAAGGAGCAATACTACAGGGTAGAGGCCGCCTTCCATCCGGCAAGCGCCCCGGCCGGCATCCAGGTAAAGGCCGTCCTGGACACGAAGTTCCCGGACATAGACGCGGCAGAGGAGTTCCTTCACAGGTGCAGCGGAGCTGTATTCTCCATCCGGAGCATAGACAAGAAAGAAGGGGTACGGTTCCCTGCAGCCCCGTTCACCACGTCATCCCTGCAGCAGGAGGCGGCGAGGAAACTCAGGTTCTCCGTAAGCCAGACGATGGGAATAGCACAGAAGCTCTATGAAGCAGGGTACATAACATACATGAGGACAGACTCCACCAACCTGTCCACACTTGCGCTTAACACTTCGAAAAAGTACATCTGCGAGAACTTCGGCGAGGAATACTCCAGGACAAGACAGTACAAGACAAAAGCCAAAGGCGCACAAGAGGCGCACGAGGCCATCCGTCCCACATACATCGAGCACACGGAAATCCCGGGGACACCACAGGAGAAGAAACTCTACGACCTGATATGGAAAAGGACAGTGGCTTCCCAGATGGCAGATGCTAAGGTCATGAAGACAGACATAAAGGTAGGGCATGACAAGGGCGCGGAGCTTTTCTCGATCCAGGCCACGGAAGTGCTGTTCGACGGGTTCCTGAAACTGTACATGGAAAGCACAGACGAGCCGCAGGAGGATGACGAGATCCTGCTTCCGGAACTCAGTACAGGCGAAGTGATGGAAGAGCAGGGAATGACTGCGGAATGCAAGTTCACGGCCCCTCCCATGCGGTATTCGGAAGCCACCCTGGTAAAGAAGCTGGAAGAGCTCGGCATAGGCAGGCCGTCCACATACGCCCCGACCATCTCCACCCTCACCAAAGGCCGCGGCTATATAATAAAAGGTGACAAGGAAGGGGAGAAGATCCAGGTGACGAACCTGGTGATGAAGGACGGCACGGTTTCCAGGGTCAGGAAGACCGAGACAGTGGGGGCCGGGAAAGGCAGGCTGCTCCCGCAGGAGATCGGCATGATAGTCACCGACTACCTTGTGGATAACTTCAGCAGGATACTCGACTACGGGTTCACTGCCGATGTAGAGAAGGATTTCGACAAGGTTGCCGAAGGGAAGATGCCGTGGAACGAACTGATCGCCTCGTTCTACAGCCCGTTCCATGACAGAGTGGAAAAAGTGCTGAACGACCACCAGTACAGCCATGTCAGCAGGGAACTCGGGACAGACCCGAAAGACGGGAAGCCGATAGTGGCAAAGTACGGGCAGTACGGGCCCTACGTGCAGAAAGGGGAAGGCGAAGACAGGCAGTTCGCAAGCCTGGCTCCGGGCCAGCTCATAGAAAGCATCACCCTGGAAGATGCACTGAAACTGTTTGAACTTCCGAGGACCGTCGGAGAGTACAACGGGGTCAGCATAGTATGCACCAAGGGGCGTTTCGGGCCATATATCAAATACGGAGACAGGAACATATCCCTCCCCCGCGGGGCGGACCCGATAAGCATCGACCTTGACAGCTGCATAAAAGTGATAGAGGAGTCCGCCACCAGAAAGGCCGGCGCAGTGATATCGAATTTCGAGCAGAGTGACATCCAGGTTATAGACGGGAATTACGGGGCATACATAAAACACGCCGGGCAGAACTACAGGATACCGAAAGGGACTGATGCCGCCGCTCTTACGGAAGAGGCATGCAAGGAAATCATATCGTCCTCAAAGCCAACAAACAGACGTGCAAGACGGAAATGAAGCCGATGCATGGTTAATATCGGTTGTCTCCCGACAGATTTTCATTATAATTTATAATTTTTTACGTTCATTTGATTGAAATCATAAAAATTTATTTAACTTCGCGAGCGTAACTGATTATAAATTGTAACCATCATGCCGTCTTATCACATCGACCAGATCGACCAGAAGATACTTTCGTTTCTGGTCAAGAACGCACGCATGCCTTTCCTGGAGATAGCAAGGGAGTGCGGAGTATCGGGAGCAGCTATCCATCAGAGGGTAAAACGTCTCGAAGCCAACGGAGTCATCACAGGCTCCCGCCTTCTCGTAAAGCCTCAGGCACTGGGCCTGAATGTCTGCGCGTTCATAAGCGTATCACTTTCAGAAGCCAACAAGTATCCTGAAGTTATCGAGGCATTCAAGAAGATTTCAGAAATCGTGGAATGTCATTTCGTGACAGGGAAATACGCCCTGCTGCTGAAGATATACTGCTTCAACCATGACCATCTCATGGAGATACTCGTAAACACCATACAGAAAATTCCGTATGTGCAGTCCACCGAGACCCAGATATCACTCGACCAGGCCATCGAACGCCAGGTATGGGTCAAGGAATACCAGAACACAAGCTTCTCGGCCAACGTTAAAAAGAAGGAGAATCAGTAGCCCAGCACCGGGCGCAGGGCTTCCGCAAGACGCAAGTCTTCAGGGGTGGTCAGCTTGATGTTGAATTTTTCTCCATCTACATAAGTAACGCCAGTCCCGGCTTTTTCAACTACCGACGCATCATCCGTGAATGATGTGTCGAATGGTTGTGTGTATGCCTCTCTAAGAATTTCAGACCAGAACACCTGTGGTGTCTGTATCGCGAAAATGCAGTTCCTGTCCACAGTGCGGCCCTCCAGCCTGGCAAGGCTGCCTTCAGGAGTGCGCACAATGGGACGGAGCGTATCCGTACAAGGGACGGCAGGCACTACGGCAGGGAACTTCCCGCCCATGCGGAACATCGAGGCTATGAACCCTGGGGAAACCATGGGACGTACCCCGTCATGGACAGCTACTACCGCACCGTCAGGGACTTTTTCAAGCCCGTTCCTTACAGAATGGAAGCGAGTGAGGCCGCCATGCACTATGGTCTGCGGCACGCTGAAGTTCCTGGCATAGCACAGGTCCTTCCACATTCGTACATAGTCTTCAGGAAGGACGGTGATGACCCTGAGTCCGGGCACCGCCTCAACGAAACGCCCGATTGTCATCTGGAGCACGGGCCTCCCGCCGATCTCGAGGAACTGCTTCGGGACGGAGGCTCCCATCCTTGTTCCGGAACCGCCGGCCATTACAATCAGAAATCTAGCTCTTTCCATCATGATTTGACGTCAGTTCGACGCATATTTTACTGATATTCAATATTTTAAATCCCAATTACAGTCACACTGCCAACAGGCGCAGTCCGGCCGTGCCGGCAAGGATGCATGAGCGTCAAGGCCGGGAAAGCCCGCACCGGAAAAACCCGTAAGGGAATTTTTGACCGGAATTTGAACAGCTTCTGGATTTAATTGGGCAAAATTAACTTTTTTTTCCTAATTTTGTTGCTTGGGAATTTTTATACGAATTTTATAACTGGAGACTATAAATGGGATTCTCTTTTTTGACCCAGGAACTTGCCATTGACCTCGGGACGGCCAATACGGTCATTTTCCAGAACGACCGCATTGTCCTTGACGAGCCGAGCATCGTGGCACTTGACAACAATACAGGAAAACTCATTGCCCTCGGACAGCAGGCAAAACTCATACAGGACAGGGAAAACCCCGGAATCAAGACAGTAAGGCCGCTGCGTGACGGCGTTATCGCCGACTTCAATGCAGCCGAAATGATGATAAGGGGGTTCATCAAGCAGGTGAACAGCAAACGCAGGTCCATCTTCACACCGAACCTCAAGATAGTTGTCGGCATACCGTCAGGAAGTACGGATGTTGAGATCCGTGCGGTGAGGGACTCGGCAGAACATGCCGGAGGAAGGGACATCTACCTGATATTCGAGCCGATGGCTGCAGCACTCGGAATCGGGCTCGATGTCGAGGCGCCTAAAGGGAGCATGGTGGTGGACATAGGAGGCGGAACGACAGAGATAGCCGTCATCTCACTTGGAGGCATAGTGCAGCAGAACAGCATCCGTGTCGCCGGGGACGTGTTCACAAGCGACATACAGTACTACCTGAAGCAGCAGCACAACATCAAGGTCGGAGAGCCTACCGCAGAGAAGATAAAGATCGCCATCGGTGCAGTGATTCCGAACCTGGACGAGGAGCCGGAGCCGTTCGTGGTCAAAGGCCCGAACCTCATGACGGCGCATCCTGTATTCGCCACAGTGACCTACCAGGAAATAGCGCACTGCCTGGACAAATCCATAGCGAAGATAGAGTCTGCAATACTCCATGTCCTGGAACAGACACCTCCGGAACTGTATTCGGACATCGTGGAGAGCGGCATCTTCCTGTCAGGAGGCGGATCCCTGCTGAGGGGGCTCGACAAGAGGCTCGGCGAAAAGGTGAACATACCGTTCCACGTGGCCGAAGACCCGCTGAAGGCCGTAGCCAGAGGTACCTGCATCGCGCTCAAGCACACGGACAGGTATTCCTTCCTGATGAGATGAAATGGCAGGTAACGGAAAAATACTTAAAGCGATATTGAATGCAGCTATCTTCATTGCCCTGGAGATAGCTGCATTGAGTATGCTGCAGAGCAACGGCACCCTCCAGAGCACATGGGTGCTCAAAGGGATACATGCGTTCCATGCAGCCGTATGGGGAAAGACGGAAGAGGTGAAATACTATTTCTCCCTCAAGAAAGAGAACGACAGGCTCGCCGCGGAGAATTTCGCCCTGTCCCAGAAACTCAGGCACTATCTGGTGAGCGAGGCAGAAAAGACGGACTCGTCATGGACCGGGGAAGGAGGTCCCGTGGCATCCGGAGACTCGGTTTACACTGGCAGATACAGCTACAGGCAGGCCACGATATCCAAGATAAGCAACAACAGGCAGCGAAATTTCATAATCATCGACAAAGGGTCCGAAGACGGGGTACTCCCACAGTCAGGACTCATCACAGGACAGGGTGTGATAGGGATAGTGGATGCCGTGAGCAGGCATTACTCCTATGCCATATCGTTCAAGAACGCCGGGATGACAGTCAGTGCCAGGGTAGGCAGGACAGGTCCGGTAGGCTCACTGATATGGGACGGGACCAGCAGCAACGGGGCGGTCCTCAACGAGATCCCGCACCATATCGCGATCGAGCGGGGAGACACAGTCTATACCAGCGGCTTCTCATCCATATTCCCTCCTGACATACCACTGGGCAAAGTCGGGGACTCAAGGATAGTTGACGGGGCCACATACGAGATAGATGTCGAGCTTTTCGAGGATTTCAGGGCCCTCAGGTATGTCACCATAGTCCGTAACACCGGCCGGGAAGAGATAGACAGCCTGGTCTCACAGCAAGAACCCTGAAAAAGAGACGACATGAAGACAAGCCAGAATTTCACCATAATTTACATCCTGCTTGCAGTGGCCCAGATGGTAATCTGCAACTACTTCAGGATCAGCCCCTACATCTATGTGACCATCCTTCCGGCAATGGTGCTGTGCATACCGTTGAAGGCCGGCACCCCTGCAGCCATGCTGGCGGCGTTCGGCACAGGTATTTCCGTTGACCTGCTGGCGGAAGGGGTACTCGGGCTCAATACACTGGCCCTGGTGCCGGTGGCCCTGATAAGGTTCCCCGTACTGAAGATGCTCATGGGGACCGAGATGCAGGAAAAGAACTACCGCCTGACCATGCGTTCCGCAGGGATATGGAAAATGCTCATGGCGGCAGTCATCTGCAACGCCCTGTTCCTGGCCGTCTACGTCATCGCTGATGGAGCTGGGGCGAGACCGTTCTGGTTCAACGCGATACGTTTCGGGGCCTCCCTCGTATGCGACAGCATCCTGGCGCTTCTGGTGATACACGTCCTCAATCCGGAGGAAAGATAGAATGATGGAGGGGATATGAAGCTGAACAGGGAAAACAAGATACTCGCCGGACTGGTGGTCGCAGCCCTGATCCTCATCGGCAAACTGTTCGTGATACAGATTGTGGACAGCAGCTACAAGATAGATGCATCCAACAACTCAATGGTATATTCGACCATCTATCCGACAAGAGGTATAATATATGACCGTAACGGCAGGATACTGGTAGGCAACAAAGTGGCATACGACATACTTGTCACCCCGAAGGAAGTGACGGAATTCGACACACTGGCGCTGAGCGAAGCGCTTGGCGTGACACCAGGGTTCATCAAGGAGAAGATGGACGGGTACTACAGGAACAGGAGACGCATAGGCTACCAGTCCGTGGTCATGCTGAAGCAGCTTCCTCCTGAGAGGTACATGAGATTCGCAGAGCTCGCATACAAGTTCCCGGGCTTCAGGGGACAGCCCCGCAGCATAAGGCAGTACCCGTACAACGCCGGAGGGAACCTGCTCGGCTACGTATCGGAAGTGGATTCGCGCTACATCGAGACCCACGGCGGAGAATACAAGGCCGGCGACTATGCCGGGATGACAGGGATAGAGGCCACCTGCGAGAAATATCTGAAAGGGGAAAAGGGATACAGGATTTTCCTGAGAGACTCGCGCAACAGGATAGAGTCCTCCTACCGCGACGGCGAGATGGACAAGGAAGCGATACCGGGGAAAGACATAGTCACCACAATAGATGCCGAACTCCAGAACTACGGCCAGACACTGATGCAGAACAAGGTGGGCAGCCTGGTGGCGATAGAGCCCTCCACAGGGGAAATACTCGCCCTGGTATCCAGTCCGGGAATAGACGTGGATGTACTTGCGGACATAGGCAGCCACTATACGGAGATAGCCTCGGACCCGTACAAGCCGATGTTCAACAGGGCGGTCCAGGCTTCCTACCCTCCGGGCTCAGTATTCAAGCTCGTGAATGCGCTGATAGGGCTTCAGGAAGGGGTTGTCACCCCGCAGACAGAATACCCGTGCCACAGAGGATACAGATACGGGAACAGGAAGATGGCCTGCCACGACCACCGCTCCCCCATCGACATGAAGGAATCCATCATGATGTCATGCAATGCCTACTACTGCTACGTGTTCCGGTCCATCCTGGAAGACTCGGGAAACGGGACAGTCCCGCAGGCCCTCGCTAAATGGGACGAATACGTTGCCAGCTTCGGTTTCGGGCACAAGCTCGGGAGCGACTTCCCGGCAGAGTTGGGCGGGAATATCCCCGGTCCGAAACTGTATGACAAGATGTACGGCAAGGGCAGGTGGAAGTCCACCAACATCATCTCCCTGTCCATAGGCCAGGGAGAGATAGGATGCACGCCGCTCCATCTGGCGAACCTCTGCGCGACAATGGCCAACAGGGGCTACTACTACATCCCTCATATAATAAAGGAGTCGGGCAGCGTGGGAATCGACCCGAAATACAAGGAAAGGCAGTACACCATGGTGGACACCTCATATTTCAGCACACTGGTGGAAGGTATGTACATGGCCGTCAACAGCGGCTACGGGTCAGGGGCCACGGCATCGGTGGCGGAAGTGGAGGGTCTGGATATCTGCGGAAAGACAGGGACAGCACAGAACCCTCACGGGGATGACAACTCCGTATTCATCTGCTTCGCCCCGAAAGACAACCCGAAGATAGCCGTCGCGGCATACATCGAGCACGGATCGTTCGGAGCCAGGTGGGCGGCCCCTATTGCCTCGCTCCTCACGGAAAAATACCTCACCGGTGAGATCCGGGAGTCAAGGAAGCCGCTTGAAAAGAGGATGATGGAAGGCAGGCTCCTGGAGAAAGTGAACGACAGACAATTTTAGATCCTGCGGCAGACAGAGCCCTCATGGATAAGAACAGCATATAACTGATGGAAAGCTATAAACGTACAGGATTCCTGAAGACCATAGACTGGTCACTGGTGGTCACCTACCTGCTTCTGGTAATAATCGGATGGGTGAACATCTATGCATCGGTACACTCGTCGGAACCCTCGTCCATATTCGATTTCAGCTGCCGGAGCGGCAAGCAGTTCGTATGGATAATATCCGGCATTGCGATGGCAGGGGCGATTCTTTTCCTGATAAACCCCAGGGCATGGGAAAGCATGTCCGTGCTCATATATGCAGTTACGGTGCTGCTGCTCGTGGCGGTCATCTTCCTCGGGGTGGAAGTGAAAGGCTCAAGGTCATGGTTCGAGTTCGGGCCGGTAAGGTTCCAGCCGGCCGAGATATCCAAGATCTCGACCTCGCTGCTGCTGGCCACTGTCATGAGCCAGTTCGGTTACAGGATTGGCAACATAAGGAACTTCATCACCACCGCCCTCATCATCCTCGTACCGATGATCATCATCATTGCCCAGAGCGAGACAGGGTCAGCCCTCGTATATGTCGGGTTCGTATTCATGCTCTACAGGGAAGGGCTTTCCGGTTGGCTCCTCTTCATGATAGGGATGGCCATACTGCTTTTCGTCCTTACGCTTACCGTATCACCATACGCGTCCTTGCTCACCCTTGCCGGCATAGCCACCCTGTGCTGCGCCATGGAGTCCGGACGGATGAAGAAATGGGCCCTCATCATACTTCCGGCAATCATCCTCCTCGCTTTCGTCCCGGCCATAATACGGTGGGCAGCAGGCTTTGCCGACGACCCTGGCAGGATAGAGGAACTCCTCGACCCGATGTACTTCTTCGCTCTCGCCGCCACTGGTGGAGTGCTGTTCTATGCCTTCAGGGCCTTCAGGGAAAGGAGCCTTTTCAAATGGGGGGCAATAGCCTCGTTCATAGCCGGTGTAATATTCGTCATGTCAGTGGACTTCATATTCCATGACGTGCTTCAGGACCACCAGAGAAAAAGGATAGAGGTACTCCTGGGACTGAAAGAGGACCCTACCGGTGTTGGCTACAACGTAAACCAGTCAATGATAGCCATCGGCTCCGGAGGCCTGGCCGGGAAAGGCTTCCTGCACGGGACACAGACGACCTACGGGTTCGTTCCGGAGCAGAGCACGGACTTCATATTCTGCACGATAGGAGAGGAATGGGGGTTCATCGGGACTACAGTCGTCATAATATTGTACGTGTTCCTGATATGGAGGATAATCCACGATGCGGAACGCAGCAAGGAGGCCTTCACCAGGATATACGGCTACTGCGTGGCCTGCTGCATATTCATGCACCTGTTCATAAACATAGGGATGACCATAGGTATTGTGCCGGTAATCGGGATACCCCTGCCTCTACTGAGCTACGGAGGGTCCTCCCTATGGGCGTTCACGGCCCTGATATTCATATTCATCGCCCTCGACAGGAACGAAAAGAGGTTCATGTGACAATCCCGGCAGACCGAAACGGGAAAATAATTTGCTTAAACGGATAATCTGAAATATTTTTGCAAGCGGGAAGAAAACGGACAACAGCCGTAAACCCAATAAGAATAACAATTTATAAAAATCAAAAAGAATGGGACTTCTTGACGGAAAAACAGCTCTTGTCACAGGTGCGGCAAGAGGAATAGGAAAGGCCATAGCCTTGAAATTCGCATCTGAAGGAGCAAACGTGGCATTCACGGACCTTGCAATCAACGAGGCTGCAGAACAGACCCTCAAAGAGCTTGAGGCATACGGCATAAAGGCAAAGGCATACGCTTCCAATGCGGCCAACTTCGACGAAACACACTCCGTAGTGGAGCAGATCCTCAATGATTTCGGGCGCATAGACATACTTGTGAACAATGCAGGCATCACAAAGGACGGCCTGATGATGAGGATGACTGAGGCACAGTGGGACGCTGTCCTTACAGTGAACCTCAAGTCGGCATTCAACTTCATCCATGCAGTGACCCCTGTCATGGCGAAACAGCGTGAAGGAAGCATCATAAACATGTCCTCAGTAGTGGGAGTGTCCGGCAACGCAGGCCAGTGCAACTACTCCGCATCCAAAGCCGGGATGATCGGCCTGGCAAAATCCATCGCAAAGGAGATGGGGCCGCGCGGCATACGTGCAAACTGCATCGCCCCGGGATTCATCATCACCGACATGACGAACGCCCTCCCGGAGAAGGTGCGCCAGGAATGGGAGAAGCAGATTCCTCTCAGAAGAGGCGGTACTCCTGAGGATGTGGCCAATGTTGCCCTGTTCCTTGCAAGCCCGCTTTCGTCATATGTGAGCGGACAGGTGATCCACTGCTGCGGTGCAATGAACTGCTGATTCCCGTCCCGGGAAGCCCCGGAGCGCGGTAAAAACATAAAGAAAGAGAAAAATCCGGCGTTGACAGTCCGGATTTTTCTCTTTTTTATATACCAAGTACGGGATGCCTCCTTATATTCGGCCGGAAAAGCATTTGCTACATGGAACCATTCAAACGGCCACTGGCATGTATCTCAGACCTGGTCCTTCCCCGTACATGTACGGTCTGCGGAAGGAGGCTGCTGTCATTCGAGAAACACATCTGCACATCCTGCCTCGCAGACCTGCCGCTCACATTCAACTGGGCGCTCCCGCACAACGCCATGGCAGACCGCTTCAACGAACGTATCCAGGAAAACCTCTTCAAGGACGGGGAACAATCCTGTTTCCCGGGCAGGCATATCCCCTACTGCTATGCAACATCATTGTTCTTCTTCAACTCGGAAGCCCTTTACAGACACATACCTTACAGCGTGAAGTACCGTATGGACATCCCTCTCGGGCTGTTCTTCGGAAGGATGCTCGGGGAGATGATATGCCTGTCCCCTGTCCTGGGAGACATAGACATGGTCATTCCGGTACCACTTCACTGGACCAGGAAGTGGAAACGTGGATACAACCAGGCGGAAGTCATCGCACGCGGCATAGCAGGAAGAATCCACGCGGACCTCTGCACAGGAATCCTGTTCCGCAGCAGAAGGACAGCCACACAGACGCGCCTGGACATCAAGGGAAAGGAGGACAATGTCAGGTCAGCGTTCGCAGCCCGGAAAAGCATCCCGCCAGGCATACGACACATACTCCTGGTGGACGATGTGTTCACCACGGGGGCCACCTTGTACGCATGCTGGCAAGCCGTCCGGACAGTCTCACGCGACACTCGTATCAGCATAGCCACACTGGCCCTGGTAAGCAACTGACCGGCAACCCTTTCCAGCATACGCACCTGATGATGAAAAAGCGCGGCGGAGAGCACTCCCGGCCGCGCCTTCGAGGACGAACCTCTTTAAGTATAACTAAAATAACGTCAGTTCGACGAATTTATGTTTAACAATATTATCCTAAAAATCAACATTTTACCGTTTATGATCGGAATCCGTCACACTGACGTTAATGATTAAACTTGCGTTTAATCATATAATCTAATCCCCA
>JADILZ010000047.1 GCA_017695065.1 Candidatus Cryptobacteroides excrementipullorum
GGCAGACGGCTACGCAGGCTGCCGGTTTGTAGCGCAGCAGCGACGATGATGAATAGAACAGCCTGTCAAGCAGGGCGCAAAGAGAGCCGTTGGGACCTGCATAATAGACGGGCGAACCGATGACGATGCCATCCGCAGTTTCCAGTTTCTCTCGGACCGTGATGTACAGCGCATCTCCGAATACGCACGTTCCCGATTCTGCACAACGGTTGCAGGCGATGCATCCCTGCACTGCTTTCGTTCCGATTGAGACGATTTCAGTTTCCACACCATTCGCCTCCAGTGCCTTCGCAACTTCCGACAAGGCAATGTAAGTGTTTCCTTTACCCCTCGGGCTTCCGTTAATCAGCAATACTTTCATTGTTTTTCTCCTTATTTATTTTAACGTCAGTTCGACGAATTAATGTTTAATAGTATTGTCATAAAAGTCAATATTTTATCTTCTTTGACCGAAATTCGTCATACTGACGTTAAGGATTTCCTCCGGAAATCCTGCCTGTTCACCCTCCAGTCACCTGTCGGTGACAGCCCCGTCGGGGCATGCGGCTCCGCTGCGCTTCACCGGCACCTGCGCTGCTTCGGTTCCCTCACGGAAACCTCGTTGACGTTCCGGTGCGGCCCTGATGTTTCCCTGCCGTGGCATTGCTGAATGATATCACATCCTTTGTCCGGCGGAGTTCTGTTTTATGTAACTGTTTAGTTTTCAACTACTTGTCTTTGATATTATTCTCCCGATCCCAATATCAGAAAGGGGACCGGGAGAATGGTATTGATATTAATATGTTGATAATTCGTAAATTAGACTGTGTTTAAATCTGTCGGTCAAGTGCACCATTCACTCCTAACAGGGCATACCCGGAGAAAGCTAAAATAATAAATATCAAAGACACGGCAACGGTAACATGGCTTTTTCGCCCAAGTCCATTTCGGAACAGGCTTCTGTACCATCCCCAGTGGGTCCTGACATGGAATGTAATTAATACCGTAAACAAAACACTGGCTACGATATGCGCCGAAGCCCATGTATGCCACAGTTCATGACTGTTCCCGTGACCTGCAATATGCAGCACTGTTCCTGTGAAAACAGCAGAGAGGAATAATTGCTGGTATGCATGAAAGCGGTCAATGAGCTTTTCCTCATACAGCTTCCTTACCGAGGGGTCATGCTCCACAAGATTGAAAAAGTCATCTCTTTCGATGGCCTGGACTTCCGCAGGTTCGATACTTTCCAGGTAGAACAGGCTTGGCGTGCGTTTATACAGACTGTCGAACGCGTTGCGGTGCTTGACGATGGTCTTCATGTTCGTCTGCGCCCCATCCGGTAGGTACCTTGTCCGAGCGGGCAGACCTGCTGCCCGTCCCGGAAAGTAATGAGCCTTTGCATACCGTTTATCATTTCAGATATTCGCGATAGAACGCTTCTATCTTGTCAAACGGTATCTTGTCGAAGTTGTCGTAGAGATCGGTATGGTTGGCACCGGGGATAATCAGCAGCTCCTTGTTGTTGCCGGTCAGTTTTTTATAGGTATCCTCGCTGAAGTAGCGCGAATGGGCCTTCTCCCCGTGGACAAGCAGCACGGCACTGCGGATTTCGCCTGCATACGACAGTATCGGCATGTTCAGGAACGAGAGTGTCGAGGTCTTGTTCCATCCGCCGTTGGAGTTGAGCGAACGCTTGTGGTAGCCGCGCTCCGTCTTGTAGTAGGCGAAATAGTCTTTCAGGAATTGTGGAGCGTCATCAGGTACTGCATCGGGCAGACCTCCGGCAAGTTCGTACGAACCGTTACGGTAATCCGTTGTGCGCTGTGCGTTCAACTGGCGGCGCAGTTCGTTGCGCGCATCTGCATTGTCGGCGGCATCGAAATAGCCGTTGGCATTGACACGGCTCATGTCGTACATTGTGGCGGCAACGGTGGCCTTGATGCGGGTGTCGATAGCTGCTGCATTGACTGCCATACCTCCCCAGCCGCAGATACCGAGGATGCCTATCTGTTCCGGATTCACGTCGTCACGAGTGGAGAGGTAGTCCACCGCTGCGCAGAAGTCCTCGGTATTGATGTCGGGCGATGCCACATAACGAGGCTGGCCGCCGCTCTCTCCGGTGAATGACGGGTCGAAGGCGATAGTGAGGAAGCCGCGTTTTGCCAATTCCTGTGCATACAGTCCCGAAGCCTGCTCCTTGACTGCCCCGAACGGGCCGCTGACAGCGATTGCAGGCAGTTTGCCCATTGCACCTTTGGGTATGTAGAGGTCGGCGGCAAGTGTGATGCCGTAACGGTTGTGGAACGTGATTTTGCTGTGACTTACTTCGTCACTCAGAGGGAACACCTTATCCCACTCTTGCGTAAGATTCAGTTTTTCTTCCATGATGTTGTTCGTATTAATTTGATTTTCCTGTGCTGCAAGGCTGCCCGTGCCGCAAAGGCAGGCGAGCAAGGCCATGAATGTTGTTTTGAATAATAGTTTTCGTTTCATCATATCCTACCGTTTGATTTCTTGTCACGATGCAAAGATACGCTGAAAAAGCTGCCGCATGATTGGTGTGAGGCTCAAATAACATTGGTGAAAAGGTCAATCAGCCGCCAACGTCCAGAGGTGGCAGTACAGCACAGGAAGAGTTTCAACCGGAAAATGAGCCTTACGGCAAACAGATTATCACAGCAAATGGTTACCTTTGCTCTGGAAAACGATAAATGATGGAAACAAAAGGAATCAATACGTTGCGATACTCGGACATCTTCCTTGCCATGTATTCAGACAACGGAAGCAGTTGCCTTCACCGCAACCATTCGCATGTGCTGGTCTATATGTATTCCGGCGAGCTGGAGATAAAGGAACGCGAAAAGATCACCGGACTGCACAAGGGAGATTGTGCATTCATCCGCAAGGATTTCAGCGTGCAGCTCACCAAGCAGGCATACAAGGGAGAACAGTTCAAGGCCATATTCCTGATGTTCACCGACAAATTCCTGCGTGGTTTTTACAACCGCCTGAACAAGGAAAGCCTGCCACAAGATGCACGGCGGAACAAAGTCAGCCTTTACAGACTGCCGTCCAACCGCCCCGACATCGTAAGCCTGTTCGAGTCCATGACCCCTTATTTCAATTCCGGCATCCAGCCTACGGACGAACTGCTGGAGCTGAAGATGACAGAAGGATTGTACATACTCCTGAATACCGACAAGAACCTGTATGCCTCGCTTTTCGACTTTGCCGACCCGTGGAAGATAGATATCATGAACTTCATGGAACAGAACTACACCAACGACCTCTCGTTGGAGGAAATGGCCAATTACACCGGACGAAGCCTTGCCACATTCAAACGGGATTTCAGTAAAGTCAGCGACCTGCCCCCACAAAAATGGGTGATACGCCGCAGGCTGGAAGCCGCGCACGCACTCATACTGTCCGGAACACAGAAAGTGACCGACATTTGCTACAGTGTAGGCTTTAAGAACCTGTCGCACTTCTCGAAAGTGTACAAGGGACTGTACGGCTGTTCTCCTGCTCACAGCCTCTGACAATTTCTTTTGAACTGTACAGCAAAATACTTTGAGCCTACGGGCAAAGCCTTTCTCTGTAAAACCCGCTACCTTTGCACCAGAATCTTAAAATAACGTCAGTTCGACGAATTTATGTTTAACAGCATTATATTAAAAATCAATATTTTATCATTTATGACCGGAATCCGTCACACTGACGTTAAGGATTTCTTCCAGAAATCCTGTCTGTCTAAACCCC
>JADILZ010000048.1 GCA_017695065.1 Candidatus Cryptobacteroides excrementipullorum
ATGTCCTTCTCATTCATAAGTGTCCCGAGATAGAACTCGCCCAAAGACTTGACCCCCGGCATCCATGCGTCCGGCAGCCATCGACGCTGAAATCGCCGAAGCCCGGAAGTCTCTGGAATCCGGAGCGGAACTGTTCATCGGCGGACACGGCGGGGCAGCTAAGGCCGATGCCGTACAGTTCAAGATCGACTATCTGAAGAAAATGAAGGAAGTGCTCGGTGACAGCCGGACGGCACAGGACTTCGTGGACGGTATGAAAAAAGCCTATCCGGAACTGCCCGGTGCAGATGGTCTGGGAGAGCTGGCAAAAGTTCTGTACAAGTGACATCAAATGATATGTTCCGCTCCAAAGCCGGGGCGGAACTTTCCGCTGCCGCAGGATACCACGCCCGCCATCATCCGGTTCCCGTTTGAGGGGCTGGCTTCGCAGAATGGCAATATCACATAGATTGCTTATCTATGTCCTTGGGCTACTGACTGTTGCACTTCGGTGTTGAATCTACGGCGGAGAATCATTTCGGGGCCAGAGATTTCCGGTAGGCCTTCGGCGACATGCCCAGATGCCTGGTCACATACCGGCTGAAATAAGAGAGTGTCGCGAAGTTCATTTCCTCCGCTATCTGTACAATGGACAGCGTCGATTTTTCGAGATACTCCTTAATCATCGGGACAGTAAAGCGGTCGATGTAATAAGTGACACTGTTCCCCGTCTGCCGCTTTACGGTATTGGACAGGTATTTGACAGATACGTTCAGTTGTCCGGCATAATAGGCGACTTCACGGTATTTCTTGCTGCGCCCGCTCTCCAGCAGCGCCATCAGTTCCTTTACCACATACATGCTCCTGTCCGTAGCGAATATCGGGGCACGGTTCTTTGCGTGAAAGTAAAACAGATCGTAGATCAGCGGAAGTGCCAGCCCGCCTATCAGCTCGCGGTAAAACAGATGGCCGGTATCTTCGATGCGGTCGCGGATATTGTGTATGTCGCGCACCAGTTTTTCAGCATCCTCTGCTGACAATGTTATGACAGGGTTGTCATATAGGCTGATGCTGCCTCCTATACCATAGTTGTTTGCAGGAAGCTGGTTTGAGAGGAAATCTTGCGGAGCTGCCAGGATTTCCACTTTCAAATCTTCACTCTGGCCGGATACATTCACTTGATGGGGTGCGTTGATGACCACGGCGTCATGCTTCTTCACATGAAACGGACGGCCGCCGTAAGTGAAAGAGCCTTCCCCTTGCAGGCACACCATGTGTATGCACCAGCCTTTCAGTTTCACCGAGCCTATCAGCTGGAACAGAGTGGAATATACTATTTTCAGTCCTTCATCCCTTGACATGCGGCGAAATTACTGCATTATCAGGAGAACGCAAAACGATTTGTGCATTCAGTGAAATTTTATGCGCCTTTTGTGAAACATTGGAAGCATAAAAGCATTGTAACTTTGCACCACAGTCAGACACCGGATACATACATCCGGCAGAATGAATGATGTGATTAAACAATAACCGGTAAAAACAACGAATTATGCAAACAGTAAGATTATCAAACGGCGTTGAGATGCCGATTTTAGGTTATGGTGTATATCAGGTTACTCCTGAAGAGTGTGAGCGTTGCGTATCAGACGCCCTGAGCGTGGGTTATCGGATGATAGACACGGCGCAGGCTTACTACAACGAGGAAGGCGTGGGCAATGCCGTGAAGAAAAGCGGAATACCGCGCGATGAGCTTTTCCTGGTGACAAAGGTGTGGATTTCCAATGCCGGGTATGAGAAAGCGAAGGCTTCCATCGACGAATCCCTGCGCAAACTCCAGACAGACTACATCGACCTTCTGCTTATCCACCAGCCTTTCAACGACTACTACGGCACCTACCGTGCCATGGAGGAGGCCTACCGTGCTGGCAAGCTGCGTGCTATCGGTGTGTCGAACTTCTATCCCGACCGTTTCATCGACATCGCCGAGTTCTGCGACATCAAGCCGATGGTGAACCAGGTGGAGACCCATGTGTTCAACCAGCAGGTGGAAGCACAGCGCATCATGAAAGAGTACGGTACGCAGATCATGTCGTGGGGACCATTCGCCGAAGGACGTAATGGCTTCTTCTCCAACCCGGTGCTGAAAGCCATCGGAGGGAAATACGGCAAGTCCGTGGCACAGACCGCCCTGCGCTTCCTCATCCAGCGCGGTGTGGTAGTCATTCCGAAGTCCACTCACAAGGAACGCATGGTGCAGAACCTCGATGTATTCGACTTCTCGCTTTCAGCAGAAGACATGGAGGCTATCGGCAAGCTGGACAATGGCGAAAGCCTGTTCTTCTCGCATTATGCTCCGGACACGGTAAAGTTCCTGACAAGCCTTGGGAAGTAGAGGACTGGGAGAAACAGTCAAATAACCGTATTATCCGCAAAAGAAGCATATATTCCGGAATTATCTGTAAGCCTGTCCAGGAATGCATCTCATCCCCTGTACTCCGTCGGGCTTACCCCCAGGTGCTGCTGCACGTAGCGGCTGAAATAGGCAGGCGAAGAGAAGCCGAACATGTCCGAAATGCGGACAAAGGTCAGGGACTTGTCCCTGAGCAGACGGGAAATGTCCAGGACAGTGTAACGGGTTATCCAGTAGTTGGCGGCATAGCCGCTTATCTTCCGGGAGATTTCGGACAGGTATTTGGGAGTGACACACAGCTTGTCGGCGTACCAACTCACTTCGCGGTGCTCGCGGTATGCCCCGTTCTCCAGCATGTTGAGAAACCGGCTCATGATGGCGGCGCTTTGAAGCGGGATGTTGTCCACCCCGTAAAGATGTGAATGGAAATCGAAGAAATCAAGTATGAGCATCTGTACGGAGGCTATCAGCATGTCCCTGCGGAAATGGTGGTCTGTCTGCGCCAGCCGTGCCTCCACCATCTCGAAATCCCTGCGGCACTGTTCCTGCTGCCCGGCGTCGAGTTTCATTATGGGATTGAGGAACAGGGCCAGCTGGCCTTTCATGCCGTAGTTGCTCAGCGGCGTGGAGAGCACTATAAATTCAGATGTGACGTATATAATCTTTACCCGGAAATCTTCTGACGGGCGTATGCGTTCCACCAGTTTCCCTTTGCGGACAATCATCAGGTCTCCGGCCTGCAGTTCACGCTCATCCCCGTTGTACTTCAGTCTGCAGCTGCCTTCCAGACAAAGGGCATGGGCCAGATAATCGCTGTAAGCGTCCGTACCCAGCCCGTCAAGGGTATCCCTTATTATGATATTTTCCGCTTCTGCCATATCTTTTATATTAACGTCAGTTCGACGAATTTATGTTTAACAATATTATCCTAAAAATCAATATCTTATCATTTATGACCGGATTTCTTACAGAAATCCTGCCTGTCCACCCCCAGTCACCTGACGGTGACAGCCCCGGTGGGGCATGCGGCTCCGCTTCGCTGCGCCGGCACCTCCACTGCTTCGGTTTCCCTGACGGAAACCTCGCTGACGTTCCGGTGCGGCCCTGATGGGCCCTGTTAACAGAAATCCTGTCTGTCTAA
>JADILZ010000049.1 GCA_017695065.1 Candidatus Cryptobacteroides excrementipullorum
GGTCTATAAGTACAACTTCCTTCAGGGGAACGTAGATGTGATGGTTGACCTGTGCAGCATCTTCAGCGGTTACCGTGTCAGCCGTGCAGTGAGCCCGTACCTGTTTGCGGGAGTAGGAATAAACGGGTCATTCAACAACGACGAGGCACAGTCTCTTCGGGCATCGTTTCCGTCCGACAACCTGTTGTGGGACGGGAGCAAGGTCTTCCCTGCGGGCCGTTTCGGAGTCGGCACTGGAATCCGCATCACCGATGCAGTGCAGTTCAATCTGGAGGTTAACGGTAACTTCCTGAGCGACAGGTTCAACTCAAAGGTCGGCAGCGCAGTGGACTGGCAGCTTGGGGCGCAGGCTGGTTTCACCTTCAGGATCGGCATGAAGAAGCACCGCCGGAGCAGTGCGGCTACGGAACCGGCATACACACCGGCCCCGGCGCCTGCACCGGAGCCAAAGGAGGAGCCGAAACCCGAGCCTAAGCCTGAGCCGGAAGTGAAGCCGGCGCCAAAGCCGGCCCCTCAGGCCAGGGAATACAGGGAGAACGTGTATTTCGTGATCGGGAAGTATGAGATAAGGGATACGGAGTCTGGCAAGATCGGGAGCGTGGCACAGAAGGTAAAGTCCACTCCAGGAGCGACTGTAGTTCTGACGGGCTATGCAGATGCGCAGACAGGCAGTGCTAAGCGCAACATGTACCTGTCCCAGAAGCGTGCCGAGGCAGTAGCCGCAGCCCTTGAGGAAGCAGGCGTTGATGGTGGCCGGATCAAGGTTGACTACAAGGGGGACACAGTAGCTCCGTATGGCAGTCCGGAGGAGAACAGGGTCGTTATCTGCATAGTCGGCTGGGAGGAATAGCGGCTGCCAGTGTGAAAGAATACGCGTCGTGAGATGCGAACAGGGGAGCCCGGCGACATTCCAGGTAATAAACTCTACACACACTTACATTTACACACATGCATTATCTATCCATTACCTCGCCGGCTCCCTTTTTAAACATAAGAAAACTCCTGCCCCTGATGAACGGATGTCACCGGGGGCAGGAGTCATTTTCCGACCTGCCGTTTTTTACGGAACCTATTCCCCCGGAAGTAGAGGAAATTTGGTGCTCATTGACAAAACCTGTAAATAAAATTTGGTGGATAATGACATTTTGTATATCTGAAATTTGGTGGAGCTGTTTATAAGGCGTATATTCGCGTATAAATCCCAAGATGATGGAAGATAATGTAATTTATTTCAGACGAAAAATTTACAATACGATGCTCAAATGGAAGTCTGAGCGCAACGGTGATACTGCTCTGCTGATACAGGGAGCCAGACGTGTCGGGAAATCTACCATTGCGGAGGAATTCGCGCGCCATGAGTATAAGTCATATATATTGATTGACTTTTCGAAGGTGTCAAAGGAGGTGAGTGACCTGTTCAAAGATATTTCAGACTTGAATTACCTGTTTATCAGGTTGCAGTTCATCTATCAGGTCCGACTGTATGAAAGGGAGTCTGTGATCATATTTGATGAAGTCCAGCTCCAGCCGCTTGCGAGACAGGCCATCAAGCATCTTGTGAAGGATCATCGCTATGATTATATTGAGACCGGCTCCCTGATTTCGGTCCGTTCAAAGGGCCGCAATATCCTTGTCCCAAGTGAGGAAACAAAAGTGGACATGTATCCTATGGACTATGAGGAATTCAGATGGGCTCTTGGGGATATTGCTACAATTCCCTTGTTACGTAGCGCATTTGAAAAGAAGATGCCTTTAGGCGATGCCGTTCATCGCAAGCTCATGCGAGATTTCCGCCTGTATATGCTTGTAGGGGGGATGCCGCAGGCTGTTTCAGCCTATATCAGGACGAACAATTTTACGGCCGTTGATCAGACGAAGCGGGAAATAATCTCTCTTTATGAAGAAGACTTCGGAAAGATTGACGATTCGGGAAGAGCCAAGGCGTTGTACGACGCTATCCCCGCCCAACTCAGCAGGAACACGATGCGTTATCAGGTAGGAAAGGCTATTGAAGAAGATAGAGTGGAAAGGGTTGTAAATATCGTGAAAGAGATGGAAGATTCCATGACGGTCAATGTAGTGTACCATTCAGATGACCCAAATGCGGGACTGGCCTTGACAAAGAATGAAGAATACTTCAAGATGTATGCATCGGATACCGGTCTGTTTGTCACACTTGCGTTCAAGGATGCAGATATTACTGAGAATGTGATTTATGAAAAGCTGTTGAATGACAAGCTCAGCACCAATCTGGGATATGTCTATGAGAATGTCATAGCCCAAATGCTGAGAGCTACGGGGAAGAACCTGTTCTATCATACCATCCCATATGCCGAAGGGAAGAAATATTACGAGATAGACTTTGTCATTCCGGACAGACATAAGATTTCGCCAATAGAGGTGAAATCATCGGGTTACAAGACCCATAAGTCATTGGACGTGTTCTGCTCCAAATTCTCGGACCGGATAATGAGCAGGTATCTGATTTATACCAAGGATTACAGGAGGGAGAATGTGGTTGAGTATATTCCGGTGTATATGACGATGTTTTTGTAGGAGTACGGTCATCCGGAACTTGGCAACGGAAGGTAGTCTGGGTCTGTATGTTAATGGTATGCAAATCGCGATAATCGCCCTTTCTATACTGAACTTGCTTATTGACAGCCTGTTAGGGTGGACTCCAGGTGAAATTAATATTGACTGTGTGTATGCAAATCGTACGCAAGGGCCCCGGACACTGCTTCTGGCAGCGTCTGGAACTATCTGGAATTCAAATGTTTCGGGAGTAGAGAAGTGTGAGGTGATTTATCACACATTGTAACAACCACCTTTTGCAGCCCAGTAGGCCCGTAAAAGTCATTTTACCGACCTCTGACAACAGAATTTTTCAGACTTTTTAATAGAAAATTTTGTTTATGATAAAAAAACAATATACATTTGTGCGTGTTTTAGCCTTTCCTCTACGAAAAAAGGA
>JADILZ010000007.1 GCA_017695065.1 Candidatus Cryptobacteroides excrementipullorum
GTACGCAGTCGTCCACCACCGCCACGACCACCCTCGGGTCCCCGGTGCACAGCTGCCAGGCGGCAGCGCAGTTCGCGTCCGCCCCTGCGCGTATGCCCGGGTAGATCCCCGTGTCCCCGGTGTTGTCGTAGTGCCACTGGGAAGGCAGGTACGGGTCGTTGAAGGCGGGGGACTCCGCCGACTGCGCCGCGGAAGGGGCCCCGGCCCTGACCGCCTTGAAGCTGTCCGCCCTCTTGAGCCTCCGGTTGAACTCCACCCCGCTCACCTCGCCGCACCCGGCAAGGGCGAGGGCCGCCCTGTCAAGGTCCACCTCATCACCGAACTCCAGCACATACCACCTGTGAAGGCCTGCGGCCCTGGTGCGCCCCTCGTCCTTGCCGGCATAGGGGAACAGCCTGTGGACCGAGCTCGCACCTATCTCCTCAAGTACCGCGTCCACATCCGGAAGGCCGGACCGCGTCCGGACTCCTGACTTGGTCAGGGCCGAGGATTCGACATCCCTCACGGCCTCTTCGCTGAAGTACACGAGGAGCCGCCCGGGAACGGCATGCTCCGATGTGAAGATCAGCTTGGAGGTCACATCTTCCGCCGGGACGTCTCCAGCACCTGTCGGCAGAGGGCCTTCCGTGCACGAGGCCAGCAGCAGCCCTGCCGACATCATCCCATACATGATTCTCTTTTTCAGCATATCACCAAACATTAAAATCCGCCTTCCGGGAAACCATCCCCATGAAAGGCCACAATTATAATAAAAAAACTCAGGATTCCGCAGGCAAAGTCGTGGCCGTCTTCATAGACTGTCCCGGATCTTCCCGGAAATCCTGTCTGTCTGTTAAACAAAGTATACCTGCGGAGACAGTCTGTCCCCGCAGGTGTACCTTAAGCGCTTGCCTGTCCGGCCCTGGTCATTTCAGGACTGACGGAGCCGCTTCCGCCACTGTGCGGACCCTGTACCTTGTCCCCGGGTCCTTCGGAAGAGGGTCGCATACGCCTGTCCTCACTGAGACGGTCACCGGAGAGGATGCTGCCACCGAAGATGGATCTGCTTTGAGACTTCTCGCGACATAAGCATTCCTGTTCACAGTGTACTGTCTTATAGGATAAGACGACGCCATGCCCATTGCCGGGACACTCGACACTGAAGCCGTACCGGCAGCATCGGACACATATTCTATGGATGTCATTCCAGGACCATAATCACCGTATATGTACATTGATTCCCCTCCGTCCGTTGACACTAGTACCTGGAGATAATTCTCAAGGCCGGAAAGATAGTGCTCGCTGTCTACAGTGAATACAAGCGGGAGATTCGCGTCTCCTTGCGGGTCTGAGTATGAAAGATATGCCACCACAATGCCGCCACCGAAACTGATCCCCGTACCGAAGAAATTGTTCGCATTTGGATCTTCGCTTGTTATTGACGGGCTTGACCCGTCAAGCGTGAGCGTGCCGGCCGCACTGTCATATTTTGCATTCCATCCCAGACCATCTCCCTCAAAAAGATTGTAGACCACAAAGTCCGTCTCGCTGCCCACCGTAGGGGCTACTTCGAGGACAGTGCTGTAATTGTATGTATTGCCATCCTCCGCTGTGACTGAACTGCTCATTGAGTAGTTCCCTATCACCAGTTCACCGCTGTACGGCATTGCATCTGTACTGTAGTCAGATGATGCGATTCCTGACTCCCCATATACGTTCGTGGCCAGGATGACGATGGTGTAGGATGTGTTTGAAGACAGGTTCCTGAAATAGCTCATGTATGTCTGTCCGCTGTTGATGGCTGTGATGGCATCTGACCCCAGGTCATATCCATTGGCTTCGACGAGGGCAGGCCACTCGGACTCATCGTACTCGTTGAGGACCGCTGTCGTCGCCATCAGGTATTTCGCAGAGCGCAGCTCGCTTCCGTTCACTGCGAAGCCGAGTGTCGAATAGTCCGGGTTGTCGGCGACATCGTCTGCGAATTCCGGCCGGCTGCTTATCCAGAACAGCTCGGTGCTGACATCGCAAGGGTGGTCCTCAGTAGCCCCGGCGCCAGGGAAGTAGAACTGGTGGACAGCGGCGTCATCAGCCCTGAGAGCCCCTGAGGCGTCGGCTGGCAGCGCTACCAGGGTGTATACCCCGGGTTGCAGATCCGCTTCTACGGAGACGGTCTCCCCGCCCTGGACGAAATTCTCAACCTCATAGATGTTCTCCGCAGTACCGTCGGCAACCGATGCTATGACAGCCGATGGGTCTGCCGTAATGTCTCCAGATGCGAACACATAGCTTATCCCTGTGACATCGGCTCCGTATGTGAAGTCAAATACTGCAGAAGCTGTCGTGTTGTCAGAAGCTATCCTCATACCGCTATATGATGCTGCAAGGGAATAGTCACGGGCTTCATAACCAGGAAGGACAATGCGGAACATGCCGTTGCCATTCGCCTGAAGTGTCTGATTTGTGCCGGCGAACTGGAGTCCAAGCGCATTTGTAGGGAAAGTGATGACCCCTTCTGACAATGTACCGTATGCCGGAGTTCCTGAAGAGGAAGCCAGTGTACCTATATTATGTGCGCCGTAACCATTGACGTTTTCTGTTATTCCAGTAAACTGTAGAGGGATGTATACTTGGGCAGGATTGTTGTCTACAAGCTGAACCGTAATGTTGGTCGGTGTATAGGAGAACTGTTCTGAAAGTTCTTCCTGAGTCCCTCCGAGTGCTTCTGTAAGCAGAGACCATCCGAATGGTTCCTCAAGCATATAAACGCCCTCCTGAGTCTTGTGCCTGTGTATATTGACATCGACTTCAATAGGTTGTACTCCAGTATAGACGGTAAGGAAATCATCCCTGTATTTCCCTGTGCCTATAAGTTCCCACGGCCATGGTGTGATGGTGATTGTCAGCTGGCTGTGCCCGTAGGATGTAGTGTTGTCGGCATCATTCAGGAGCAGGTTTATAGGGTAGTCGGTACCGTCGGTAAGAGCGTCGCGTGTGAATGAAATCACCACTGAGCCGTCTGCCTGCCCGTCAGAGAATGTCACTGATTCCGGTACTGTGAAGAGTGACTGTGCTGAGGTCTCGATCTGGGTGAGATCCGCAAGGACACTCACGGTGAGCTCTCCTTCAGTGGACATCCTTTTTACGGGGATGGTCACTGAAGACACATTGTCCTCTATATCATACTGTGTAGGTACGGTGTCAGGGAAATACACCTGGGCGCCGTCTTCAACAGGCCCCGGCTGGAACTCCTCTTCGGTGCAGGACACGAATCCTGCAGAGAGGAGCGCAAGGGCGGAAAATAAAATCGTTCTTATATTTTTCATATGGATCTGTTCTGATTATTGCAAGTTATATGACATACATGGATCCGGATTGTTCGTATTGAGCAGGACAGTGTTCCTCTGCGCTATGGAGACCGGTATAGTCTGGTTCCACCACGGCGCCCGTCCCTCTGTATCGACTTCCGCTCCGGACGGGGCGTTGTTGGAGCCGTTCTGTATGCTCATGTTCAGTCTCTTGAGATCAAAGAGGATAAGTCCTTCTCCCCAGAGCTCTATCCTCTTCTGGAAGATAATCTCGTCGATAAGCAAGTCTCCGGAAGAGTTTGCCGCCGGTACTGTATATCCCGGTGCCCTGTATGACATGAAGTCCTCGAGCAGCTTTCTGCCTGTAGCCTCATCGTAATGCGCTGTAGCTTCAGCTTCTGTAAGATACATCTCTTCCACCCTCATCAGAGGTATGCTTGTGACGTTGGCAGTGGAGTAATCTGACTTCTCTCCGCCTGCAGTGTGGAACTTGGCGCTTGCATAAGGGGCAATGATCTCGAACTCCTCTTCGGTAAGGTTGGTATAAGGCTGGAAGGAAGCCCAGTCACGATCAGGGTTCACGAAGGAGTTACGGCGGAAGTCATTGGCGCTTATACGGGCATAGAGATTTGAAGGGATACCCGGCTGTGAGTTATACCCGTATCCGTACATCGCGTCCAGGCTCATGTGTGCACTCCATGAAAGGAGGTTGTTCAGGACTGTGTCCGTGGACTGGATCATGGCCCACATCCATGCGGCATTGACTGTGTTGAACCCTGTAGCAGGGTCAAGCCACTGCGCAGATGTCATGATGGTACATCCTGACGCGTCGATTGCCTTGCGGGCGTATTCCGCAGCAAGCCTGTAGGCTGCTTCTCCTGTAGGGACATTCTCGTAATTCACGTCAGAGAAACCTCCAAGCCAAAGATATGCCCTTGCCTTCAGCCCGTATACAACTGCCAGTGACGGAAGGTTCTTCTGTGCCGGGGTGTAGTTTGCAAGGCAGGCCTCTGCATCATCAAGGTCAGCGAAGATGAATTCGAAAGCCGCCTCACGTGTCATGCGCGGATTATTGCGCAATTCGTCCACTGTGGATGTCTCTGTCACGAGAGGCACGGTAAGTCCGTCTACCTTTGCTCTGTTGGACTCATAGTCAGTGAGCAGCGGAGCTTTCGCAGGAAGAGGGTCATAATGCCTTACAAGGTCGAGATAAAACAGAGCCCTGAATGCTTTTGCGACGCCTCTGTATTCGCTCAGGGACTCATCTTCACCTACTGTGGCAAGGACGTCATTCGCTGCCTTTATGAACTGGTAGTAGTTCATATAGTGCAGCATGGACCATCCGCTTGCGGCATTAAGCGCTGATGTCTGACATGGGTAGAGCCATGGCTGCCAGCGGTCGTAGTACTGGTTTCCTCCAGGCATATTGCCCGCCACCGGGAATACATCTCCGGCAAGACGGTCGTTCGCCCCCATTATACCCGGATATCCGAAATCTACATGTTCCCCCAAATTAAGGTAGTTCGTTATCATTATTGTCGGTATGGATGCGATCATTCCCTCTGTGGCGATAGGGGATTCGGCGATCTGGTCCGATGTGGCGTATCCGCCTTCAGGGAAGGTCTCTTCGATACATCCTGACAGCAATACTGCAGCACCGGCAACTATGCAGGTATTTCTTATTAATCTGTTCATTGTTTATTCTGTCTTTAAATTAGAATGTAAGTGTAATACCTCCGGAAATAGTCCTGACAGGTGCGTAATAGAACGGGTTGGTTGTTCCGGAAATGGACTGTCTCGGGTCAAGTCCCTGACGCGCTGACCAGTACCATACATTCTCGCATGTCGCATATATGCGCAGACTCTCTACCAGGAACTTGCGTGTGATGCGGCTCGGAAGAGTGTATCCGAGTGTGACGTTCTGGAAATTAAGGTATGACGCGCTCGTGAGGAACCTGTCCGAAGCTCCGTTGGAGTATGAGTCCCCGTATGACATACGCGGAATGTCTGTATTTGTGTTTTCAGGTGTCCATGAATTCCAGAGGTCGCGGTGATAAGTTGATCCCGTTGAAGTTCCTGTAGGTGAACCCATGAAGAATGCATATCCTGAGTCATACACCTGGCCTCCGAGCTGGTAGGTAAAGTTCACTGAGAAGTCAAGTCCCTTCCATGAGAGCGATGTCCCGAAGCCTCCGTAGAGGTCAGGGATGGCGTCACCCTGTATTTCACGTCCGTTGGCAGAAGCCTCCGAGTAGTTAGTGGTAGTGACTCTCTCGAGTTCGCCTGTCCCCTCGTTCTCCTGGTAAACATACCACATTGACTGTCCCGTGCTCTGGTCCACTCCGGCGTATGTAGGAAGGTAGAAGTTAAAGAAAGTCTCGCCTTCACTGCGGAAATAGTTCCCGTCCAGGAGTCCTGTCATGGTTCCGTCTGAGGTCGTATTGGTCTTGTACTCGTCAGGCAGACGGAGGAGTTTGTTGCGGTAGTGGGTCATGTTGAGGTTGAAGCTCCAGAGCAGGTCTTTCGTCCTGATGATATCGGCGTTGAGCTCAATCTCGACACCCCTGTTGGCCATATCGCCTATATTCGTATAATAGGAGTTGTAGCCGGCCTCGGAAGGTACAGGAAGAGAGAAGAGCATGTCGGAAGTCTTCCTGTTGAAGAAGTCGATGTTTCCGTAGAGACGGTCATTCCAGAAGCCGAATTCTACACCCACGTTGAAATTGGAGTTGGTCTCCCATGTGATCTCCGGGTTTCCTTTCCTCTCGAACACGGTGGTTATGCCGCCGCTTCCGTCATTGGAAATGGAGTAGTAGTCAACATAAAGATAATCAGATATGTTGTCGTTACCCTGCGAGCCGTAGGATGCTTTCAGTTTCAGCATGTTCATCCACGGAGCGTTGAACCAGCTTTCATCGCTGATTATCCACGCTGCTCCCACGGACCAGAAGTTACCCCAGCGATGGTCAGGATGGAAGCGTGACGATGCATCGCGGCGGTATGATGCTGAGAAATAGACTCGGCTGTCATAGTCGTACTGGCCTCTGAAGAAATATCCTTCATTGTTGTATTCTGCGAGAGATGAACCTGAAGAGGAGTTATCCACCACGGCTCCGCTGAGCTCGAGGTTGTCATAAGAGAACATCCCGCTTCTTGTGGCGTAGAGTCCGTAGCTTTTCCTGTTGTACATTTCATGTCCGGCAAGCAAGTCCATGTGGTGTACATCGTTGAATGTCTTGGTGTAGGTGAGGAGCTGCTGGAGGTTGTACGATATTTCCCTGCCGTGCTCCTTGGTGATGACTCCTCCTGACTCAGCGAACTGGCCGTAATACGGGTTCAGCATTGTTGTCCCTCTGGTCTCGTCCAGTGTAACGCTTCCGTTGACAGTCAGTTTGAGACCTTTGTAGATGTCTATGTCCACGAAGCCGTTTGCAGAGAACGCGTTGCCTTCATTGATATACTTGTTGAGCTGTATGTCCTGGAGGTCGTTGCTCTGTCCTCCGTTGGTGCGCAGGGCGCCACCGTTACGTCCGTCTCCGGAGTCGTACAGGTTCATCCCGTACTCGTCTTTCATTATATTTCCGTTTCCGTCACGGATATATACAGGATAGATAGGAGCCATCATGTATGCAGTGGCGAACGCGTTACCTCCGTCTGATGCACCCTCGGAGTTTATGTCATTACCGTTGTTCCATACGAAATGGGTATAGGACATGTTTGCCCCGACCTTGAGCCATTTCTTGGCCTGGTAGTCGCCGCGCAGACGTGCTGTCAGACGGCTGTTCGAAGAGCCTGCGATAATACCGTCATTGCCAAGATAGCCGAGTGAAGCATAGAAATTTGATTTCTCTGTAGCTCCGGCCACGTTCACATTGTATTCCTGGCGGAATGAGTTCTTGTATATCTCGTCCATCCAGTTGTCCGGATAAAGAAGGTATTCCTGGCCATTATATGTAACTTTGCGTCCCAGTGTGGCATTAGGGTTCAGGCGCCCGTTAGACCCGATCAGTGTCTGTCCGTCAGGGACTGTATAGACGTTGTAGCCGACACCACCTGCGTTGTTGGAGGTCAGCAGCGAGTTCGCTGCCATGTAGGCGTCGTTTGCTGTCATTCCCTGATTGATGGTGTAGTTGTTATATAATGCCATGTATGCCATCTCATAGAATTCTCCGGCGTTGTCGATGATGTCGTATGAACGGAGGGCCTTGTTGTTCATACCCCATTTTGCGTCAAATGTTACTTTCGCCTCTCCGGATTTCGCCCTCTTGGTGGTAACCATGATTACACCATTGGCTCCACGCGCACCGTAAAGTGCATTGGACGCGGCATCCTTGAGTACGCTTATGCTCTCGATGTCGGCGGTGTTGATGTTGTTGATGTCGCCTTCATAAGGCACGCCGTCAACGACCCACAGCGGGGAATTCCCTGCGTTGACAGAGCCGTATCCCCTGACATACATAGTCTGGGTGGATCCTGGACGTCCTGATGCGGATGCAAACTGCACACCTGCCACCTTTCCGACCAGTGCCTCTGACACGTTGGTCGTCTGGTTCTTGAGCAGCTCGTCGCTCTTAAGGACTTTTGCCGATCCGGTGAATGCTTCTTTGGTAGTAGTACCGAAAGCCACGACGATAGTCTCGTCAAGCATTTCTGAATCAGGCTCCAGAGCCACATTGATCTGAGGTCTTCCGTCTACCGCAATTTCCTGTGCCTGGTAGCCGATTGAAGTGAAGACAAGAACAGCATCGTCAGAGACCAGGATCTCGTAATTACCATCCGCATCTGTACTTCCCCCTGTCAGGGTCCCCTTGATCTGGATCGATGCAAATGGCACGGGTTCTCCGGTAGAAGCGTCCCTGACCACTCCGGTCACTGTGACATCCTGGGCAAAAAGGCTCACTGATGTCATCAGCACCATCATTGCTGTGAAAAACAACTTCATTTTTTTCATAAGCAAAATGAACTTAGTTAAACATAAATATTGATACACGTA
>JADILZ010000050.1 GCA_017695065.1 Candidatus Cryptobacteroides excrementipullorum
CCGGAGAAGTACGACTCAAGGGTCGTCACCAGGAGGCTCTTGCCGAACCTGCGCGGTCGGCTCAGAAAGTATATTGTGCCAGACTGAACCAGGTCGTATATGAGTGCCGTCTTGTCTATATACAGGTAGCCGTCCTCCCGTATCTTGCTGAATGTCTGCACCCCGATGGGGTATTTCCGTTGTGTCTGCTCCATAAGTCCAGAATATTCCCGGCCTGTCCGGATTGGCCCCTTTCCCGGCATGGCCCCGGACAGCCATATTTTACAAAATAACGGATTTTTTCCCGCTTTGGAAAATTATTCTGAAAAGACATGCCGATATGGCCCTTGATAAATATAACGAACCGTCTTGATTGCCAGTACCGGTAATCAGGACGGTTCGCTATACATGCCGATGCTGCATCAGAACGAATATCCAAGACTGCACAGCAAGGTATTGTTCAAAGTCTGAGAAGCCGTGATATAAGTAAAATCCAGGCTGAGTCCTGCAAACCTTACCCCTACGCCAGCAGAAACGAATGAAGCAAGACCCTCGGTCCGGTCTCCATAATGGTATCCTGCACGAACGAATCCGATATCGAAAATGCTGTATTCTAGCCCGGCACCGGCCATGAAGGCCCCGCTGAAAAGATAATCTGCCTCGATGTCCGCTTCAAGCCCGAACGAGGATTCCCATACAGCCCCTGCTTTCACTGACATAGGAATGGCATAGCTGTCTCCACCGTAACTTATCCGCGAACCGGCATTGCATAGAGCGGCTCCTGCTCTGAATGACTTCCCGTGCCATGCGACAGACAGGTCCGCCCCGAAAGCCGTCCCGGAAAGGCCTTCCCCGATGGAAGAGTTTGCTATCTTGGCGGTAAGACCCACTGCAACCCCACAGGCTACCCTCACTGAGACAGCCGCACTCCCTATAAGGTCATGCGGGGTGAATCTTCCTGTCACCGCTCCTGATTCAGTGGTGATATCCATGGGCCGGTCCATAATGTACTTCCCGGATATCCCTATCCCGACCCTGTCGCTCACCCGTACAAACGCACCGAGTCCCATATTGTGGTTTGACGATGTCTCCGGAGCCCAGTATCCGTAGCTCACACCTACGGCGAAAGTCTTTTCCGACAATGATATGGCGGAAGCATTGTTGTCCAGGGCAAAGGCATTGGCTCTACTTGCCACTGATACTCCTCCCATAGCCGCAGATTCCGGATCCGAAGGGACAAGCATCGAAGACAAGGCCTGGGCCCCGGCATCAAGCCCTGCGAAAAATAAGGCTGAAATAATGATTGGTATTGTCTTTTTCATGGTGATTCTACTGTTTGGCGACTGGACGGGAAGTATCGATACCTTCACCTTTCACTCGAACATAGTATATGCCTCCAGGCAGGTTTTTCATATCAATTGCTAACGGAGCGAACGGAGCCATTTCCGCATCTTTCATGGTCAGTACCGCGGCACCGGCCTTGTTGGATACAGTGATTTCCGCTGTCACAGGCTTACCTGTACGTATGTTCAGGAAATCCTTCACCGGATTGGGATAGAGGTCCACATCCTGTGAGCCGTCCCGCACAAGCACAGAGAAGGTACAGGACGCCTCCTCACCTCTGGCATCGGTCGCTGTGAGGGTCACATCGGTAAGCCCGTAAGAATTGGCATCCACCCTGAACGTGTCTCCTGAAATGCTGCACCTGACGATGATGCTTGTCGTTGAAATGGAGTACCCGTATCTGAGAGGCTCCGAATCCTCATCATGGAATATCCCGGAAAGACTGAAACTTGCACCATCTTTACTGGAGCCGAAAACCGTGTCTCCAATCCCTCCTGTCAATACCGGAGCATGGTTTTCTCCTATGGAATAGCTGAATGGCGCTTCGGATTCAGAGTATGAATCAGACACTGTGACTATACCATTGTATGTTGTGCCTTCCGCAGCATTCAGTGCATTTACAGTAATGGTCAGGATTCCGTCGTCAGACAATGATGAGACAAGTCCGTCGAGAGAATATGTCCCGTCAGCCGGATTCACGCGGAAATCCACGTCATGCCCGTCGGCATCTTGTATTTCAAATCGCAGTACTCCAGTCTCATGCGATTTGAGTGAAAGCGAATTGCCGTCTATTGCGACAATCTCTGGAGGAGTGTTTGACGTTGTCTCGCAGCTGATAGTCCCGGACAGTTCCGAAACATCGTTGAAAATATTCCTGCTTCGGATTCTGAAATAATATAAAGTATTGAAATCCAGATTGTCTATAGTATAGCTGAGCTTTTCTTTCTCATTTTTTCCGGGGATATATACCAGATGTGAGACACCTTCGGAAGGGCTGTCCGGATCAAGGTTCTCGAGAGTATTTTCCGAATAGAATATGTCGTAGGAATACGGCACATTCCCGTCCTCATCTTCCGGAGCGTTCCATTCCAGGACGGCTTTGTTGCCTTTCGCAACGGCACTGAAGTCATCACCGACAGGCATAGGCGGAACGGGGTCCCCTGCAACAGCGGCACCCGCATCGACTAGTCCGGTCCCGAGCATCCCGGCATAGGAAGGATTGTAATCATAGATGATTGGATTGGCGGTGCCAAGAAGTATGGTCTTCAGCTGGTCTGCCGTAAACCCCGGACCTCCATACCGTGACGCGACAAGCGCCGCCACGCCAGTGACATGGGGACAGGCCATCGATGTCCCTTGCATATTGCCGTAGGAACCGCTTCCTATGGTCAATGTCGAATAGATCTCATAGCCTTTGCGGGCATCCCCTCCGGGAGCGGTAATGTCAACCCACGGCCCATAGTTGGAATAGTAGGCAATCCGGTAGTCCGCCCCGACAGAAGCGACAGCTATTACATTCCCGTTCATTGCGGGATAGCTGACAGTGCCGCTTTCATTCCCGGCGGCAAAGATGCACAGTCCGCCGGCAACCGGTCCGGTCTGGTTGCCGTCCCCGTCAAGCCCGGCGCATGTGTTGAAGTAATCGATGGCCTCGTTCAGGAATTCGGAATCCCCATCCACTGACCAGCTGCAGTTGACCAGTACAGCCCCGTTGTCTGCGGCATAGACCAACGCTTCCCCGATGAATGCCGGAAGATCGTCTCCGGAAGTCTGGATACTCATCAGGCGTACCCCATTACCTTCCGGGCTGTCACCGCCGGCGATGCCGTTGATCCCTGTCCCGTTGTTGTTCACGGCAGCTATTGTCCCTCCTATGTGTGTCCCGTGATCCCCTGGAGTCAGGACAGCCCCGATCGAGGTGAGGTTGTCCCTTGTCTGGAAATTCCACCCGTAGATGTCATCGACATAGCCGTTGCCGTCATCGTCCACACCGGCCTGGCCTTCCGCTTCCGCCTCATTCACCCAGATATTCCCGGCGATGTCCTCGTGTCCGTACTCGACAGCGGCGTCACACACTGCGACAATCACGTCCTCATCGCCTCTGGTAATCTCCCATGCGTCCAGAAGATTTATGTCGGAGCCTGCCGTCATCCCATCCTGGTCCCCGGAGTTGCACAAATCCCACTGCTGGCCGAATCCGGGATCATTGAACGGATATACGGAGGCTGTCTTCACGGGAGTCACGAAGCTTATCTTTTCAATGCCTTCTGTCCCATACAGTCCCGATGAAGCTTTCGAAAGCGGCAGGTCCTGCCTGAAACGCACTGTGTACCAGCGGCTCAATCCGGCCTTGCGGTGTCTTTCGTCGAATTTTCCCCCGTCAGGTATGGAACGCCGTATGTCATAGTCTCCCAGACATGACAGGTCAAGGTTTTCAATCCGGTCTTCATACTCTCCGGAGACCTTTATCTGGACTATCCCGGGGACAGCGGTTCCCGGAACATCTTCCGCAATGCCTGATGACATCCCGTCCTTCCCTTCATCTAAAGGCTCTCTCGTGCAGGAGCTCAGTACTGCCAACAGGAAAAAGAATGCTGAAAATCTGATATTCATAGTTCTGTCAGAATTATGCTTCTATTCAAAAGAGGCGTGGCATCCGCCACGCCCGCAATATCATTTCATGCTTCAGGATTTCATAATCCCAGATATGCCCCGAGGTCTCCCTGGAAATCCGGAAGAGCAAGATAGGCCAATGATGTACTGCCCCACCATATACCTTCATCCGGGCAGTATGGTGTCCAGCAGATCTGTACCAGGGTCCCATTTTCAATCAGCAGGTTCTGGGAATCCCCGTCCAGGTCAAGCGCACTTGGCGGGAAATAGTAAAATCCTCCGTATGTGGCATAGTTATAGCCCGTGCTGACTGCGGACACGGTTCCGCTGGATGTATTGAAAGTGGTATTTCCCCAGCTTACAGCTCCGGCCTCATCTATGGTGAACTGGATATATTCAGGAACAGAGCTTGAATTTGCCGGTACCATGTCCCCTTCCCATGTCTCGTTTATGACATTCTCAGGAAAAACATTGTAAACCCTGTAGATGCCGTATCCGTCTGCTTTGCGTACCTCCACTGACTGTATATTGGCACTTGTGGCTGACATCAGCATGAACTGGTCGAACCACTGTCCCTGTCCGAGATTAATCCAGCTGTAGTCTTTAGCAAGGCTTATGCTTACCGAACTGATGGCGGTATTCGGGTCGAAACATTCCTGTCCTTCGGCGATTGCAATGGTGCCGCTGAAGCTTTCCCCTACTTCCATCTGCCCTACATTGAAGGTTATTTCAGTCTGGTATTCTCCCGGGGCGAAGGTGACTGAGGAAGGAACCCCGAAGACATCTGCAAGGTTCTCCGACTGTCCTGTATCGGAAGAGTTGTAGATGGAACATGTCAGATTGACTGTCAGCTCGTTGTCTGCCCTGCCCCTGGCCAAGTCCACTGAATATGTAGTCACATCCGGGCTGAGAGCGGTCGCGGTGATGACACTTTGGACGAAACTTACTCCGTCGGTGTCGGGTGTGTATGTCTCCCTGGTATCGGAGACATCACAGGAAGCGGCAGCTGCGGCAAGCAGTGCCATGCCTGAGATATATTTGAATGCGTTTTTCATTTCCGTTCTGTTTAATTGTTATTCACCTTCACTGCCTGTGGCTCCTGACTGCGGGGCAAGGGCGGGATCGTCCCCCTCATTGCTTCCAGAAGCATAACTGCCGAGAGGGTTCTGGAGAATCAGCGGGTTTGCGTCGATTTCAGTCTGAGGGACGGTCATCACCCAGTCAAAACTTTCAGGATCCTCGGTATGCAGGCTGTTCAGGGCTGCAATAGCATCTACAGGGTGTCCCATGTCCGATGTCCTTTCAAATCCCTGGCGCAGGCGCTTGATGTCATAGATCCTTCCGTATTCGCCCCAGAGCTCGATCCTGCGCTGGAGGATGATCTCCTCAAGCAGGGAGCCTGTCTCGTCGGTTGTCAAGGCCCCGAGCTGTGTACCGGAGAGGGACGAGCAGTCATAGCCCGGCTCACGGCTTGACATGAGCGCGTTGAGTGCCTCGCGGGCCTCTGTCTCGTTGCCGAGACGGCATGCGGTTTCAGCGACTATGAGCTGCATCTCCGGAGCACGCATGAATATGTGGTCCGCTCCTGTTGTCGGGTCGGTGACTTCGGAGCCCTGCTTGTTGCCGAACTGGAACTTGTACTGCTGGAGAGCCACTGTGCTGCCGTCAGGCATGACCTCCGAAGTCCACCATGCTCGCCTTGCGTCATTTTCGTCTATTCTCGAGTACAGCCACTCGGACACGCATTTGCGGGCCGCATCACCATACCCTCCGAAATCCTTGTCCATGTGGGCGAGGAACTGAGGATTGGTCGTACCCTGCGTGGCAATGATCTCGGCTCCCCAGAGGACGCTGGCGTCGCTCGCATTGTTGAAGTGATATGACGGGTCGAACGTGTATGACGCGCCTCCGGCAAGGGCTGCAGCCGCGGCATCATGCGCAGTCTGGTAGTCACCCATGTAGAGGGCGATACGTGCCTTCAGCCCGTTTGCAGAATACTGGTCGAAATGGGATACATGAAGCTTTGCGGTACTGCCTATAAGGGAAATTGCGTTGTTGATGTCGCTCATGGCCATCCCGAACACTTCCCTGTTTGTGGCGCGTGCCTTCCCCGGTGTCCCGGAAACGGTAGGCTCGGTATATATAGGCACACAGAGCCTGTCTTCATGACCAATATAGCTGCGGGCGAAGATCATGCCCAGATAGGCATAGCAGTACGCCCTGATTGCGTATGCGTTTCCGATGATATAGTTCCTGTCGCTTTCGCTGCCCTCCATCGTCTCCTGTGCGTTTATGATGTAGTTCACATTGGAGATGAGGGTATAGTAGTAGTTCCAGAGATCGTAGGACCTCCATGCAGAACTTGTCCACATGTCTTTCACTGAATAAAGATAGTCATACCAGAACCATCCGTTGCCCATCGCCGCCATGACCATGTCCTCGCCCATGAGGTCGGCCATGAGGTTGTAGCCCTGCGGGCCTACGCACTGGTGCTGGTTCCCTGAAGTTGTCCACCCCCACTGCCACAGCATGCGGATGCTTCCGTTGAGTGCCTGGAAACCGCCTTCTGTGGTGTTGAGCAGAGTGGTGCCTGAAATCCTGTCTGTAGGGTTGGTGTCAAGCATGTCCGGATTGCAGGAAACCGATGACCCGAGACCTGCCAAAGCCAGAAGTATGTATATAAATCTTTTCATTTCCAATGAATTTTAGAAGTTGATGTCAATCCCGAGCGAGATGGCCCTTGTCGGGGCATATACGAAATCTGTCCCTCCTGATGTGCTGTACTGAGGGTTCATGCCGTTGAGTTTGCTGAACAGGGCGAGGTTGTCACCTGTGGCGAATATCCTGAGTGACTGTATCCCGGCTTTTTCAGTCAGTCTGGCAGGCAGGGTGTAGCCGAGCTGTACGGACTTGATGGCGAAGTAGGAGGCATCAATCAGCCAGCGGTCAGCCGCAAGCCTTCCGGAATTGAACAGGACTGCAGGTACATCGGTGACGTCGCCAGGTTTCTGCCAGCGGCGCAGGACGTTGCTGCTCCAGTTGTTCCCTACATACTGGACTTCCATCGCAGTGGCATATACCGAATCGTAAACTTTCCCTCCTACTGAGAAAGTGGTAAGGAAGCTGAAGTCGAAATTCCCCAGATAGAACTCGGATCCGAAGGAGCCCTGGAACAGAGGCTGGCGGCTGCCCATATAGTATTTGCTGTTGTTGGCGGCTGTCTCGTCGCTGGTGACATAGTCTGAACCAGGGATCCTGTTGCCGTTCTCGTCTGTCTCATAAGCCCAGTAAAGAAGCTGTCCGTTTGCAGGGTCCACTCCGGCTGCCTTAGGCACATAGTATGTGTAGATAGGCATCCCGACTTTGATGACCTGTACCCCGAAAGTGAGTTCATCGGTCTCGGTGAGCGCGGTCACCCTGTTCCTGTTCAGGTATCCCATCAGGGTGGAGTTGGCGCGGAATTTAGGCTTGTTAGCCCAGTTGACCTTTACTGAAGCCTCCACACCCTGGTTGACCATCGAGCCGACATTGGCATTATAACCGGTGAATCCGGTGGACATCGCCATTGGATAGCTCAAAAGCATGTCAGTGGTGTTGGAGTAATAGTATTCGACTGTGACATCCAGAAGTCTGTCGAACAAGGTGCCTTCCACGCCAGCATTCCATGTACCTTTCTTTTCCCAGCTTATGCCTGTGCTCTCGAGGGTGGAAACCACTGCTCCCGAGTTTCCTGCATTAGGGTATGTAAGGTCATAGAAGGACTGCCAGAGATAGAAGTCGCTTGCGCCGAGGGAATTCAGGATGTTGTCATTGCCGAGCTGGCCGTATGAGAGCCTGAATGTGAGGTTGTCGACCCATGAAGCGTTTTCCATGAAGCCCTCTTCCGAGATTCTCCACGAACCTCCGAGAGACCAGAACTGACCCCATCTGTGGTCCCTGTGGAAACGTGATGAACCGTCGGTACGCCAGGTGGCCTCGAGATAGTACTTGTCTGCAAAATCTGCCGCCACACGTCCGAAATAGGACTCTATGCGGTATGACTCTGAGTAGGAATTGTTGGTCGATGTCGCGTCTGAAGCAGGCGCAAGCTCGAATATGCCAGGATATACACCGTTACGTGACCCGTAGAGATACTGGTATTCGTAGTTGTAGAACTCATGTCCGAGCTGGCCGAGGAAATGGAAATCCCCGAATGTGCGCTCATATTTCAGTATCTGGTTCCACGTGTATGAGAATGTGCGTGTGGAATACTTTGAGATGGAGCCTGATGTGGCAGTACCGTCTCCATGATACGGGTTGGTGTAGGTGGACACTCTGCGGTTGGCGATGTCAGCTCCGAAATTTGTCGTGAATGACAGGCCCCTGAATATCCCCATTATGTCCTTGTCCCCTCCGAATATGGCATAGGCCCTTACCCCGGAGTTGTCGTAGAGAGTATTGTAATTGTTCTCATGGAGATCACCGAGTGTGTTGAACCTTGAGGCTGTCGGACGGTTGTTCCCATTGGTACCGTCACCATAGTCGTACTGTCTGTTCCCAGAATCGTCGAGCAGGTTGGCTCCATTTGCATCCTTCAGATATACAGGATAGATAGGAGCCATGAACTGTGCGGTGTACCATGCGTTGCTGGTGTATGTGCCGTCTGTCGTGCTTGTGCTTGCCTGGTCAGTATATGAATAGCTTGCGCTCGCACCGAACTGAAGCCAGTCATTGGCCGTATGGTCAACATTGGCACGGAGGGAATATCTCTTGAAGCCGGTGGTTGTCAGGACTCCCTTGTCATTGAGGTAGCCGGCCGAGAAAGCGTACTTGGTCTTTTCGTTTCCGCCGCTTACACTCAGGGTATATTCCTGACGGAGAGCGGTCTTATCTGTTATGGCATCCATCCAGTCCTCATTCCATGCGGACACGGCATCGGAGTGAATCCTCCCTGTGGAAGGATTGATAAGTGTATCCCAAGTGTAGTTCTTGTACGGGTTGTAATGTTCGCCTCCGAGCTGGCTGGACAAGTTCGCTGATGCGAGCGCAGCCGCCTCATCGAAAGAATATCCTCCGTTAAGGTAATAATTGTTTCTGAGGGCCTCCCATGAGAGTTCCACGAACTGGTCCTGCGACACAAGGTCATACCTTCTTACTGAACGGGACTGCACACCGACCTGAGCCTTGAAGTTTACGACAGCGCGTCCTTCGGAGCCTCTCTTGGTGGTTATCATTATGACACCGTTGGCTGCACGCGCTCCGTAAAGCGCTGCGGCAGAGGCGTCCTTGAGTACTGTCAGAGATGCGATGTCACTCGGGCTGATAGAGGAAAGCGATCCGTCAAAAGGAATACCGTCCACCACATAAAGCGGCTGGGAGCTTGCATTAATTGAGCCTGTGCCACGGATGTTTATTGAGGCGCTGGATCCAGGCTGGCCTGAACCGGAAGTGACTGTTATACCTGCCACCATACCCTCGATGGCCTTGCTCACGTTGGTTACGGAACGTTTCGCGAGATTGGAGCTCCCGACCGTCCCGGCAGATCCAGTAAAGGATGATTTCTTCGCCGTTCCATAGGCCACTACAATTGTTTCATCGAGCAATTCCGAATCCGGATGCAACGACACATCGATAGATGCCTTGCCTGACACTTCAATCTCCTGGCTGACATAGCCGATAGAAGAGAAAATCAGTACAGCATCATCCTCCACAAGAATGGAATAGTTTCCTGCGGCATCGGTGCTTCCCCCGTTGAGGGTACCCTTGACCTGTATTGTCGCAAACGGAACCGGTTCACCGGTGGATGAGTCAGTGACCACTCCAGTCACTGTGAGATCCTGGGCCAAAGCCAGTGCGGAACCCACCAGTGCCGACAACACTGTGAAAAAAAGCTTGATTCTTTTCATTGGTTGATACATTAGTTAAACATAAATATTGATACACATGAATTTTTTTCCTTTCGTCCCCGTCGATGTCTCCGCCATGTTTTCCGGGCTGTCTGCCCTTCCGGGTCCCTGCCCTGTCTCAGGGGAGGTTTTCACCCATGTCGTGATGCAACTTTTTTGGGGCGTTTTAGGGTGCGTTTTCATTGGTAGTCCGCCCCATTGCACACGTGGCGACAGGGCATATCGAGTCAACTTAAATCCGGGAATGACACTAGGGTCCGGGGGAATTCAGGGAACCTGCCAATGGCTGAAGGCAGCTACGGGAAGATGCGGGACTTTTATGCACAGGCCGGCCGGACGCATGATGCGTCCTCATGCGCCAGACCTTCCGGATCGCATTTGAAATATCGTACTGTGTATCAATGAGTTTAAATCGCAGCAATTCTTCCGGTACCTGTCATGACACAGGTACCGGAAGAACTACTGCGGAAATAAATATCTGACGGTCAATAAAATGCGCCTAGGCGCGCTCGGCCGGTCTGACAAATAAGATATGTCATTCCTCCACGGCCTTCCACCCGCTGACAGTGCGTGTGGCGGAGTCGAAGTTGACCCCAACCTTCACGAGCTTCCTCCCGTCGGCGGTGTACGGGACCAGGTATCCCTTGCTGTCGATCTGCTTCAGCGCGTCTTCCGCCGAGCCGTCCACCTTCAGCTCGAAGACGTAGATGTGCGTCCCGGTCTTCAGGACGATGTCAGCCCGGCCGACGGCACTCCTGACCTCGCTCTCGACATACGCGCCCATCGCGGAGAACAGGAGGTAGAAGATGGTGTGGTAGTGCTTCTCGGTCTTGTTGTCAAGGTCATACGGGATGGATGCGAAGAAGGCGGTAATGAGCTCCATGCACTTGCCTATATCATTCTGCCATAATGCCCTGACAACACCTGTTATGAGGGAGTTCCTGGCATGGTTGGGATCATTGACATAGTACGGAATGAGGGAACTGATGAATCCCTGGCGGACCTCCTCGTTTGGATATGCCAGGGTGTAGATCCTGAATACCGGATCATAAGCCTTGATGGTAAGATAGCCGCTCTGGTAAAGGACAGGAAGCGGCGTGTGTACCTGCTCCGTAGGGGCATCGAACTGTTCCGCAGAGGCTTCTGTATTGTCCAGACTCTCGATGTCGAACTCGCTCCTTCTCAGGAGATTAATCAGGAACGACGGAGTACCTGAGGAGAACCAGTAACTGTCGTAGTCGAGATTGCTGAATGCGCTCAGCAGGCTGAACGGGTTGTATATGTCCTCGCACCCGGGACTGAAATGGTAGCCGTCGTACATCTTCTTCAGGTGGGCCAGTGCCTCAGCATAAGTCTCCCCGTTCTTCTGCGCCAGGGCCTCGACGTCAGGCCTCAGCTGCTCCTCGACCTCCCTCTGCGTAATCCCGCAGATTGCGCTGAAGCGGTCCTTCATGCTGATGTTCTGAAGGCTGTTCAGTTCGCTGAAGATGCTCACCTGGCTGAACTTGCTGATTCCCGTGATGAACACGAAACGCAGCATCGCGTCACTCATCTTCACCACGCTGTAGAAGCTCCGCAGCATGTTCCGCAGCCGCTCCTGCAGTTCAGGGTCTGAGTTGCTGTCAAGCAGGGGCGCGTCGTACTCGTCAACCAGGAACACAACCTGCCTCCCTGTCTGCCGGTATGCCCGACGGATGATGCCGCCGAAGCGTCCCGCCGGGGATATCTCGCCCTCACCTTTACCGTATATGGACTCGAAACCGGAGAGCTGCAGGTCGAGCTGCTCTTCAAGAGCGGATTCGCTGAAGTACTTCGTCCCACTGAAGTCGAAATGCAGCACCGGGTATTCAGTCCAGTCCTTTTCCAGCCCCTCCATAGCCAGGCCGCGGAAGAGCTCCTTCCTCCCGGAGAAGTACGACTCAAGGGTCGTCACCAGGAGGCTCTTGCCGAACCTGCGCGGTCGGCTCAGAAAGTATATTGTGCCAGACTGAACCAGGTCGTATATGAGTGCCGTCTTGTCTATATACAGGTAGCC
>JADILZ010000008.1 GCA_017695065.1 Candidatus Cryptobacteroides excrementipullorum
CACTGAAATACACCAGTGGAGCCATATCGGCAACACCGTCGCCCGACGGCAAACAAGTGGCGTTTATTGTGCGGGGAGAAGTGTTCGTCACCTCCACAGAATATGGTACCACCCGACAAATCACTCATACGCCGGCTGCAGAAAAGGGCTTAAGTTTCAGCGCAGACAACCGTACGTTAGCTTATGCCAGCGAACGGACAGGAAACTGGCAACTTTACCTGGCCAAACTGTCACGAAAAGAAGATCCGAACTTTCCCAACGCAACTGTTATCACCGAAGAAGTATTACTGCCATCTAAGAACGTAGAACGCACTCACCCCCAGTTCTCACCTGACGGCAAAGAACTGGCTTTCATCGAAGACCGCAAACGGCTGATGGTAGTCAATCTGGAAAACAAACAGGTGCGTCAAATCACAGACGGAACTACTTGGTACAATACTGGAGGAGGATTTGAGTACCGCTGGTCGCCCGATGGGAAATGGTTCACGTTAGAGTTCATAGGAAACCGCCATTACTCGTACAGTGACATCGGATTGGTAAATGCCGCCGGGGGCTCCCCCATCATCAACCTGACCCAAAGCGGATATACCAGCGAGTCTCCCCGATTCGTGATGGAGGGCAATGCCATCCTCTTTCTGACCGAACGATACGGAATGCGTGCCCATGCTTCATGGGGGTCGGAAAATGATGCGATGCTGGTCTTTCTCAATCAAGAAAGCTATGACAAATATAATCTAAGCAAAGAGGACTATGAACTGCGCAAAGAGATGGGAAAAACTTCCAAGGATACCGAGAAAAAGAAAAAAAGTACGGCAAACCTTGTCATGGTGGAAGAAAAAGGACTGGAAGACCGCATCGTACGCCTCACCCCACATTCTTCAGACTTAAAAAGCGCCATTCTCTCGCCAGACGGGGAGAGTCTGTACTACATAGCTTCTTACGAAGCCGGGATAGCTTTGTGGAAGATGGATTTGCGCAAGAAAGAGACCAAACTGCTGCACAGGCTGAGCCGCGGATGGGCTTCGCTGGAAACGGACAAGGAGGGAAAGAATCTCTTTCTGTTGAACGGACGCAACATGCAGAAGCTGAACCTGGCAAACAACGAATTGGAGCCTGTCACTTACAGTGCCACGGTAAAGATGGATGCTGCCGAGGAACGTGCATACATGTTCGAGCACATCTACAAACAAGAACTGAAACGGTTCTACGACATCGACATGCACAAAGTGGACTGGAAGGCTCTGACGGAAGCCTACCGAAAATTCTTGCCCCACATCAGCAACAACTATGACTTTGCCGAACTGCTGAGCGAATGGTTGGGAGAACTGAACGTTTCGCACACGGGCGGCCGCTACTCCCCCTCCCTGCCTGGCGAGCGGACGGCCCAAACGGGATTGCTGTTCGATTGGGACTATCAGGGAGCGGGACTACGCATTGCCGAGGTGGTAGAGAAAGGCCCCTGCGACAAGGCACAGACTCTGATACGAGCCGGAGTAATTGTCGAACAGATAGACGGGACAGCCATTGGTCCCGAAACCGATGCCTGCCTGTTGCTCAACGGCAAGGCGGGACGCAAGATGCTGCTCTCGCTGTTCGACCCCACATCGGGCAAACGTTGGGACGAAGTCATCATCCCCATCAGCCAAGGAGATTTCAACGATTTGCTCTATCGGCGATGGGTCAAGCAACGGGCAGCAGATGTAGACAGGTGGTCGGATGGAAGGCTGGGATATGTACATATCCAGTCGATGAACGACGACAGTTTCCGAAACATCTATTCCGACATTTTGGGCAAATATAACCAACGCGAGGGCATTGTCATCGACACCCGTTTCAACGGTGGAGGACGCTTGCACGAAGACATCGAAGTGTTGTTCAGCGGACAAAAATACTTCACCCAGGTGATTCGCGGCGAGGAAGCTTGCGACATGCCCAGCCGACGCTGGAACAAACCCTCCATCATGCTGACGGGCGAAGCCAACTATTCCAACGCTCACGGCACGCCCTGGGTGTACAGCCACCAAGGACTTGGCAAACTGGTGGGTATGCCTGTGCCGGGCACCATGACCAGTGTGTCGTGGGAAAGGCTGCAAGACTCTACCTTGGTCTTTGGTATTCCCATCGTGGGCTACCGCTTGCCAGACGGGAGCTATCTGGAAAACACGCAACTGGAACCGGACATCCGTGTGGCCAACGACCCCGCAAGCATTGTACAAGGAGAAGACTCGCAATTGAAGACTGCCGCGGAGGAATTGCTGAAAGAAATTATCTGATACAGTCGTAGATAGTAACCTACAAACGTTGTAGATGGTAATCTACAATAACGTGAGTTCGATATAATTCAAAACATAGTAAGTTGCCCGTCTTTGACAAAACACAGGTCAATGGCGGGCTTCTTTTCAAAGAAACAGTATGCTGCTATGGCAGATAGAGAATTGGCAATGAAGTTATTGAAGGAACGGTGTCTGGAGTGTTCAATCTGTGCGATATTCTTCAACTCATCATTGACCGTTTCTATCAAAGCGCGTTTTCTCAGCAGGATTCTGTCCGCTACGCTCATCAGGGAATTTTTCATGTTGTTCTTAACTTTGGTTATCAGTTGTATGCCGCCCGTGAAAAGATTCTCAAATAGTGCCTGACCGATGTACCCTTTGTCCGCACAGAGCTTGCCCTTTATATTTTTCAAGAACCTGGTTTGTTTCAACGGCTCACGGTCATCCACATTTCCGGGTGTAAACATAAAGTTAAGGATTTCCCCTTTGTCATTGATAATCAAATGCAGTTTGAAGCCGAAGAACCATCCCATGGAGCATTTTCCACGTTCCGCAAGCCCCTCAAAGGTTTTATGGATCAATATGCGTTGTCTCCGGCATACACGCAGCGGTGTGGAATCCACAAAGCTGATACCGGTACAAGTGCCCAGCAAGACCTCCTTGATGAAGACGGTAAGTTGCAACAGGACTTCTTTCTCCAGTTCCACAAAACGGTTGTAGGACACACGGCTGGGGAAGAGGTGGGTCAGATGCTTGCAGACATATTCCTTGTAATAATGCTTGAAACATCGGAAACCTCCCGAGTGGAACAGGATCAGGATGACCATGATTTCCGCATCGCTCATCCGGTTCGGCTTGTTCCGATGTTTATGATTCTTGGCTTCAACCATGTATTTTTCCTGTACTTTGGCAAATTCTTTGCAAAAATCATCCGCCATACAATAAATCTCCGTAACTTTATCCTCTGAGAACATAGTGGTAATCGCTTAAATGTTATAACTTGACACTATAAATTTAATGCTTTTATCGCTATGTTCCTAATTATCAAACGAATAATTTTATTCCTTATATCGAACTCACGTTA
>JADILZ010000009.1 GCA_017695065.1 Candidatus Cryptobacteroides excrementipullorum
AACTTTTGTCAAGCGCCATCGAGTACAGGAGGGCGTAGCGTGCATTCGCCTCTTTCCCTTTTATGCCGGCCTGCGACAGGGAATCCAGTGCGGACAGCGCCCTGCCCGGTTTCTCTGTGATATATGACTCGACGCTGTCCAGCGCCCTGAGCGCTCCCCGGTCCGCGCATGATGCCGTCATCAACAGCAGGAATGAGACAATGGAAATATATCTTACCATAAGACATGTGCTGTGTATATTTTCACGGCAGTGAATTTACACATAAATTTCCGGTTTCCGCTCCGGCCGGACGAAAAAAGGGTTTGATGAACCTCTCAATCATTCATCTAGTCCAGACTCTCAAGCGCCTCCTTGAACAGCTCCATCATCCTGTCACTCGCAAGAGGATCCCCTACGAACACGGGGTGGCCCTCCTTGTCCAGAAGGAAACTGTGGAAATATCTATCTTCAGGTATTACGCTATTTTCTTTTGCAAAACTTCCATTATAGTCTACATATATTGGAAAAGGAAAATTGAGAATGACTAATTGTTCCAGCACTTAAGAACGACCCATTATCAGAAAAATAAACAACGCTTTTCATTAATTCCCTGTATGTCATTCCGTCGAGACAGACACGAAAGGAGGTACTATATCCATTCCCTCGACATCGGAATACGACACCCTGCCGTCCAGTCCGACACAGCAGAACCTGCTTTCAGGCTTGTACCTGCACAATGCAATGCGCTGTACCCCGTCCCCGGCGGATGACGCTGCCCTGAACAGGATGAAAATATCACCCCGGGACGAGATTCCCTTATCCCCGAGATCTATACCATAGAAACCGCGCCTTTCAGGAGTACACAGAAGCGCCTCGTCCAGGAGGGGTTCCATATCCCCGGTACTGTAGATCCTGTTCGGCTCGCTCTTCCGGAGAGACTTGATATCGACATAGAACGCAGAGGCGTTCTCTACATAGAGAGTAAGCCCTTTGACCGTGGTCCGGGAACTGTTCCTGAGCATCACCCCGCTCCAGTTGTCCGGAGAAAGGGAATCGAACCTGGCCGTGTCGCAGACGGACTCGACGTTGTCTGCCATTGCCCCTCCGTGGTTTCCTGCGCATGAGACAGCGAGAACCGCTGACACCATGAATAAAATTATCCTGTTCATATCCTGAATGTTATTATCAGAGGATTATCACCTGCGGCCTCCGATACGGCCGCGATTTCCCTGCAGAGCGGGGACATGCCTTCCCGTACAGCGGATACCTGCTGAGGATAAACTATCGAATAATAATATCCTTCCGAGGCGCAGAGAGGCTGCAGGTCGTCTGCGACACCGTCTATTACAAGTCTCGATACCGCTCTGTATGCCTCCCCGTCTCTGATGAACAATGACATCAGTGGCTGATGGTACATGTCAGTGCCGTATCTGGAGACATACCAGAACGATTCCCTGTCTCCGTCTTCCATATAATACGACGGCGCAATGGCCGCCGGACCGCCACCTTCGAGCATGTCCCTGATATATTCTCCATCCGTGGACTCCTCTTCCCAGAATTTCCTGCGTGCCCCGTATTTGCCGAAAAATATCCCCGACACCTCAGTGAAGCCTGTGGCGTCGGCACGGTAAACTTCGTTCACATACCCGGGAAGCGAGAAAAGGACACTGCCGTCCCTCTCCCGGGTGATAGACATGTCTGAAATAAGGTCGGACTGGACCGTAGATATAGGAAACCAGTCCACCTTATACCCTGTCACAATATCGAGAATCAGGACTGCTCCGTCACCAGAGTCGGAAGAACTGTTTTCCCTGACCACCAGGAACTTGTCGCCGGATATATGCTCAAGTGCGCTGATATAGAAATCCATCTGTATGCTCCTGGACATCCGGAACGAACTGCACGAATAGAATTTCAGCTGCCTGGCGTTCCTCTCGAATATGACCAGTTCATCCCGGAGCGCATCGTATGTGTACGCCCCGATGTCGATATATTCTTCCGGTCCGCGGCCCACCCTGTCCAGTTCTCCATAGTATCTGCCGCCGTCGAAACACTGTATTTTCCTGAAACGCCCATCGTACAGGAAAATGCGGTCGCCATAGCTTTTCAGCGAATATATGTCCCCGACTTTTACCGTCGTGTCCCTGATCTCCAGAGGGATCACCTTCACTTCTGCCGCCAGATCCTCCAGTCGGCACACTTCGGCGCAGGAGACATCAACCTCTAATGAGATTTCTTCGCTGCCTCTGCACGCAGTCATAATTGACATGATTGCAAAGGTGAAATAAACAGTACCTCTACCCATTAAAATGATGTATTTGGTTAATCTACTTATATTCATATACTTAAATAGGTAATTCCTTTTTGCATAGGAGATAGTTCCCGTCCTCTATTGACAGGCCGTAAAATACGCCGTCTTCGGATACCGTATATATCGGGCAGTCCCTGTCCAGGTCATATCTGTTCAGCACGGTGCCGTCCCACCCGACTTCCAGGAGAACACTTCCGGAGAGTGACTCATTGCCTGTAGCGTTCACCATCTGAACATATACCTTCCCGCCCGAGACGACTGGCCTCATGAAATAGATGACCGAATCCCCTTCGTAAAATTCGTCTATCGTTGCGTCCTGCGGTCTCACACCGGTAAGGAGAGTTTCCGAGATTTTCTCACATGTATTCATATCATAGACCTCTATGACGGGCATGGATTCGTAAAAACTCATGAGTATTCCGAGCGAGTCGCAGTAAACAGATACGGAAAGCGACACATTGTCCCTGTCTTCATCCGTCTGGAAACTTATCGGGCTGTCCGGGAACTTCCCGAAATACCGTTTTTCTCCGCTCGATGTTTCGTATATGCAGAACGGACGCTCCTCCTGGAGCGTGCGATAGAAAGTCCGAGTGGGGGAGAGTTCTATCACATTGTTGCTCAGATCCGGGACTATCTTACGCCTGGAGGCTATCGTGACTGTGTCTGGGCCGATGGACAACTCAGTCTTTTCCACATTGTCCGTATATAGGAAAAGCGTGCTGTCGTTCTGGCGGCACGGGCTGCGGTCCACGAAAAAGAACTCGCTGCCGGACCTGCCGTAATGGAGGTATGACCCTTTGAAGTCCAGCCCGGCCCCGTAACGGTAAAGGATATTCCCTTGTCTGTTCTGGCTGATTATGAATATGTCGTCTCCGACGCAGTACATATCCGAAGGTGTGAAAAACTCTTCTGCCGGCCTTGTTTCCAGATGGACAGGCTGCCCTTCCAATGCCATGTAATCGACCTCCGACACTGACGGATCAGAACATGCTGCCACACAGAATATGATGACTGGCAGGAAATGTTTTCTAAAGGACGCCATAATATATGTTGTCAATAAAGGTTCACTATGTCAAACTTACGCATAAATTTCCGGTTTCCGCTCCGGCCGGACGAAAAAAGCAGGTTTGATGAACCCATAAATCATTCATCTAGTCCAGACTCTCAAGCACCTCCCTGAACAGCTCCATCATCCTGTCGCTCGCAAGAGGATCCCCCACGAACACGGGGTGGCCACTATAATTGGAAATACTCTTATTTTCAACAACCATTAAATCATTGGGAATTTGAATTACGACCGATTGATCATAGTTGATAAAACCATTACTGTCTCCCCTTTCTTCAGCCTCTCCTCGCACTCCGGCGACATTCTCTGTCCCCCGTGCTCGACAAAACTTTCATAGTACTCGTAACTTTCCAGGAAAGACACGAACTTGTCACGGTAACTGCTTATCGGCGGCATCACAAAATTGTGGGCGTCTTCATACGAATTGTGGAGGAAAAGCCCTGAATCCGGGTCATGGAAATAATAATAATGGTCACTCTGAGCTATGGCCATCATGACATAGCCGTCACACTTCAGCGGGACATCATGGATTACCTGACGCGGGTTGCGATTCCACGCATCCATATCCAGACGGTCCTTCATAGGCATGCTGTCTTCAAGATTGACTGCGACGATACGGTGCTTCCCGTCCTTGCTGTCGAACTCAACATATCCGTCGAACAGATAGGGACTGAAAAGAATCTTGCCATCAGCCCTGGTGAAATAATTCAGTTTTCCCATCTCGCCGTAGCCCTTATCGTAAGGCAGGAGGCTTTCCTTGACGTTGAAGTCACTGTCCGTATGGAAAATCAGATGCCGGGTAGGAGGCGGATTGTTCGGAAGGCCCATCAGACCTGGGATGAAGGCCAGGAGAAAATCCCCGTTGTCAAGCACCTCGATACTCGAGACATGGAACGGCAGCGGCTTGGATTCTTTATAAGAGCCTGTACGGCAATCATATATATACAACCGGCACTGCTGTAGATCTACTGTGTAGAGATTCTCTTCATCCACTGCGAAATTCGTTATTTCATAGTATTCTCCCGGGCCTCGGCCTTTCTTGTCAAGGACAAACTCCACATTGCCGGAGAGGTCATACACCACGACCTTGGGTTGGAAATAGCTCCAGATATAGACAAGGCCGTTCTCGACGACGACCTTATTCACTCTTCCAAAACGAGAATCTTCGGTCAGTTCAAGTGGGATATACTCTACATTGACGACCCTGTCTGAAATTAACAAAGTATCTGAAGTCTTAAAATCCAAAACTTCGTCAAATCCAAGAGTTGATTGCAACTCTGGCTTACATGAAACCAGAGCTGCAGCCATAAAACAAAGTGCTATTCTTTTCATAAATTTTTAAATGTCTATCCAATGAGTTATTTCATGTGGTAAAATATCAGGACCGGATTCCCTGAGTCTAAAGCCATCTCAACATCTTGAGGTGCCCTTTCCAGGCCGCTTTCTACCAATCCGGAATATAACTCTTTATCACTGATGTAACTTACATAGCAGTCCTTCCAACTTCCTATCGGATAAAAGACATAATTACCTTCTGAGGATTCGGAATTGGTGACAAATGATGATATTGCAGGATCATACATAAAATTATCAGTATAGTCTCCCAAACTTATCTCTGCCAATATATACTGGCCACACAATATCGGTACCGATTCCAGGAAATTATATGAAGCGGAAGTCACGGAATCATCTTTCCTTGAACCTCCCGGTATCGCATGGCTGAATTTTATCCCCACAGTTTCCACAACTTCTCCTGAAAACCTATCGAACACAGTAAATCCGTCAAAATGAAACGAACTGTAAACTATCTTATCATCATATACAGAAAAAAATCTTGAATACGCAATCAAGTCATAATCGCTTTCAGCATATCCAAACATTTTGCCTTTAATATGTAAATCCTTGTCTGTTAAAAATATTCTATACAATGGCTGCGCTGATTTCAAGCGGCCTCCTTTCATTGGCGCAAAGGCGAAAATAAAGCCGCCATTACCTAAAGCTTCAAAATCCCAAGACACAAAAGGTAAATTTACAGATTCTTTAAAACTTCCCTTATCAGCTGTATATACATGGATCTTGCTGCCATTGTTGTCCAATATATATAGGTTATTATCATATACACAATAACTTTTCATGCTCAAGTATTCACCTGGGCCACGACCTTTCTTATCCAGAACGAAATCAAGTGAGCCATCCATTTTATATGCAACTATCTTTTGCGAGGAAAAATCACCGATATAGATGCGTTCATTGTCAATAACAAGTTTGTCTATATTCCTGAAATTTGCCTCCGCATCAGGATCTAACACGACAAATGAGACATGACTGACATATTCTGACATTGTCTGCACCGGCTTGTCTGTATTGCAATTCAGAGTCCGGTCAAAGTCCTGGTCATCCGAATGGTTGGAACACGATAATGCCAGGAATGATTGACAAACAAAATATACAAGTAATGCTTTTTCATTCCAGTGTGAATTTATAAATCAGCAAATCTTCTTTCTCTTCATAAGTGACAATCTCTGAATAATAGTATGGTCCTATTTTGCCAAGGACTCTGAAATATTCCGGCACACTCACGTCACCCAACAGGACTCTGTCTTTGTATATCTGCATCCTGTATTTGTCGTTTTCCTGCTGATAGGTGCGAAATACATAACTTCCGATTTTTCTTATAGACGTGTAATATCCCTTCATAAGGTGTTCATTTTTATATTGGGAAAGAAATGCTTTTCCCGGACTCAGCTGTTCATAGTCTGTACGCATTGATTTACCATTGTATCCGAACGAATATTTCAGATGGTATTCTTTATCATAGACATATATCAGAGAATCCGGCTCGTATGTAACATAGAAGTCTCCGTTTCTATCATCTATGTCATACCGGCATTTGGAAAATGCTGTCATATATTGCACCTTTGGAGACAGTCTGCCGGATACTTTTTCTATATTGCCATTTTCCGAATCCACTTCCATAAGAATCCGCGCTTTCTTATAATAAGGTTTTGTGGATATATTATATTCATCATTACCTCCGATAACATTGAAGAAAACACTTTTTTTATATGTCCGGATAATCGGATTTTCATAGTCAAGACTGTAAAAATCATATCTTTGGAACGGGTCTGTATCTGTCTGGGAGTCCTGTCGGGGCAGGAATGTCACTTTATTGTACTGTTTAAAATCAGTATCATAGACATACATGTCTCGAGTGGTGCCGACAAAAATATGGGATCCTTTTTCGGAAACTGTATAACCGGCAATATTTTTTATCGGAATCTCTCCTGGACCACGTCCCTGCCCCAGATGTCTGGCAACTGTTTCCAATTCAGAATTCAACTCATATACCCAACAGAAAAATTTGTCAGCGAAATAGATTCTGTCTGAAAAAAGACTGCTGTATCCGTTGTATGACGTGTTGGGGAGTTTAATATGTACAGTATCTAATTTTATTGTATGTATCTTGTTGTCAGTTAAATTAACTGAAGGTTCCATGAAAAAGGAATCACTATCCTCCGCTTGATTGCTGCATCCTGCAATAAAGGATACAAATAAAATCAATATAAAAATTTTTTTCATCGCTTACACTACTTTTTGAAATTCGATTTGTCGAACAGGACTTTGTGCGCAAACGGCATCATTATCTTTTCCATCGGCACTGCAGACATTGTTCCCAGTCTGATACCAAGCAGAACAGTAACATTTTATTACATCTCCAGAAGATTCTCCACTTGCCAATGCTTCCACTTCATTTAGGAGTAGCTGATCTCCTTTAATTTTTCCGTCATTTTCGTAAATGGAAGCAACTACGGCTGCTGCAAGGAGAACTGCTCCTGCAGCGACAATGATTTTGTTTTTCATGGTAACAGAATTTGAAAATTAAACATTTGAATATCATTCCACATGGAAATCTCCCTCATACATTATACCGCCTTCGGCCTCGATAAAGATGTGATAATCCCCTGCAGACCCGGTCGTCTGAATCACGGATGTCCCCTCTGAAGAGTCACAGAACCCGGCAAAGGCCTCCCCTGTGAAGCGGTTGGTCACCGTGACGGATACGCTCCCGATATCTTCGAGATATGTGATGCTCACAGTCTGGTCCATCCCATTGTAGAGACACTCCACAGGGACAAGTCCGGCACTACGGGGCTGGGTCTTGGTAATAGACGGTTCCATTAGTGTTGAAGTCAACTTCAATGCAAAGTTGAAATCTTTTCTGCAGAAAACCTACTGTTCAGGTACTGAAAAACCAAAAAACAGTATTGCAGTACACTTTCAAAGAAACTTCTGATTATCAAATATTTAATTAACACATGAAATATATGAAATCTTTCACATGTCCTATAAAATATTAAATATCAATTAATTGCATGAACAGGTAAACGGGCAAGTGAAAGGTTTGCGGATATGAACATATCATGTTGGTTATGTGGACATTAAGCGAGGGCATCCAAAAACATGGTTTTGTCTTTCACATCAAGTTTTTCGATCCTGCTTTTCAGTCTGGATTTACGGACATAGACATTATTGATATTCTCTATGTTGAATATGAGGGCTATCGTACTGTACGAGAATCCGGCATAGAAGTAGCACATGAAACGGAAATCCTCTTCCCGGAATTTAACAAGTTCTTCCCGAGCCTTCGACATTATGCCGTCCCTGCAACGGTCCACTATATGCTCCAGGACAGAATACTTCTTGTCTTCGGACATGTCTTTCACGAGTTCCGTGACCTGGTTGAACACCCGTTTCTGTCCTGAAGGAGTATGGCCAGAGGAATAGTATTCATAGCAGATCTTATCTATGAAACCGAACTCCATATCATACAGATCGGTTATCTGCCGCATTAGATCCCTGTTTCCTGACTTCAACTCTTCCGACATGGAGCTGATCTGGGCCATGTACTGCGACAGTTTCCTCTTCTGCGTCTGTATCTTGTTCCTGTAGGACATCACAGTCAGCAGTATGCACATTAAGGATGCCAGGGCCATAATCATGATGGTGCGCTCGCGCACCCTGAGCCGTTCCGTGTCATTCGCCGACTGGGCAAGCAGGAGATCCCGCTGCGCACCCATCACTGACTGCGACATGGTCTGGAGGAAGAGCGAATCCTGAAGACGGGCCGATGTCTTGAGACTGGCAAAGGCTTCCGGATAGTTCCCGGACCGTTCTGCCATAAGATATTCGATGTAGGAGAGTTTCGCCCTGTCCACCCTGTCTTTCCCGGCCACGAATTTCAACTGGTCTACGATAGAGCGGGCCGTTTCCGTCTGTCCGGAAAGCTGGAAGGCCAGGGCAAGGTTCCCATAGTCGGGGAGCGAAAGCGGGACGAGAAGAGAGTCCTGGACAAATGTAATCTGCTCTATGGCTTTTTCCGGCTCCGGACTTTCCTTGAAGACAAGGGCCGAAGCGTATGTCAGGAGGCAGCCTGCGAGCAACGCCGTATCGCGGTACTGCTCCGCTATCGGTCTCAATGTCCTGCACACCGACTCGCAATTTGCGAAATCCATAGAATTGTTATAGGCCATAGCGATGTAGAGCAGAACATAGTCCCTGTATTTGTCGGCTCCTGCAGCGGAGAATTTCTCGTATGCGAGACTGCTGTAGTGGAGTTCTTCAGGGTAATTCAAGGTCGCGCTGTTGATTTCCGCCATCGACCTGTAAACTAGCCCTTCAAGAAAACAGTCACCGGACTCATCTGCATATTTACCTGCATTAGTGAATGAGACCGTAGCGGGGATCCAGTCTCCTGCATTCTGCTGCACTCTTCCGAGGTAGTACCACGACTGTGCCTTCTTCCCGGGATCCTTGCGGTCCCGATAGTATTCCACTGCAATTCTGGCAAGAGAGTCATCGGTGACATCCGTATAACTTTTGTCAAGCGCCATCGAGTACAGGAGGGCGTAGCGGGCATTCGCCTCTTTTCCTTTTATGCCGGCCTGCGACAGGGAGTCCAGTGCGGACAGCGCCCTGTCCGGTTCCTCCGTGATATATGACTCGACGCTGTCCAGCGCCCTGTGCGCTCCCCGGTCCGCGCATGATGCCGTCATCAACAGCAGGAATGAGACAATGGAAATATATCTTACCATAAGACATGTGCTGTATATATGTTCACTGCGGCAAACTTACACATAAATTTCCGGTTTCTGCTCCGGCCGGACGAAAAAAGGTTCTCTCGCCAACATCATAACGGACAATGTCTTGCAATGTTTCTGCGACTTGCGGCGTTTTTGTCTGTTTTTCTGCGTATCTTTGCCGAGTTATTTAGTGTTGTAAGATGAAATATACCAGAAACTTTTGCATAATAGCGCATATCGACCACGGGAAAAGCACCCTGGCGGACAGGATGATCGAATTGACACATACCCTGAGCACAAGGGATATGGAGGCGCAGGTGCTTGACTCGATGGATCTGGAGAAGGAGAAGGGCATCACGATAAAGAGCCATGCCATCCAGATGTCGTACAGGTACAATGGCGAGGACTACACCCTCAATCTTATCGACACTCCTGGCCATGTGGACTTCTCCTACGAGGTGTCCCGTGCGATAGCCTCCTGCGAAGGGGCGCTGCTCGTGGTGGACGCTACGCAGGGTATCCAGGCGCAGACCATATCCAACCTCTACCTGGCGATTGAGCACGACCTGGAAATCATCCCTGTACTTAACAAGATAGACATGGATTCCGCTATGGTGGACGTGGTTACGGACCAGGTGGTGGATCTGCTCGGATGTAAGCCGGAGGATGTGCTGTGCGCTTCGGGCAAGACCGGCGAGGGGGTGCCTGCCATCCTCGATGCCATAGTGGAGAGGATACCTGCTCCGTCAGGGGATCCGGACGCTCCGCTCCAGGCGTTGATATTCGATTCCGTATTCAATTCATTCAGAGGTATAATCGCGTATTTCAAGGTAGAGAACGGGTCAATCCGTACCGGCGACAAGGTCAAGTTCTTCAACACCGGCAAGGAATATGAGGCTGACGAGATAGGTGTGCTCAAGATGAAACTCGACCCGAGGGAGGAGATCCCGTGCGGAAGCGTTGGGTATATAATCTCAGGCATAAAGACCGCTTCCGAGGTGAAGGTCGGAGATACCATCACGCATGTGGACAGGCCGTGCGGCGAGGCCATTGCCGGCTTCGAGGAAGTCAAGCCGATGCTTTTCGCCGGCGTGTATCCGGTGGAGACGGACCAGTATGAGGAGTTGCGTTCGTCGATAGAGAAACTCCAGCTGAATGATGCTTCACTGGTCTTTGAGCCGGAGTCTTCGCTCGCCCTTGGATTCGGCTTCAGGTGCGGATTCCTCGGACTGCTGCATCTGGAAATCGTGCAGGAGAGGCTTTTCAGGGAGTTCGGCATGGATGTAATCACCACTGTGCCTAACGTATCCTATAAGGTATATACCACGCAGGGGGCCGTGGTGGATGTCCACAACCCTTCAGGTCTTCCCGCCCCGACGCTCATAGACCGTATCGAGGAGCCTTACATCAGGGCCCAGGTCATCTCCAAGGCCGAGTTCTACGGCCCTATCATGAAGCTCTGTCTTGACAAGCGCGGTACTCTGGTGAACCAGCATTACATCACTTCGGACAGGCTCGAGCTCACATATGAGATGCCTCTGTCGGAGATAGTGTTCGATTTTTACGACAAGCTCAAGTCCATTTCCAAGGGATATGCGTCATTTGACTATCATCTTATCGGCTTCCGCCCGGCGAGGCTGGTGAAGCTGGATATACTCCTGAACGGCGAGCCGGCAGACGCCCTTTCGAGTCTGATACATCAGGACCATGCGTATGATTTCGGGCGCAAGATATGCGAGAAGCTCAAGGAACTCATCCCGAGGCAGCAGTTCGACATCGCCATCCAGGCGGCCATAGGGGCCAAGATCATCGCCAGGGAGACAGTCAAGGCTGTACGCAAGGACGTGACGGCCAAGTGCTACGGCGGTGACATCACCCGTAAGCGCAAGTTGCTCGAAAAGCAGAAGCAGGGTAAGAAGCGGATGCGCCAGATCGGTACTGTGGAAGTGCCGCAGAGTGCGTTCATGGCTGTCCTGAAACTCGACTGACGATTTCAGACATACGATATGGAACCAAAGACTGTAGCTGTTCTAATGTCGGTGCACAACAGGAAGAACTGCACCCTGAAATGCCTTTCGGCCCTGTTCGGTCAGACCGATTCCATCACCCGTGCCGGGAAGTACAGGTTCGAGGTGTATATGACGGAGGACGGGTGTACGGACGGGACTGCCGATGCAGTCTCCGGGATGTTCCCGCAGGTGGTGGTGATACATGGCGACGGCACGCTGTTCTGGAACAGGGGCATGTGTGCGGCATGGGACGAGGCCGCCAAGTCGTCTCCGGATTTCTATCTGTGGCTTAACGACGACACGATGCTCAAGCCGGGAGCGGTAGCCTCGCTGCTTGAGAACTCTGCCTATCTGGGGCACCGTGCCATAGTTGCAGGTACAGCCGAGGACAGCAACGGGCTTCTTTCATACGGAGGCAGGACGAAGTCCGGCCGTATCATCAACCCGGACCCTGTGATTCCCGTGGCATGCTCTCTTTTCAACGGGAACCTCGTCCTTGTCCCGGATTACGTTTACAGGAGGATAGGTCCGCTCGACCGTATCTATTCGCACAGTTTCGGTGACTATGACTATGGGGTCAGGGCGGCCAGACATGGACTGACCTCGGTGGTTGCCCCCGGTGTGCTGGCAGTGTGTGACAGGAACGACCCGATGCCGAGATGGAGGAATCCCGAGGTCCCTCTCCGGGAAAGGTACAGGGCCATCATGGAACCCAAGGGGCGCCCTTTCAAGGAGCAGCTCATCTATGACTTCAGGGCTTACGGACCTCTGCGTGCAGTGCTGCATATCATTTCGTTGAATTTGAAGGTCCTTTTCCCTCTGAAGTCAAGATGATGCCCTGGATGAAAAAAAATAAAATGGAGTGCCCGTCACGGGAACTCCATTTTCAAATCCCCTTGCCCGGGGATCTCTACGGATTTTGCTCTCCGTAGAAAGAGACGAATAAGATTCTTAACCGGGAGCAAAGGTCGCAAGTTCTGATGTTTCCGAGGTTGTATGTGGTGTTGTTTTAGCTGTTGTTTTAGCCGTTGTAGGTTGTTTAAATACGTGTTTTATGAAAAAGTTGAAAGCTTGTGTCACGGCGATGCGCCTGCGTACTCTGCCCCTGTCTCTCGGGGGTGTCTCGCTTGGGCTGATGCTCGCGGCATCCGATTACAGGATAGACCTGTCGGTGGCGGTGTTCACCCTTCTGGTCACCGTATGTCTTCAGATCCTGTCGAATGTTTCTAACGAGCTCGGTGATTTCATGCGTGGCACCGACCGCTCTGCCGACCGTCAGGGACCGTCGTACACTCTGTCACAGGGGTTGCTCACCGAGAGGGATTTCAAGATTATGATCTTCATATATGTGGTGCTGTGCATAGCGTTCGGGCTTGCGATGATAAGGCTGTCTTTCGGCACATTCTTCTCGATCGGAGCCGTGATTGTGGCCCTCATGGGGGTAGCTGCCATTTCCGGTGCCATAAAATATACACTTGGCCGCAGACCTTACGGCTACAGGGGGCTCGGCGACCTGTATGTCTTCATCTTTTTCGGGATTGTGGCTGTGCTCGGTTCATACTTCGTGGCTGCACACGAGATTCGCACCTGGATCCTTGTCCTCCCGGCCGTTTCGGCAGGCTGTCTGAGTGTAGGGGTGTTGAATGTGAACAATATAAGGGATATCAAGAGTGATGCCCTCACCCGCAGGACCATCCCTGTGAGGATAGGGGAGAAGAACGCCAGGATATATCATACGGCCCTGATTGTCCTCGGATGGATTTCGATGACGCTGTTTGCTTCCATGCGCATGTTCGACTGGTGGCACTACCTGTATGTCCTCACGCTGCCTCTCTTCGTGGTGCACCTGGTGAAGGTGTGGAAGAACTCCGGAAAGGCCCTTGACCCCCAGCTGCCTGTGCTGGTCATCTCCTCTTTCCTGTTCTCGGTGCTGGCCGGGGCCGGTTTCGTGGTGTACCTTCTCTGATTCCCTTCTGCGGAGGACTTTGCAGCATGCTTCATAGGGCTTTCCTGCCGGTGTACATCCTGCATATTCCGCATGTGAAGGATTCCGTCCTGACATCCTGGAATCCGCATGAGGACATGGTTTTCATGAAGGCTTCAGGCTCGGGGAACCTGAGCACGGATGACGGAAGGTAGGTGTATGCCCCCCTGTCTCCGGATACCATGCCGCCTATGGCCGGCAGCACATGCAGGAAATATACCTTGTACATGGCCCTGAATACGGGGTTTGACGGAACGGACAGCTCAAGTATCACAGCCTTGCCTCCTGGCCTGAGAACGCGCAGCATTTCTGACAGGCCTTTTTCCCTGTGTTCGAAGTTCCTGACTCCGAATGCTACCGAGACCCTGTCGAAAGCGCCGTCCGCGAAGTCCATCCTTTCGCAGTCTCCCTGTTCCATGTGTATCGTCCCTTCAAGCCCTTCAGATGCCACTTTCCGCCTTCCTACGGACATCATTCCTTCAGAGAGGTCTATCCCTGTGACATGGCTTCCCGGGGCTGCCGCCTTTGCAACAGCTATGGCGAAGTCGCCTGTCCCGCATGCCACGTCGAGCACCTGCAGGGGATGTGCCGTGTCCGCGATCTCGCGTACGGCCTTCTTCCTCCATCCCTTGTCTATGTCCAGGGACAGGATGTGGTTCAGCTTGTCATAGTCCGGAGCTATGCTGTCGAACATGCTGCGTATCTTCTCTTTTTTCGGCATAATGGAATGGTCTGTAAAAAAATACTTCATTCACGGAACCGGGTCATAGCCGGAACCTCCCCAAGGATGGCATCTCATGAGCCTTCTGACTGTGAGGTAGAGGCCTTTGAACGGGCCGTGCTTCCTGAACGCTTCCAGGGCGTACTGCGAGCATGTCGGGGTGAACCTGCATGACGGAGTCTTGTATGGGGAGATGCATACCTGGTAGAAACGTATGAGGGCCACGAACGGCAGGATGGCGGCCCTTCTCAGAAGGTGTATCCTGCCTTTTCCCGAACTGCTGTCCTGTGCATTGGCTGGCTTCTCCGGATGTCCCATGTCGTTATCCTGTTGTGTGCTGTGGAGCTGCGCGTCAGCAGGGCCGTTCATCCGTTCCCTGGATTTTATCCTGCTGTGCACGGGCTATCTTCTCCAGTATCTGTCCTACGAGGCTATATATCTGGCTGAATGTCAGGACTTCGCGCGAACTGTATATCAGCATGATGTCTGCGCCGGCACCTTCTTTCAGCAGGTGCTTCTGGAGCCTGTAGCTTTCCCGGAGCCGTCGCTTCAGCAGGTTGCGCTTCACCGCCCTTTTGAAAAGCTTTTTCGGTACCGACACCATGATGCGGGAGTATGCGAGCCCGTTGTCTGGCCTGACGCAGCATCTCAACCCCTGCACTCCGCCGAACTTCCCCTCTGCAATCAGCCTTGAAATGTCTTTCCTGCCGTGCAGCCTTTCGTCCTTTGACAGCGTATGTCCCGAAGGGCTCATCAGCCCCGGTTGTTTTCCAGATACAGCTCCAGAGCCTTGGCGACAGACGGGGCCTCCGGCGTAGGTGCTGACACCGCCACTTCAAGCCCGGCCTCATCCATGGCCTTGAGGACTGATTTCCCGTACGCGACAAACCTTGTGGACCCCGGCTTGAAGTCCGGATAGTTCTCGTAGATGGATTTCACGTCCGATGGGTTGTAGAGCACGATCATGTCGTATGATGAAAGGTCTGTGCCCTTGAGGTCCTGCGATACGGATTTCACGAAAATGGCGCTCTCGTACTTGAGGCCGCTTTCCTGGAATGCCTTGGTGATGTCGTTCCCGGCGAGGTCCGATGTAGCTATGAGGAATGTCTCATCCTTGTGCTTGCTCCCGATCTGGGAGATGACGGATGAGGCTGTCCCGTCCCCGAAGAAGATCTTGCGCTTCCTGTAAACTATGTGCTTCTGCAGATACATGGCCACGGCCTCTGTGGTGCAGAAGTATTTCATTGTCTCGGGGATCTTCACCCTGAGCTCTTCGCACAGGCGGAAGAACGCATCTATTGTCGAACGTGCGGAAAAGACTATTGCGGAGTGATCGAGTATGTTCACCCGCTGTGCCCTGAACTCCCTTGATGAGAGCGGCTCTATGGTAAAAAATGGAATAAAGTCGAAATTGACGCCGTATTTTTCTGTAATCGCTGAATACGGGGAGGCAGCTTTGGGTGGCTGCTGGGAAATCAGAATATTCTTAACAGTCATGTCGTTTTATAAAACAATTGCAGTTGCGACCAAAATACCTGTCGGTAAAAATTCCAGGGCGCAAAGATACAAAATTGCTGAAATTAGAGAACAGGAGTGTCCAAAAATTTGAGTTTCGCGGAGTATCGAGAGCATGTAGATGAATGCCGTCTCGCACAGCAGGAACGTCCTGGCGGTATCGTCCGGCACATCCGCGACAGACATTATGCCGGAGGTGACCAGGGTGATGGCCGCAGTGATTATGAAGAATGTGCGGAATGTCCTGGTGGCGAAGGTGTATGTCTTTATGTTCACTTTTCTCCCCCTGAAGCACCAGGCCGACGCTTTCCTGAGCATCAGGTACAGGAGGAATATGCCGGTGGTGGCGGCGAAGCCATATACAGGTGGAAGCCCCTGGATGAAACCGGGCCTGTACAGTCCCCTGTCTGACACGAGTATGCAGAACGGCAGGATGAGTATCAGGTACAGCCTGTCTCTGGATATGCTCAGAAGGACGCTGTCTTCAAGATTCGTGTTCTCCTTCCACCTCAGGGCGCATCCGGCGATGGAAGGGGCCAGCTCCACGATTCTCCGGAGGCTGGCTATCAGAAGGATGGTTGTGATTATTATGATGATGGTGACGGGCAATGAGTCAGTGAGCCGCCCCGCGTCTGCGGCTGTTCCGGGCAAAACCCGGGACAGCCTGTCTCCGTCCATGGGGACAAGTCTTAGCAACCCTCCGGTAAATGCGCTGTCAATAGGCTGTATGTCAGTCATTTCAGTTGCCCCTTCTGGCTTTATAGCCCATGCTGCACAAAAGAGCCGTGACCTTGTCCCGGAAATCGCCCTGGATGGTGATTTCCCCGTTTTTTGCCGAGCCCCCGACCCCGCATTTCACCTTGAGCGTCCTGCCCAGCTCTGCCAGGTCCTCGTCCGTCCCTGTGAATCCGCTCACCAGCGTGACCTGTTTCCCGCCCCTGTTCCGGCGGTCTATGGTCACAGTGAGCCTCTGCTTCTCGGGCGGGAGGGTCTCTGCCTGCACCTCTTTCTCTTCTTCATATATATAGCCCGGGTCTGTGGAGAATACCACCCCGAGCCGCTTTTTCCAGTCGTTGTCAGCCATGTGGACTCAATTTTTTGCAAATATAACAAACAATTAAGTATCTTTGCCCTCTTGTTGAACTTTAGGATAATATGGACAATAGGAAATTCAATCTGTGGAGCAGGGTCACGGCCGCGGCCGTATTTGTGATCTCGGCGTTCACATACCTTATGACAATAGAGCCGTCGGCTTCATTCTGGGATTGCGGCGAATTCATTGCATCGTCTTACAGGCTTGAGGTGGGACATCCCCCTGGAAACCCTGTGTTCCAGCTGATTGCAAGATTCTTTACCATATTTACCGATGGAGAGCATGCGGCTGTAGCCGTCAATGCTATGAGTGCCCTGTGCTCAGCATTGACCATATTCCTGCTGTACCTGACCATCGTTTTCCTTGCAAAGCGTGCCGTAAGGCCTTCTGCTGACGGTACCTATCCGGTGTCGAGGGCGGTGGCGATATACGGGGCCGGTGCCGTAGGGGCACTTGCATACTGCTTCTCGGATACTTTCTGGTTCTCTGCTGTGGAGGGCGAGGTATATGCGATGTCCTCCCTGTTCACGGCCCTCGTGTTCTGGGCCATGACCAAATGGTATGAACAGGCCGGGACCCCTTATGCCAACAGGTGGATTGTCCTGATCTCATTCCTGATGGGGCTTTCGATAGGTGTGCATCTTCTTAACCTCCTTACCATACCTTGCCTTGTCTTCCTGTTCTATTACAGGAAAAGGGAGGACGGGCACTACAGTTTCTGGGAGTATGTGAAGATTTTCCTCATCTCATGTGTGATACTTGCGGTGGTGCTGTTCGGAATCATCCCGTATCTTCCCAAGCTCGCGGCATATACGGACCTCTTCTTTGTCAATGTGCTCGGGCTGCCGTTCAACACCGGCGCTGCGGTATTCATGACCGTGCTCCTCGCGCTCTGCTTCTGGGGCATGTTCGCCACTCTGAAGAAGGGAAAGGTGTTCTGGAACACGGTGCTCCTGTGTTTCACTACGGTAGTTATCGGGTTCTCGGTATTTTCCATCGTGATAATACGTTCTTCCGTAAAGACACCTACCAACGAGTACCAGCCTGACAATCCTTTCACCCTCATCCGCTACCTTTCCCGTGAGCAGTACGGCTCCACCCCTCTTCTTTACGGGCAGTATTACGGAGCTCCTCTTGAGGCCATAGAGCAGACTTCGTACTGGGCACCGATGGGAGACAAGTACATCAAGGCTGACGGACAGCCCAAGCCTGTGTATTCGTCCGAGGGCAAAATGCTTTTCCCGCGTATGTGGAACGGCCTGGATGACAAGTATGTGGACTTTTATTCGGCCTATGTGAAGAAAGGCAGGCCGGTGCCGGGGGCCGACCACAACAAGCCTACCTTCGGCGACAACATGCGCTTTTTCTTCGACTACCAGCTCAACTGGATGTACTGGAGATATTTCATGTGGAATTTCGCCGGAAGGCAGAACGAGATACACAGCCCTTCCCCCGGCGATATATTCATAGGAAACTGGGAGTCCGGAATAGGCTTCATCGACAAGGCCCGTCTCGGAGACCAGAGCGGCGCCCCTTCTTACCTCAAGGACAACAAGGGCAAGAACCACTACTACATGCTGCCTCTGCTGCTGGGAATCATCGGCATATTCTTCCAGTTCGCCAGGGACAAGAGAGGGTCATGGCTGACATTCCTGCTCTTTTTCATGACTGGAATCGCCATTGTCATGTACCTTAACCAGCCGCCTTACCAGGTAAGGGAGAGGGACTATGCCTATGCGGGGTCATTCTATGCGTTCTCGATATGGATAGGGTTTGCCGTGCTGGCCCTGTATTCCTTGGCGGAGGACCTGCTCTCTTCGGGAAAGAACGCCGGGACCAGGTCAGGGAAAGTTTATGTGGCCGCGGCTTCCGTGGTGACTCTCCTGTGCCTCGGCGTGCCTGCGCTCATGGCCCAGCAGAACTGGGACGACCATGACAGGAGCCACAGGAAGACGGCGGTGGAGATGGCCAGGAATTACCTCAATTCGGTAGGCCCGAACGGAATCCTCGTGACGCACGGGGACAATGACACCTTCCCTCTCTGGTACGCGCAGGAGGTCGAGGGAATAAGGACTGACGTGAGGATATGCAACACTTCTCTCCTGGGAACCGACTGGCATATCGACCAGATGAAGTATGCCGTGAACGAGTCCAGTCCTCTGGACCTGAAGGTGGGGCCTGAGCAGTACCTTTACGGCACCAACGAGTGGCCGCCTATCTATGACACGCGTGACCAGGTGATTCCTTTGTCTGTGGTGATGGAGGTGTTCAGGCATCCTGACGCCAAGCTTCCTCTGGAGAACGGCACTTCCATAGATTATATCATGTCCAGGAAGTTCTCCATACCTGTGAACAAGGAGAATGTCATCAAGTACGGTATCCTCGACAGCAAGTATGCCGACCAGATTCCGGATGAGATAGTGCTTACTGTCCCTAAGGGCAAGGACCGTATAACGAAGCAGGAGCTTTTCATGCTCGACCTGCTTTCAAACTACCAGTGGGACAGGCCTATCAATCTCCTCAGCATGGGAGGGGACATCAACATAGGCATGAAGGAGTATCTCATGTATGAGGGATTTTCATACAAGTTCGTCCCTATCAAGAACAAGATGAGTTCCGCCGAGGTGGGCTTCGCCGATCCTGAAGACCTCTACCGCAAGATGACCGAGGTCTATACATGGGATGCACTCAAGCGCACTGACTATTTCGTCGATTACCAGAACCTCTTCACTTTCTGTGGAGTCCTCCCGCAGCGTCTGATGTTCCTCAATGCGGCCAAGGAGATGAAGAAGGCCGGATGGAACGACAGGGCCGTGGAGCTGCTGGACAAGTGCCAGGAGTGTGTGCCCGAGGCGAACTTCCCTCTGGATATCACATATCTCGGCTTTTCAAACGAGTCGGTGATGATAGGTATAATAGAAGAGTACCTGTCTCTCGGACAGACTGAAAAGGCAGTGGCCATAGCCGGCCGCATGGCTGACCAGCTTTTCGTTTCCCTCGACTTCTTCGCTTCCTACTACTATTTCGCCTCTTCTGACATGGAAAGATGCTGGTATTATCTGGGATATCTGCAGGAGACCCTTTCCCTGTACGGCCAGGACGGACTTGCCGGGCAGATAAAGGACAGGCTGGAAGCGGTCGCCAAGGCATATACGGGCGAGCCGGCCGGTCAGAATGCCGGATAGAGATTTCACACGGGCTTGCAGATTTGAGGGAATATCCCTATATTTGCACCCGCAATGGGGGATTAGCTCAGTTGGCTAGAGCGCTTGCATGGCATGCAAGAGGTCACGAGTTCGACTCTCGTATTCTCCACGGAAAAGGGACCGTTGATGCGGTCCCTTTTCTGTTTGTATGCATGCTGGACGGTCAGCGGCCCAGCCTCACGAAGATGCTCAGCGGGAGCTTTTTGCCGAACGAATCCTCCAGGACGAGTTCTCCGCAGCTGATTTCCGTGGCCGCTTTCCTTTCCTGTCCGCCTCCTCCTGTGCCGGAAGGGACGGTATTTATCCCGAATGCCTGTCTTACCACAGTCTCGCCGAGCACTGCGGAATATCCGTTGGAATAGAGGTTGAGGACCATGAAGCTGTCCTGCGGGGCCAGGATTGCAGCCACGCATTTGAGGATGTCGTAAAGACATTCGTCCAGTTTCCATTTTTCCCCGTCGGGACCATGTCCGTAGGCAGGAGGGTCCAGGATGATCCCCTGGTAGAGATTGCCCCTCTTCGCTTCCCTCCGGGCGAATTTCAGTGCGTCCTCCACTACCCAGCGTATATTGTCCAGCCGGCTCAGTTCCATATTTTCACGGGCCCATGTGACCACCTGGCGGACCGAGTCGAGGTGCGTGACATCGGCTCCTGCCGCTTTTGCCGCGAGGGATGCCGCACCTGTATAGGCAAAAAGGTTAAGTACTTTCGGCTTGGGCCTGCCCTCTGCAGCGGCTTTGTCCGAGAGCCTTCTGGTGCAGCGATAGATGTATTCCCAGTTGCTTGACTGTTCCGGGAAGACGCCGACATGCTTGAACGAAGTGAGCCCGAGTCTGAGCCTGAAGTCTAGCCCTTCAGCGGCTCCGCTGTAGCGGATCACCCACTGGTCGTTCATCTTCTTCATCCTTTCCCATGTGCCGCTGTCCTCTTTCCCGGCTTTCCCGAAGCCGGCTCCGGTCTTGAAGCGGGTGTGGATGAGCCTGTTCCATTCGGATTCGTCCATTGTCTTGTCCCACAGGGCCTTCGGCTCTGGACGGGCCATTATGTACTGTCCGAACCTTTCCAGCTTTTCAAAGTTGCCGGAGTCTATCAGTTCATAGTCTTTCCAAAATTTGCCGGGAGATTCTATGGTCATTTCTCTGTGTGAATTTTAATTGGTGAAAGCGCAGGTCTCCTCCGTCGTGGAGGGCATTGCGTGGCAAAGATACGCAATTTAACATGACCTTTGCTTCCAAATGACTTCTGTTTGAATATTTTTCGTACCTTTGTATGATGTGCCGGGGATCCTATGGGATGCAGGCACCTGTGAACAGGAAAACTTTTAATACATATTATTATGCAGCAAAGTATTGATACTTACGATTTCTCTGGCAAGAAAGCCCTTGTCAGGGTTGATTTCAACGTTCCTCTTAACGAGAAATTCGAAATTACGGACGACACCCGTATCAGGGCTGCTGTCCCTACACTCAAGAAAATCCTTGAGAAAGGCGGTTCTGTGATCATCATGTCACATCTCGGGCGTCCTAAGGGCGTGACTGAGAAATTCTCTCTCAAGCATATCCTCGGCCGCGTGCAGGAGCTTCTCGGTGTGCCGGTGAAATTTGCTGACGACTGCATGAAGGCTGACGAGCAGGTGGCCGCCCTCAAGCCGGGTGAAGTCCTTGTGCTCGAGAACCTCCGCTTCTATGCAGAGGAGGAGGGCAAGCCGAGGGGACTTGCAGAGGATGCCACTGACGAGGAGAAGAAGGCAGCCAAGGCCGCAGTCAAGGAGAGCCAGAAGAAATTCGTCGAGAAACTCGCTTCATACGGAGACTGCTATGTGAACGACGCATTCGGCACAGCTCACCGTGCACATGCCTCTACAGCCCTCATCGCCAAGTTTTTCCCTGAGGACAAGATGTTCGGCTACCTGATGGAAGGCGAAATCAAGGCTCTTGAGAGGGTGGTAAACAATCCGGAGCGTCCTGTGACTGCCATCATCGGCGGTGCGAAGGTGTCTTCAAAAATAGGCATCATAGAGCACCTCTTCGATGTAGTGGACAACATGATTATCGGCGGTGGTATGGTCTATACTTTCGTCAAGGCCCAGGGCGGCAAGATCGGCAACTCTCTCTGCGAGGATGACCAGCAGCAGCTCGCTCTCGACACCCTGAAGAAAGCCGAGGAGAAAGGCGTGAAACTCTATCTTTCCAAGGAAGTGGTCATCGCCGATGCATTTGCAGAAGGTGCCAATACGAAGATCTGCAGCAACTCCGAGATTCCTGACGGATGGGAAGGCGTCGATGCCGCTCCGAGCACGCTCGCTGCATGGGAGGAGGTCATAATGAAGTCCAAGACCATACTCTGGAACGGTCCTGTAGGCGTATTCGAAATCCCTTCTTTCGCAAAGGGTACCAACCGTGTGGCTGAAATGCTTGCAAAAGCTACTGAAAACGGCGCGTTCACCCTTATCGGCGGCGGCGACTCGGTGGCTGCAGTGACACAGATGGGCTATGCAAAGAAGGTAAGCTATGTCTCTACCGGCGGCGGTGCCATGCTTGAGTATCTTGAGGGCAAGGAGCTTCCAGGTATCGCGGCTATACGTGAGTAATCCGTTCCGCCTGGCGGCGTGAAGCAATATGTGACGGGGCTGTACCGGAAATTTCCGGTGCGGCCCCGTCCCGTTCTGATATAGTCCCCCTTGACAAGGGGCTGTCATTAAAGTTAAAACGTTGAATATTAGTTTAATATAATTAAAGGTAATTCGATGTAATTTAATGAATTAAATTCATCGAATTCACGTTATCTTATGTCGAACTCTGTCAGGACGAAACCGTGGTCTGACGAGTAGAGAAACTTCTTCCCGCGGAAATCCAGGGTATCTTTCAGGTACGCATTGTGGATTTCTGACTTGGTAGCCTTGATGCCGTCCCCTTTGTAGTATATGAAATCTATGCGGTCCATCCTTGTGTTCCCCCCGTCATTGTCGGAGAACCATGTTGCTCCTGGGTTTTCCACAGGGTCCGGGTTGACTTCTCTGAAGCTGTCTTTGAAACCTGCCTTGGCCATCTCCTCCGACACGGTCCATCTTACGGTAGCGCCCCCGTGGTTGTACATGTCCTTGGTGTCCTCTGTCCAGTCGAGGTGGGAGTGGCTGTTGAAGTCACCTCCCATTATGATGGGGATGCTGTCACATTCTTCCATCATCGGTCCTAGGACTGAAAGGATTGCGCGGATTTCATCGTCCCTGCTGCCTTCGTCGTCCCATGCGAGTATATCGGCCTCCGGTTTGTCTGTAGGGACAAGCCTTGCGTCAGGAAGATAGTGGAGCCATGTGTCGAACACCCTCACATGTTTACCGTTCACATCTATTTCCGCTCCGCCGAAGTTGAACGTGGAGACTTTCCCTGGGAAAGTGTATGTCTTGACGATGGGATACCGGCTGTATATGGAAAGGTTGTCGGAGATGAGACGGTGGTAATATCCGAGACAGTCGGCGATATTGTCTGAACATCCGTATGTTTCTATCGTCAGTATGACATCTGCCCCGCTTTTCTTGATTATCCCCATGGTGTTTTTGCATCCTTCCTGCGGAATTTCCTGGGAATGTCCGGCGTGCCATACGTTCCAGGACAGTACTGTGAGGGTGTCAGGGGCCTTTTCTTTACTTTCGGGGCAGGTGCATGCCACGGCTGCAAGAGCTATGGCGCATGTCATCAGAATTGTCTTCATAATGTGGTCTGTGTTTGGGTTTCCGGCGAAGATAACATTTTATCCTGTTTGATTTCACAGTTTCCGGAAAAAAGATTTATCTTCGCGAGAAATGCTTGTTGGTTTCAGGCGAATATTGTTTACACATAATTGATAATACGATGACTGCTCTGAATGTGTTCTGCGTGGCTCTGCTGTGCCTGGTTTCCGTGCCGGCAGTGTCCGCCCCGGCTGGTGGAGACCGTATCGGTGTCCATGTTTACAACCATTACAAGGTCCGTCCTGACGGGACTCCGGGCCGGGAAATCTATATTTCATATCATGGTGAGAAGAAGCTGGACAAAGGTCGGATAGAGATCCGTACGTCCGGAGGTACTGAGGTGGTGCCTTTCGTGTCCGAGAGGTGCGATTCCATTCCGGTGCTCCTTCCTGAGGGAATAGGTGTCGAGTCTTCAGATACCGTTGTCATAGGGCTCCTCGGGCGCGGACTGAAGATGTACACAGAGGCGGTCATCCCTAAAATGAGGCACTGGACTGTGTATATCTACCCTCACTCGCATGTGGACATCGGCTATACGAATACACAGGCCAATGTGGAGTTCATCCACACTCGCAACCTCGACGTAGCCATGGAGCTTGCCGAGAAGACGGCCGGGTACCCGGAGGATGCCCGTTTCCGCTGGAATCCCGAGGTGACCTGGCCGGTGGAGAGGTATCTGAACAGCGCTGATGCCGGGAAGAGGGAGCGGCTCATCAGGGCCATAGCCGACGGGCAGATTTCGCTGGATGCCGGTTATGTGAGCACCAATACGTCAGCTGCGAGCGACGAGGAGCTCCTGGAGCTGTTCCGTTTTTCAAAGGAGATGGAGAAGGAGACCGGGAGGAAGGTGGAGACAATGGTGCAGGTGGATATCCCTGGAATGTCGTGGGGAGTGGTCACCGCTGCCGGACAGCTCGGCATAAAGTACTGCCTTTCACTGTTCAACGGATATGACAGGACAGGGCATACGGGTGACATGAGTTTCAAGCCCTTCTGGTGGACAGGGCCTGACGGCAGGTCGAAGGTGCTGTTCCTCCAGCCGGGTTCCTACAACCCCGGGGCCCTGCTCAAAGGCAAGGATTTCTGGCCTCTGATGGCCGGGCAGACCGACAGGTCCAAGCTGCTGCGCGTGGTGAAGACAGAGAACCCGAGGGCCAATTTCATCGACAGTTACCTTGCAGAGAAACTGCCTGTGCTGGAAGCTGATCCTGAATACATATATGACATTTTCCCCATGACCTGGTGCATGGCGGACAACACCCCAATAGATGCGGACCTGCCTGACGCTGTGAAAAGCTGGAACGAGGAATACGCCTTCCCGCATCTGAAGATATGCACAGGTACCGAGATGATGGAGGCGTTCGCTTCAAGGTACGGGGACCGCATCCCGGAGCTTTCAGGGGACTTCACAGAATACTGGACTGACGGACTCGGTTCAAGCGCCGTCCATACCGGGAAGAGCCGTGAGGTGAAGGAGCGTCTCGTGCAGGCAGAGATACTGTGGTCCATGCTCCGTCCCGGGGAAGCCGCCCCGGACAGCCTTACACGTGAGGCATGGAGAAACATCATATTGAGCACCGAGCACACCTGGGCATACATGCAGCCTGACCTTCAGCCAATAAGCGATGAGATACTTGGCGTGAAGTTCGGGTATTTCGACACGGCCGCCCGTCTCACAGACAAAGCCATGGACGCTGCCCTGGCTCCTGTTGCCGGGGACAGTCCGGACATAGTGGCCGTGTTCAACACCAACATCTGGCCGCAGACCGGCCTCGTGACCCTTTCTCCGGAGATTTCCGCGGGGTATTCCGGCATAGAGGACAGCGTGGGTAACCACGTGGTGTCCCAGAGGCTCACGACCGGGGAGCTCGCCTTCGTGGCAGATAGCGTGCCCGCCCTCGGGGCAAGGACATACAGGCTCGTGGACAGGCCCGGAACCGGGGAGGGGACCGTATTTGTACGTGATACTGCCGGATGTCATGTGATAGACAACGGGGTTGTGCGCGTTGTGGTGGACCATCTGACCGGCGATGCCGTAAGCATAAGATACAGAGGCAAGGAGTATGTTGATCCCGAGGCCATGACAGCTGTCAATTCATACAGGTATCTGAAAGGTGACATGTCTTCAGGATATGCCCTCAGGCCGTCGGAGACTGAGGTGGCGGTAAAGGAGAACGGACCTGTGGTCACTTCCCTGCTTGTAACATCATCTGCGCCGGGGACGGAGTCGCTGGTGCGTGAAATCCGTCTTGTGGCAGGCTCTTCCTCCGTGGAGTTCATCAACACTGTGGACAAGACCGCCACAGTGGAGAAGGAAGGTGTGCATTTCGGCTTCGGGTTCGATATCCCGGGAGGCAGGACGATGGTGAATGTCCCGTGGGGTGTCATGGAACTCGACAAGGACCAGCTCAGGGCCGGGAACCGCAACTGGATTGCAGCCCAGCGCTGGGTCGATATCTCCAACGGGGACAAGGGTGTCACCTGGTGTCCCGTCAATGCGGCCGTATTCGAGAGCGGGGACATGACAGCCAATATCATAGGAGGGGCACTCGGTTCTCCTGCGTGGCTCTATTCGATACCGGAGAGCTCCGTGATCTATTCCTGGGCCCTGAACAACCATTGGCACACCAATTTCCCTCTGTCCCAGTCCGGAAAGATACCTTTCCGTTATGTGCTCCGCCTGTATGACGGCGGATTCGACAAGTCCGCATCGAGCAGGTTCGGACTGGAGCAGTTCCGTCCTCTGGTGCCTGCGCGTGTCTCTGCAGAGGGGGCGGCATCCGTGGCTTCAGTCCCTGGCGGATTCACTGCAGAGGGGGCGGAAGATGTGTATCTTTCCACATACAGGACGGTGGACGGAGGGGATGCCGCCCTGCTGCGTTTCATATCTGCCTCTGACAGTGACCGGACAGTTTACCTTTCCTGGAGGGAGGATGCCGCGCCTTCTTCAGTGTCGGTTTCAGGCAGCGCTGTCATGCCTGAAGGATCCCCGGCCCGCTATCCTGTCACCGTCCCCGCCAAAGGGCATGTGACTGTGCTGGTGGAGCGTTGACCTTCCGGCCTGGCCTCCTTGAGCCTGTGATCTTCGTCAATCCTGCCACACGTGAGGACAAATTAACAGGAAAGTATCTCAACGAAATAAGGTAAACCAAAAAAGAACATGCTATGCTTAAAAAGAAAATCACACTGATGGCGTCACTGCTCGCTGCGGTGAGCTTGTATGCACAGACGCCGGAGTGGCTTGACCCTCAGGTCAATGCGGTAAACAGGGCTCCGATGCACACGGACTATTTCGCGTATTCCGGTGTCGGGGAGGCTTCTGACGGAGTACGCGAGAAATCATCCAATTACCTGTCTCTCAACGGGACATGGAAATTCAACTGGGTGAAGGATGCCGACATGCGTCCGACGGATTTTTTCCGGACCGGATACAATGACAGCGGATGGGACAGTATCCCTGTCCCTGGTATCTGGGAGATGAACGGCTACGGGGCTCCTCTGTACAACAATGTCGGTTATCCGTGGCAGTACCAGTTCGTAAACAACCCTCCTGAAGTGCCGGTGAAGAACAACCACGTCGGATCGTACAGGAAGGAAATTGTCATTCCGGAGGAATGGGACGGCAGCAGGATATTCGCCCATTTCGGCAGTGTCACATCCAACATGTACCTGTGGGTGAACGGACAGTTCGTCGGGTACAGCGAGGACAGCAAGCTTGAGGCTGAATTCGACATCACCAGATATGTGAAGCCTGGCAGGAACCTCATAGCGTTCCAGGTGTTCCGCTGGTGTGACGGGTCCTATCTTGAAGACCAGGACTTCATGAGGTACAGCGGAGTGGCGAGGGACTGCTACCTGTACTCACGTGTGAAGACGGGCATACAGGACATCAGGGTCACTCCGGACCTTGACGGGGAATACAGGGACGGCACCCTTGACATCTCTGTGTCTCTCAACGGCAGCTGCGACCTGTCTTTCACCCTCTCTGACCCGTCCGGCAGGAAAGTAGGGGAGACAATGCTCAAAGGGAAGAAAGGTGTACAGAACATTACAATGGAAGTGGAGTCCCCTGCCAAATGGACGGCAGAGACCCCGTCACTCTATATCCTTACAGCTACATGCTCTTCAAGGGACGGTGTCGAGATTATCCCGGTGAAGGTCGGCTTCAGGAAGATAGAGCTTAAGAATGCCCAGATACTTGTAAACGGCCAGCCGGTGCTGTTCAAGGGTGCCAACAGGCATGAAATGGATCCGGATGGCGGATATCTGGTCTCACGTGAAAGGATGCTTCAGGACATTCTCCGTATGAAACAGTTGAATATCAATGCCGTGCGCACATGCCACTATCCGGACGACCCGTATTGGTACGACCTGTGCGACAAGTACGGGCTCTATGTCGTTGCCGAGGCCAACATCGAGTCCCACGGTATGGGATACGGAGACGAGAGCCTTGCGCACAGCCAGGCATACGGGAAGGCGCATCTTGAAAGGAACGAAAGGAACATCCAGAGGAATTTCAACCATCCTTCGGTAATATTCTGGTCCCTGGGCAACGAGGCAGGGTTCGGTGCCAATTTCGAGAACTGCTACCGCTGGGTGAAAGAGGAGGACCTTTCCCGCCCGGTACAGTACGAGCCGGCCGGCAAAGGAGAATTCTCGGACATATTCTGCCCGATGTACTACAGGTATCACTCTTGCGTGGACTATTGCGAGAACAGCCCTGCCAAGCCTCTTATCCAGTGCGAATATGCACATGCGATGGGCAATTCCGAAGGCGGGTTCAAGGAGTACTGGGACCTGGTCCGGAAGTATCCTTCATACCAGGGCGGCTTCATCTGGGACTTTGTTGACCAGTCCAACCACTGGAAGAATGGCCGCGGGCAGGATATCTACGGATATGCCGGCGACTTTGACCGCTACGACGTGAACAAGGACCAGAATTTCTGCAACAACGGTCTGATCAGCCCTGACCGCCGCTTCAACCCTCACGCATACGAGGTGCGGCACATCTACCAGTCGGTATGGACAGCCCCTGCTGACCTTGAGAAGGGAGTCGTCTCCGTGTACAACGAGAACTTCTTCCGTGACCTTTCCGCATACAGGCTCGTTTGGAAGCTCCTTGAGGACGGGAAGGTGATGCAGGAAGGCTCCGTGGAAGAGCTCGACGTGGCGCCACAGCAGACAGCACAGGTGCAGCTCGGGTATGACTGCAGCCAGATAGGGAACGGGAGCGAGTGGATGCTTAACGTGGAGTTCAGGCTCAAGAAGGCCGAGACCCTCCTTCCGGCAGGACATGTGGCCGCCTACAACCAGATTCCTCTTGCTCCATATGTCTATAATGCTGACATAGAGAATGTCGTCCGTTCTAATGAGACAGTTCCCGCTCCTGAGTTTGCTGACAACGATGTACGTTACCTCATCCTCACAGGTGAGGATTTCCGTATCGAGTTCAACAAGTCGGACGGGTTCATCTCCCTGTACGAATATAAAGGGAAGAGTCTCCTGAAAGACGGGTCCTCCATCCGTCCTAATTTCTGGAGAGCCGGGACTGACAATGACTATGGTGCCGGTCTGCAGAGAAGGTTCGGTGTATGGCGCTCTCCTGTCATCAAACTTGAATCGCTTGACTACGGTGTGGACAACGGGATGGCAAAAGTGACCGCTTCCTATGATATGCCCGAAGTCGGGGCGAAACTTTCCGTCGAGTACATCGTGAACAACGCCGGGGCTGTCAGGGTGACCCAGAAGATGCTTGCCGCCAAGGACAAGGAAGTTTCTGACATGTACCGTTTCGGCATCCGCATGGAAATGCCGTCAGAGTATGACAGGATAGAATTTTACGGGAAAGGCCCGTTCGAGAACTACCGTGACCGTCAGCATGCAGCCCTTGTGGGACTGTACCGCCAGAGCGTAGCAGAGCAGTTCTATCCTTACATCCGCCCTCAGGAGACAGGTACGAAGTCAGGACTGAGATGGTGGGAGGTTCTGGATGTGAGCGGGAACGGCCTGCGTTTCCACAGTGATGCCGAATTCTCGGCCTCAGCCCTCGAATACAGTATCGAGACCCTCGACGACGGGGCAGGAAAGGACAACAGGCATCCTGCCGACCTTGTAAGGAACGGTGCCACGAACATCTGTGTGGACAAGCTCCAGATGGGCCTCGGCTGCATCGACAGCTGGGGAGCCCTCCCGCTTGACCAGTATATGATACATTACGGGGACTACACCTTCACCTTTGTGATGACCCCGGTGACCCATCATGTGGAGATGGTCTATTGACGTGAGGGCATTATAATCCGACATAATGAAAAGATTTCTATGTATCCTGCTGGCAGGCTCACTGCTTCTGAGCCTGCCGGCAAAAACACGCAAGTCGGTGTATATCATCATTGACGGGGTGCCGGCGGATCAGATTTAACGGCTTCAGCCGCCTGCGATATTCGATATCGCTTCCCATGGAGGATATGCCAGAGCATATACCGGAGGGGATGTCGGAGAGTATTCCCAGACCCCTACCATATCCGCAGTGGGCTATACCAACCTCCTTACCGCCACCTGGTACAACAAGCACAACGTCGGCGGGAATGACAATCTCAGCCCCAACTACAACTACTGGACAGTGTTCCGTATCGCTGAGGAACAGGACCGGGACGTGGTGACCGGACTGTACTCCAGCTGGACTGACAACAGAACTGTCCTGATCGGTGAAGGCAAGCCGGAGACCGGTAATCTGAAGCTTGATATTGTCCGGGATGGCTATGACCATGACCATGTGGCCTTCCCTGCCAGAGAAAAGAGCCTGGAGATCTTCGATATCGACGAGAAAGTGTCAGAGGAGGCGGCCGCAAGCATAAGGAAGGATGCTCCGGACCTCAGCTGGGTATATCTTTGGTACACGGACGATCTGTCCGGTCTTCCTGAGTCAAAATTTTACAAATTTGTCCTCAAGGCCCCTTCCAACCATTTGAACAGGTGGCTTCTTCGGTAAGATTCCGTGAGGATATACACTCTCCGTTTCAAAAATAAAGAGGTTTCTGAAAAGCATGGCCGCCGTGGCCTTGTGAAACGGGCGGGGCCCGCACCTTGGGGCGGGAGGGATTTACTTTTCAGAAATCTCTTTATTGTCAGTCATTATTGAGCTGCACAATATCCGTCCTGTCCATCTCGCTTTCCCCGAGAAGATGCTGGCTGAAATAGTCCGCCATGCGCCAGAAGAAATATTCGTTCATGTCGCCGAATCCGTGCTTCTGTCCCGGAAGGATGAGCATGTCGAAACGTTTGCCTGCCCGGATGAGTGCATTGGCAACGCGTATGGTGTTGGCAGGATGCACATTGTCATCTATGTCACCGTGCACCAGGAGGAGATGCCCTTTCAGGTTCTTTGCTATCTCCGGGTTGGTGTCTATCTTATAGACGAAGGAGGTGTCACCGTTCTCGCTGACCTTCTCCTGGATGCCATGGTGCTGCTCGCTCCACCAGCGGTTGTAGATGCTGTTGTCGTGGTTCCCGGCGCAGGATACCGCCACCTTGTAGAAATCAGGGTAGGTAAGTATGGCTGCCGTTGACATGAATCCTCCTCCTGAATGTCCGTGGATACCTACACGGGTGGCGTCTATCCACGGGTATTTTGCAGCAAGTCTTTGAACCGCTGTCTTCTGGTCCTCAAGCCCATAGTCGCGGAGGTTGCCGTATCCGTAGTTGTGATACCACTTCGATCTGTTCGGATGTCCTCCACGGTTGCCTACGGTTATTACGATGAATCCCATCTGGGCGAGCCTGTCAGTGCGTGTCATGTTCTGGCTCCAGGATATGTTGTTGGCCTCGACCTGAGGTCCCGGATATACGTATTCTATTATAGGATAGACCTTTGTGGAGTCGAAATCGAAAGGCTTGTACATCACTCCGTACAGGTCGGTTATGCCGTCGGCGGCCTTGACCGTGAATCTTTCAGGGAGCTTGTATCCGGCATCGAAGAGCTGGGAGAGGTCGGCTTTTTCCAGATCGGCTACCTTTGATCCCGATGCGGAATAGAGGGCTGATGCCGGTACTGCGTCCACGCGGGAGTAGTTGCAGACAAGGTACCGGCCGTTGTCGTCTGTCGAGGCCCACACATCCATGTCTTTCATGTCCAGCTGTCTGAGCCCGCTGCCGTCGAAGTTCACACGGAAGGTGTGCATCTGGTACGGATTCTCGTCCTTGTCATATCCGCAGGCGTTGAAGATGATGTAGTCCTCCGAGTCATTGACAGCCAGCACGTTCTCTACATGGAAAGGCCCCTCGGCTATGGTGCCTGCCAGTGTCCCGTCCGCATTGTACAGGTAGAGGTTAGCCCATCCGTTGCGCTCGGACCAGTGTATCATCTGCCGGCCTCCGTTCACGAGCCTGAGCGGCCGGGATTCTATATAAGTGTTCATCCTTTCCGAGATGACGGTCCTGGTGGAGTCGCTGTCTATGTCCACCCGGCAGATGTCATACCGCTTGAGGTCACGGCTTATGCGGTTGTAGTAGAAGCTGTCATTGTCCCCGAGCCAGACGCTTGAATTGTAGTCCTTATACCTGTCTGCCGTCGTCATCGGGGCTGTTTCGAACCCCGTGCTCTGGTCCTTGAACGCTACGGTCTTGATGTATTTCCCGCTCATGTCGTCGGTGGAGAATACGTATAGGAGCTCCTTGGGCCCCGGCTCTCCAGGCATCTGGTATTTGTATGTCTTCAGTGTAGGGCGCGGTTTGCTCAGCGAATTGATTACCCAGAGTTCCTTTACCCCGCTCATGTCAAACTTCATAGTGGCGAAATGCCTTGAGTCAGGGGACCATACGAGGTAGTACGGGAAATATCTCTTCGTGGTGTCCTGCCATTCCCATCCGTTGTAGCTGTCGGCTCCCCATCCGAATTCCCTTGTGCCGTCCGAAGTTATACGATGCTCCACGATGGTGCTGTCCTTGTCGTCTTTTGCCGCCTTGGCCATGTTCTCCTGGTCCATCCAGAAAAGGTTGGCGTTTCTGGCGAAGATCCCGATTTTCCCGTCCGGGGAGACACTCACCCATGACGGATATTTCCTCTCCTCTTCCTTTCCGGTGATGTCTGTAAGCTTTTTCGACGCGATGTCGTATGAGAAGGTGAACACTTTCTTGTCTCCCCACCTGTCGATGCGGGCGGAGTCCTTCTCCGGGAGAGTGCTCTTTATCTCGAAGACGAAAGTCTTGTCGTCCTTCAGCTCGATGTTCCTTATCGGGAGATGCTGTGCGTCAAACGGGTCCTTGACTATCCCGGTTATCTCCATCGCCAGTCTGTCCATGTCGAAAACCGGAGTCTTTTTCCCTGATTTTGCATCCACTATATAGTACTGTGTCCCGTCAGGGTCAGTCCAGCTGTACCAGAACCTGTCGGAGTTGAGGAACCAGTTTGGTGACACCCTTGTGGAGTGTACCATCTGGGATACTTTCTTGGCGGAAAACCGTTCTGCAAGCCCGTAGCCAGGCTGGCTGGCATGGAGGACTGCCGCGCCCATTGCGGCAGCCGCGAGTGTTATGAATATTTTCTTCATTGTATGACAGCGGGTTACTTTTTGATATAGATTCCTTCGAGCTCATTCCATGGTACTGTGACCTGGATTGCCCCCATCACGTATGGTGCGATTTCGTACTGGTTGTAAATGTATGTGACGCCTTCTTCGGATACCCTGAAATTGCCGTTCGGCTCTATTTCCCTGACAAACAGCATGGAAGTGTCCTCAGGGGACTCAAGCGAGCCTGGCAGGTGCCGGGAGAGAAGGTCAGACAGGACGCTCCGGTAGCCTTCCTTGAAGAAATCGGCTTCCGACAGCAGGGACCCTGTCCTGGTGTCGAAGTTCAGGGATGTCACCGATGTCATTCCGTGGGCTCCGCCGGTGTATGAATACTTGGTCATTGTATATGAGATGATGCCTTCATGACTCCCGCTGATTTTTCCGTAAGTGTAGTCCGACCAGCTGAGTATGGAATGTGACATGCCGTCGCTTTCCTCCAGGAGCGGCAGATTGGCCTCCCTGTATTCGCTGACGCGGTCGTTTTTGTAGGCTTCAAGTGCCCCACTGGCATCCATCTCGGCGTATTCTTCTCCGAACAGATTGGCTGTCAGTCCCTTCCTGAAGTTTTCCAGGGCCTCGCCCTTCAGTCCTGTTTCTGGATATTCCACTTGTATGTCGATGTCAAGAGAGTCAGCTGCCCCTTCCGCCAGAGCGAATTTTCCGTTCGATTCCACGGTCCGGGTACTCAAGCTCTCGTTGCAAGAGGTTATGGCACATAAGGCACATACAGCAGAGGCTGCTGTCAGAACAAGGTTTCTCATGATCATGAAAATTTTTGATAATCTGACGAAAATAGAATATTATTTCGTAAATGCCAAATCTTGGATCAGGCAATGTCATAAAAAATGATTCCTTTTTCAGGGGGTGGATAACACATACAAAAAAAAGAGAGATCCTTCAACTGGACCTCTCTTTTGCTTGGGTGCGGATGGCGAGAGTCGAACTCGCACAGGCTTACGCCCACCACCCCCTCAAAGTGGCGTGTCTACCATTTCACCACATCCGCTTTTGAATTGGGACTGCAAAGATATGCAATTTATTTTACATTGCAACATTTTATTTGAATTTTTTTTCATTCCAGCTTTTTCCAGAAGACCGTCTCCCCGATTCCCATCAGCGAGCCGCGGATGCGCAGGGTGTCCGGGGAGTCGAAGGAGCAGGTGGCATTGGCGCGAATGCCGCGTGTCGGGTCATATATCTTCCCCTTTTCCCACCGCTGCCTGTCCGGATTATAGGACAGTTTCTCAATGATCACTATCCGGTCACATGGGGTGTCTCTCAGGGATTTGTCAGGGTTCTTTTCATCCAGGCGCACATTCCCGTCACTGTCCAGCCTGTTCTCGAGCCATGTCACCTGGGCCTTGAATGTGCCGTCCGTGTCCCTTGATATCCTTACTTTGCTGTTTTCCCCCTCGTGTGAGACGAAATACAGGCCGGCTATATTGTCGGCCGACGAGTTGGGGCCGCCGTCCTGCGCCCCTGATGAAAAGACTGTGCACACCGCGCACAGAATGATGGAAAGAATCTTTTTCATGATGCCGAATAACTTTGTGTCATTAAGGATGATACAACATTTGCAAATATACTGGAAATATGTTACATTTGCGCCGCTTTTCTCGAGAAGAAAGGCACAGGTAATATCATTAATAATTTAAAAACAGATTCACAATGGCTGTTAAAATCCGTTTACAGCGTCACGGAAAGAAGAATTTCGCATTCTTCCACATTGTCGTGGCAGATTCACGCGCGCCTCGCGATGGCCGTTTCATCGAGCAGATAGGCTCCTACAATCCTAACACCAACCCTGCAACCATCGTTCTCAACTCCGAGAAGGCTCTTGCATGGCTCAATGTCGGCGCACAGCCTACGCTCGTTGCCCGCCGTATCCTTTCATACGAGGGTGTGCTCCTCAGGAAGCATCTCCAGGGCGGAGTAGCCAAGGGTGCTATCACACAGGAGCAGGCTGACCAGAAGTTCGATGCATGGAAAGCCCAGAGGGATGCAAAGATAAATGCCAAGAAAGAGGGTATCTCAAAGGCTGCTCAGGCTGCCGAGAAGGCCGCATTCGAGGCAGAGGCAAAGGTAAACCAGGAGAAGGCCGAGGCTCTTGCCAAGAAGAAAGCCGAGGCTGAGGAAGCTGCACGCGCCGCCGCTGAAGCCGCTGCTGCCGAGAAGGCTGCAAAAGAAGCAGAGGCTGCCGCTGCACAGGCTGCCGCTGAGGCTCCGGCCGAGAATACCGAGGCTTAGTCACATGCAGGACTTGCAGCAGATTGCCCAGGTATTGAAATCCAACGGCGCCGATGGGGAACTGATATTAGGGTTCCGTCACATCGCTCCGGAGGATATCGACGTCAAAGAACCGGTGTTCATCTGTTTTGATGGACTTCCGGTTCCTTTTTTTATCGAGTCGTTCATCCGTAAAGGGCAGTCCAAGGCCCTTGTAAGGCTTACGGGGATAAACAGCGCTGATGATGCCCTGGAAGTAGTGGGGCAGGGCGTGTATGCCGAGGCGGGAAGCCTGGATGTGCCGGTGGACGATGATGACTTCTCCATGCTCGCCGGATGGACCCTGCTTGATGCGGACGGTACCGAGGTAGGGGAGATAGCGGACTATCTCGACATTCCGGGAAACCCGTGCATAGAGGTAACCCTTAAAAAAGAATCTTCACGCGACGGGAACGGTGAAGCCATCATTCCTTTGCATGAAGATCTTATACTTTCTGTTGACGCGCAGAAGCGGGAGCTGGTCATGTCTGTTCCTGCCGGCCTGCTGTGACAGGGCTGTTTCCGGGAAGGCCCTTCTCCTATTTCTGGCGGGACTCGTATTCGGCCTTTACATCCTTGTAGAATCCTGCTACGCTCGTGTACGTGTAAGGTATGAGCCAGAAGAACCCTATACCCAATGTCAACATGCATAGGATGAACCATCCTATGAAACTGAGAAGCAGCCAGAACAGGTCGAACTTGTGCCCCCTCATCATGGCCCGGCTGCGGTCTATCGCCTCGTTTGCGGTGAGTTCAGGATTGTCTATGAGGATGAACGGTGTCATCGCATAGGAGAATGACTTTATTATACCTGGGACAATGAGAAGGAGCGCCCACAGGAATGTGAAAAGCCCCGTGAGGAAAGTTCCCCACACGATATGCAGGTAACGGCCGAACCCGATGCGGAACATGTTGTTGATAATATCGCTGTCCCCGTCCTGGCTGAGGGTCTTGAGGCTGTTTGCATAGCCGGTCTGCAGCGGGTTGATGACGAAGATGGTGAAAAGCCAAAACAACCCGAACAAGGCGGAAGACAGGATGTAAGATACAGGGTTCATAAGTCCTGTCGCCCCTCCTGCGACCATTGACATGATGTAGAGAATGATTGTGGCCACTACGGCCGGGGCCCAGTTCCCTTTGAGGGCGGCAAGGGCTTCGTTCTTGTAATCCTGATTTAATCTCATGGCAGTATAGAAAAAATTATCCTTGTAAATATAGCATTTTCTGCATATATCCACAAGGATAATCCTGTCAATCCGTCAATACTGTCCCAGCTTCTCAGTAGCTTATGCTGACAGATGCTATGACATTGTCGATGCATACGTCAATATACCCGTTCGGGAATCTGACCCTGTCGGATTCGTCGGACAGGCGGACTTCAAGCCGGATCTTGTCTATATTGCCGAGGTCACCAAGCTCGAACGGCTGCCAGCTTGTAACCAGGGAGTCGAGTCTTTCACCGTTGGCGTCATTGAGCTCGCTCGCGTCTTTCCTTGCGAGAAGATAGTCGGCATGGCCTGTCTCCTCTTCCCCAAGATAGCCGGTAGCCCTCAGGATGATGTCCCCGTTGAGGTTATACACGGTGCTGTCCACTGATTCTCCGCGGATTGTCCGCACTGCGGAAGCACTGTTGCATACATACATGCCCACCGGAGCACATGTCCCTACGCTGGACGAGAGGAACATGATATGGTCTTCAGGCATGTTCCCGCTCTGGCGGAAATAGAGGAAGGTGTTTGTGCCGGCAGTGCCCTCCACCTCTCCGTAAACACTGTATTCGCCTGGCTCTGTGGTGCTTGGCGTGTCAGTGCCTGACCCGTCTCCTGTGCCGTCTGAAGGGGTGTCAGAGCTTTCATCTGTCCCTTCTTTCCAGTACTGTCTTGAAAGTGCGAATCCGCCTGTAAGCGCTGTCTCTCCGCCTTTGCTTAAAAATGCGAGGGTCCCGTCCGATACAGCTCCGTCCCCTGTCAGTGAGCCTTCCTCTACAGGAAAGAGATAGACGGTGGCGCCGTTCTCAAACAAGTTCGACATGCTGGTTTCTGTTGTAGGCGGGAAAACTTCGGTGAACGATGCCTGGTAAGTGGTCCCTTTGTTTAGGCATGATGTCGTGAGCAGCATGCTTGCTGAAAGGAAAAAAATAGCTTTCTTCATCTTCTGTCTTTTAAAAATATCAATACAATAAATAATATAGTCCAATGTGTTGACAATCAGTAGGTCTCTATCACCGCTACCCTGACGGCACCTCCTGTGAGCCATACATCCCGGAATGAGCCGTCCTCTTCGGGGGTGAAATCCACCGCAAGGCTGTCCCTGAGGGCTGACACCGGGATGCGGACATGTCCGTTCCCGGATTTCTCCCACATCCCCGGGGACCGGAGATATGCCGCGACGGCGGATGCCGTTATGCCAGTACCACAGGCGAATGTCTCGGCCTCCACGCCCTTTTCGTATGTTCTGACTCTCAGGAGCCGCTCCGCGGACATGATTTCGGCGAAATTCACGTTCACCCCCACGGGGGCGTATTCTTCCCGATAGCGTATCTCCCGGCCTTTGCCGGCCACGTCAAGGCTGTCAAGGCCGGCCACGAAACGGACAGTATGCCTTGTTCCCGTATCTATAAACCATGAATTCCCGTTTTCTTGCTTGATATCGGTGACATTTTTCATTTTCAGACGTACTGTTTTCCCATTTCCCTTGTTGTCAAGGATTTCCGCAGTATGGAAACCGTCGGCCGCCTCGAAGTCGAAATGTGAGATGCCCATGTCGGCTGCAAACGCCACGATGCATCTTCCTCCGTTTCCGCACATCATCCCCCCGGAGCCGTCCGAGTTGAAATACACCATACGGAAATCATGGCGGATGCTCTTCTCAAGCAGCATCAGGCCATCTGCACCGATGCCGTAGTGCCTGTCGCACAGGCGGCTTATCTCATCGGTGTCCAGGGATATGGCCCCGGAGCGGTTGTCGGCAATAAGGAAATCGTTTCCTGCTCCCTGATATTTGTAGAGTCTCATAATGGTCTTCATTGAAGTTCCTCCGGCTCCAGGCCCAGCCCTCCGCCGGGAGGGAATCAAAGGTTATCTTTCAACAGTCCTGACAGCAGGACGACCCCGTCACGGATCTTTTCCCTGGACATGAAGGAGAAGTTCATTCTCATGGTGTTCAGCCCGTCATGTCCCGGAGAGCGATGTCCGCTAATCCACTGTGTGTTGAAGAAGGCTCCTGCCACGTAGGCCACCCCGTTCCGCAGAGCCGTGTCGTAAAACGCCACTGAGTCAAATGTTTCCGGCAGCGTCAGGAAAAGGAAAAGCCCTCCTTCCGGGTGTGTCCAGGTGACCTGTGACGGCATGTGTTCCGAGAGCATCGAGAGCATCAGGTCCCTCTTGTCGCGGTACAGGGCGATACTCTTCTCCAGGTTCCTGTCCAGCAGACCTGATGAAAGGAATTCCGCGGCGACATACTGGTCGAACACCGGAGGACAGAGATCCAGAGACTGTTTGCACACGTATATCCTGTCCAGCAACTCAGGGTTTCCGAATATCCACCCGAGACGGAACCCGGGGGCCATTATCTTTGAGAACGACCCCAGATGAAGGACAACATCAGGGTCTATCGAGTACATCGTCGGCACCTGGTCTCCCTCATACCTCAGTTCCCTGTACGGGCTGTCCTCCACTATCACGAATCCGTATCTTCTGGCCAGTTCCACCAGTATCCTTCTCTCTTCCAGGGACAATGTCTCTCCCGAAGGGTTCTGGAAGTCAGGAATCATGTACAGGAACTTTATCTTCTTGCCTTCGGACAATGCCGCCCCGATGGCTTCCGTATATGCTGCACGGAACTTTTCCGGGTCAGGGTCATGCGCGATGCCGCGGATATCCGCCCTGTAGGAACTGAATGACTGGAGAGCCCCGAGGTAGGACGGGTTGGAAGTCAGGATTACATCTCCCGGATCAACCATGATGCGGGTGCACACGTCGATGCCCTGCTGTGAGGAGGATGTTATCTGGATCCGTTCCATGGGGACCCCGTAGCGTGCGGAGAGGGCCATGCGCAGTTCCGTGACACCCTGTGTGGCTCCGTACTGGAAGGCCTGTCCGCCGTATCTGTCTGTTACATCGGACATTATCCTCTTGAAGGTGTCAAGTGGGAATGTCTCTGCGCTCGGGTATCCGCCTGCAAACGAGTATATCGAGTTCAGGTCCACCTTCTTGAATATGTCCCTCACCGGGGAACGGAAGAAAGACCCGGTATCTGCAGAGAATAAGTCGCTGTATGCCATTTGAATATTTCTTGAACAAATTCCGACATTGGAATCAGTCCCTGAGGACCGATTCCAATGTCACTGACCCGTCTGTCTTGCTGTCACGGTATTTCACGATGACAGGAGTATATAGATGAATGCCCTTGTCCATGCCCGGCCCCTTTGATACGGGCCTGCTCCCTGCCACGACCACGGCTCCGGCAGGTACAACCATCTGCCCGTTTCCGTCAGCCTTGATGAATTCACCTGTAGTGGCATCGAAAATGGCTGTAGATGAGTTGATTATCACTCCGGTGCCTATTACGGCGTTTTCCCGGACGATTGTCCCTTCGTAAATTCCGCAGTTTCCTCCGATGAATACATTGTCTTCAATGATCACTGGGAGTGCGCCTACCGGTTCGAGGACCCCTCCGAGCTGGGATGCAGCGGAAAGATGCACATGCTTGCCGACCTGTGCGCAGGAGCCCACCAGGGCGTGCGAGTCGATCATTGTGTCAGAGTCCACGTATGCTCCTATGTTGATATACGAAGGGGGCATCACTATGACTGACGGGGCGAGATACGCCCCTGTGCGTATCGCACTGCCTCCCGGGACGATACGCACCTTGTCATCTATGGTGAACCTGCGCACCGGTATGGTATCCTTGTCGAAAAACGAGAATCCGCCCTGCGACATGTCTCTCATCTGCCCGTAGCGGAATCCGCTGAGTATCACTTCTTTTATCCAGGTATTGACTTTCCATTCCCCGTCTTTTTTCTCTGCCACCCTGATTTCTCCCTTTTCAAGAGCCTGGCAGACCTCGTGGAATTTCCGGAGTTCTGTATTTGAGTCCATGTTGTTTATTGTCTTTATGGTTTTAAGATATCCTCCGGCTGCGGGCCAAGCCCTTCGCCGGAGATGACTGCTGTGTCCTGTCCTTGCGCTCCTCTACAGCCCCAGTTCTGCCACTGTCTTCCGCATGAGGGCGTATGTCTTTTCTGACGCAGGGACCAGAGGCAGGCGCAGTTCGTTGGAAATCAGGCCCATGGCAGCGAGGGCCGCTTTGGCTGGGATAGGATTGCTTTCCACGAAACAGTTTCTGAAAAGCGGTGTGAGCCTGTGGTGCAGCCTGCGTGCCGTGTCCATGTCATCGCGCATCAGGGCCTCTGCAAGCTCCACCATGAGCCTCGGGGCCACGTTGGATGCGACGCTTATGATGCCTGCCGCTCCTGTCGCCATGAGGGGGAGGGTCTCGTCATCGTTCCCGCTCAGTACAGAGAATCCCTCCGGTGCGTTGCGTATGATCTCGGAGATCTGTGCATAGTTCCCGGATGCTTCCTTGACTGCCACTATGTTTTCTATTTCGGCAAGGCGGAGTGTGGTCTCTGCCAGCAGGTTGGCTCCTGTGCGTCCGGGGACGTTGTACAGTACCAGCGGCTTGTCGGTGGAGTCAGCCACGGCCTTGAAGTATTCGTACATGCCCTGCTGTGTTGGCTTGTTGTAATAAGGCACAACTATCAGGAAGGCGTCTGCTCCGTGCGGTTCAAGCAGCTTTATGCTCCGGACTGTCTGTGCCAGCGAGTTGGTCCCGCCTCCGGCTATCACTTTCCTGCCTCCGCAGTGTTCTCTGGTAAGCTCCAGCAGCTTTATCCTTTCCTGTTCATCCAGGCATGGTGTCTCTCCTGTGGTGCCGAGCGGCACGAGGAAATGTATCCCGGCGTCTGTCTGCCTTTTCAACAGTGCCACGAATGCATCATAATCCACGTTCCCGTCCCGGAATGGTGTGATGAGTGCTGTACCGCACCCTCTGAAACTGATGCTTTTCATTTTCTATTCGGCTTTGAATATAATGTCCTTGAAGTCATGCACCCCTGTGAGTCCGGCTGTACGGACGGCCGCTTCAACGGCCCCTTCCGCGAACCCTTCGCGGGAGAACGCCTCATGTGTGAGGGTGATACGGTCGTTCGTCCCCTCGAACCCGATGGAGTGTATCCCTGGTATCTCCCCGCACCTGACAGACGCGATGTCTGTCCTGACGCCCATGTTCCTGTCGATTATTTCAGCCAGGCTCCTGGCCGTCCCGCTCGGAGAGTCGAGCTTGTGGCAGTGGTGCTTCTCCACAATATATGGGCTGTACCCGCCTGTGCCGGCCGTCATCCTGGAAATGAAGTCGGTGACAGCAAAGAAGATATTGACCCCGATGGAGAAGTTGGATGCATAAATCATCGTAGTCCCGCATTTCTCGAAGTATGCCTTGACCTCGTCCCTTATGTCGTCCCAGCCGGTAGTCCCTATCACCACGGCCTTGAAGTTCTCCGCCAGGAACCTGTAGTTTTCCCGTATTGCCGCCGGGGTGGTGAAGTCTATGCATACGCATTCCTTTGCCACCGCGGTGTCGAATGTCCTGATATCTTCGCTTTTCCCGGCGCAGACGATGCCTCTGCGTATGAGGACAGCCTCTACCATGCGGCCCATCTTTCCGTAACCGCTGATTACTGCTTTGATATTGCTCATGTCTTTTCTCTCTCCTTATTCCTTTGTCTCGAACAGATAATGGTGGATTTCCTGCATCACGGTGTCCAGCGCGCTCTTGTCGATTACGAAACTTATGTTCACATAGGACGCCCCCTGGGAGATCATGTATATCTTGCAGTCACGCAGCGGGGCGAAAGTGTTCTTCAGCATCCCCTTGAGGTTGACGATATTCTTGCCGATCACGGAAATCTGCGACTTGTCGTTGTCCACGATCACGTCAGCGAATTCTGAGAGCTGGCGCACGACCTTGCCGATGTCCTGGCTTGAGTCCACTGTCACGGAGATGTTGGCCTCGGATGTGCTGATGAGGTCCACGGACACCTTGTTCTCACTGAATATCTCAAAGACTTTCTTAAGGAAGCCGGATACGTTTATCATCTTGGTGGAGAAGATGTTGATGACATTTATGTTTTCCTTGCAGGAGATCGATTTCACTCCGTCCTCGATGAATGAGCTCTGCAGTATGGCAGTGCCTTTCCCTTCAGGGTTCATCGAGTTAAGCACGTACAGGGGTATGTTTTTCTTCACTGCCGGCTCGATTGTCAGCGGGTGGAGTACCTTCGCCCCGAAATGTGCCATTTCCGCAGCTTCCTCGAATGATATCCTGTCCAGGCACTTCGTGTTCTTCACCCTTCTCGGGTCAGCGGTGCGGACTCCGTCCACGTCGGTCCATATCTCGATGCGTGAGGCGTCTATGGCCATGCCGATGAGGGATGCGGAGTAGTCCGAGCCGCCTCTGCCGAGCACTGTAGGCTCTCCGTCAGCCGTGGCCGACACGAATCCCTGGGTGATGACTGCATCGTTGCCTTTGAAGGCCTTCTCCACGATGCCAGGTGTGCGGCTGGCTATCTCGTCGCTTACAGGCTCTCCCTTGAGGTAGTCCCGGGATGTTATTATCATATCCCGCGCGTCCATGTATCCGGTCATTATCCCTCTGGCATTCATTGCATGGCAGATGATGTTGGATGAGAGGTACTCCCCGTTGGAGATTATCACTGCCTTGCTCCTGTCGGACAGCTCCCCGAGCGCGCATACCGCATTGACGAATGCGGTGAGCTTGTCGCAGATGACGTTCACTTTCTCGCATGCGGTCATGCAGAGTTCCGGGCTTTCTTTCATGAGCTCCTGTGCCAGGGTTATGTGCCTTGCCCTGAGCTGGCCCAGGAGGTTGTCCACCTCGGCCGTGTCTTTTGATGCTGCCGCGTCGGAGAGCTTGTACAGCAGGTCTGTCACTTTAGACAGTGCGGATACCACTACGACAGGCTTTTCCTGCAGTCTCCCGCGTATGATTTCGATTGCACGTGTGATGGCTTCACAGTTGGCGACTGATGTGCCGCCGAATTTCATTACTATCATATATTCGTTCTTTTTACTCTTCTGTCCATGTATTTGCCGGCTTTGTGCCGGTTTCCTGTCCCGGACATCCCTGCGTCCGGCTTTCCCCTGGCCTTTTCCTGTCATGCCCGGCATATCATTCCCGCTCCCGGGCCATAGTCCGGAAGCGGAGCCGGGTATCACTTTCGTCTCCCCAGTTCTTCAAACATGCGGACATAGTTCTCTGCCGCTGTGCGTATGTCGCTGAGCCTTATGAATTCCCGTGATGTATGCGCTACAAGTATCGAGCCTGGACCGCACAGTATCTTCTCCTGGAAGTTGCTCAGCTGCGGGGCATCGCTTCCGAATGACACCGTGGCTGTTTCAAACCCGTCCAGTGTCAGGTAGCGCATCGGGGTGTCTCCTCCGAAGGACTCTATCTGCACATCGTCTGTCTTCCATGAGTCGAGTGTACGGCATACGGCCCCGTCGCTCTCGAATGTGGTGCGGAAATACAGCCTGAAGCTGAGGGACGGGCTGAGGATGTTCTGCGGGTTGTCGCTTGTGAGTTTTCCAACATTCCAGGTGGTCTTCCCCAGAATCGGGTCTTCGGGAAACTCCGTGGTCCTCAGCCTGTTCATGAAGTCCACGAATTTCTCCACCGCACTCTCCCCGTACTGCGGGTATCCGGAGTGGAAGCTCTTCCCCCTGATGGTGATGCCGAACGACTTGGTGCCTTTGCTTGCGGAGACCATGCGGTTGTCCGTCGGTTCCCCTACTATAACGGTCCTGCCTCCGGGATGGGCGGTGCGGAAACTCCTGGCCCCGAACGACCCTGTCTCCTCGCCTGCGAGAAGAAGCAGTCCGAACCCGTCATAGCCTCTCTTCTCCAGTTCCCGGCAGGCGCAGTACATGGCGAAGATCTGTCCTTTTGCATCGCAGCTTCCGCGTCCTTTGATTATAAGGTCTCCCTTGTATCCTGAAGCTTCGTCCGGAGAAACGGCTGTACCGTCCTCTCTGCATACGGATGGCCCTATGTACGGAGGTACCGTGTCCAGGTGCGAACAGAACACGATGTCAGGCCTGCCCCAGCCAAGGAGCAGGTTCACTGTTCCGTCCCCTACTTCGTACTCCGATACAGAGCATCTGTCTGTGGGGAGTGTCTCTGCCAGGAAGCCGGCGAACCCCCTCTCCCGGGAGGAGGTGGAGTCGATGCCGAGCATCTGCAGGAAAAGGTTCAAATCAATATCCATCAGCCTGTAATTCTCCAAATCCTACAAAAATATTTATAATTGTTGAAGAAGCAAGCGGTCTGACGGATTTTTGAATGCTCATTTTAGGCACTTATGTGGCCAAGTCTCTTGGAGGGGCAGGACAACCGGCTGATTGTTGTTTAGTGCAATGTTTTGATTATCAATGATATTGTCTAAAAGATGCTCTCCAGGTCCCATTTTAGGGGATGGGACTGGGAGAGTGTGTTGTTCTGCAAATGATTGATTGTGAGGATAATATTCGAAAGGTGTTTCCGCAGGTTAATTTGCCCTCAGTCCGGATGCACATCCGTTGGGTGCGCCTCCGTTGTCTGTTCTGTCATGTTCTCCAGGTTACTGTATCGTATCCTGTTGGCAGTGGTTATTCTTAAGATCTCCTTTATGTCCGTGATGAATCCTGCAGTTACATTCCCGGAGACGACTATCTGTACTGTCCGGTCTTCTTCGGAGGATGTTTTTGATTCTATTATTCCTTGCAATTCATCCAGGGTGCAGTGCTGCCCGTCAACGGAGATGTCTGTGGTGCCGTTGTTTTCAGTCACTTTGATTACAATGCATGAGTCTTCAGCATGGACGGGGACAGCTAGGGCGGCAGTATCTTTTGCAGGCGATACCAGCAGTTCAGCCTTTAGTCTGGCCTGACTCCTTGCTCCGCATCCGAATATGAGGAGCGCGGCTGTGAAAATCGGGAGCGCAGCAGCCGGCCTTAGCCAGGCATGGTGGCCGTGAGGGGTGTTTGTCATCATTATAAAGCGTTTTGAAGTGATTCTGTTGCCAAGTCCGCAGGACATGTCCGGACAGTGGCCGAAGATCTGCCTCAATATGGCTGTCCGGTATTCTGTCAGGCCTGCCCCGGTGCTGAGGACATCCATGTCCGCCTCCCATTCATGAACTTCTGCAAGGTCTTTCTCCGCCATCCAGAAGAACGGGTTTGTCCACAGGGCCGATCTCAGGGCCGCCATGACGAGTTTCTCGCACGAGTGGCGGTGCCTGATGTGGCTTGCCTCGTGGGCTATGACCATGTCAAGTTCCGCTTCAGTGTATCCGGAACCTGTACCTATAAATATTGTGTCCAGGAACGAGAACGGGGACTTGATGTCAGGCCCTTCAGCAAGCAGGTATTCCTGGCGGCGTGTCACCCTGCATCTCCTTTGCAGACGGAGCAGTCTGAGTGTGTTGTAGACCATAAGAAGTAGCATCAAGGCTGAGACAGAGGTGTAAAGGATTTTTATGACAGCCGGTATTGTACCGTCTTGCCATGATGTGCCGGTACCGGTTTCTTCAGCTTCGGACAGCTGCTCATCGGGGGGCAGTCCTGCTGCGCGGTTATGCATATGGACTTCCAGCGCTGCCACCAATGCAGGGGATTCTGTATCAGGGCTGTAAACAGGGATGTCCAGCGCCGGGATTACAGCTGAAGCAGTCATGGCCGTCAGGATGTACATCCGGCATATTCTGTATCCGGTCTTGCCGGATATGAGCCATCTGTACAGCGCCAGGAAAAGCCCGCTGCAGACTGTCACTTCGATGATGTATTCCAGTGCATCCATGATGATGTGTCCTATGTGGTATGCCTGTCTTTTTCCAGGATTTCCATGATACGGCCTGTCTCTTCCATGGAGATGGATTTCTGCGAGGAGAAGAAACTGACCATGCGGCTCAGCGAGCCGTCGAAGAATCTGTCCAGCACACTGTGCATGTATGTCTTCGTATATTCGTCCTTTGAGACGAGGGGAAAATATTCGTGAGTCCTTCCGTATGCCTTGTGCGAGACAAACCCTTTGGTCTCGAGGATCCTGACGATGGTGGATACAGTGTTGTATGCCGGTTTCGGGTCCGGAAGTTCATCAATTATTCCGTGGACCAGTGTCCTGCCGCGTTTCCAGATTATCTGCATGATTTCCAGTTCGGCTTTTGTGAGTTCCTGAGGTCTGTCATTGGTTTTTCTGGCCATCTCAAAATATTGTTGTCATTATCCGGAAGCAAATATAACTAATTTTTTAGAAATACAACTAAAATTTTAGTTAAATAATATGAATTCGATGAATTTAATTCATTAAATTACATCGAATTACCTATTAAGGAGCAGGGCTGTGGCCTGTGACAGGTCCCCCGGCGAGGGGGAAGGAAGGGGGTGGCGCCCCTTAACAAGGGGCTGTCACGAAGTGACTGGGGATTAAGATGGGAAGGCCCTTCAGGGCCGCACCGGAGCGTCAGCGAGGTTTCCGGAAGGAAACAGAGCAGCGCAGGTGCCGGCGGAGCTTAGCGGAGCCGCATGCCCCACCGGGGTTGTCACCGCAGGTGACTGGGGTGGACAGACAGGATTTCTGGAAGAAATCCTTAACGAAATCCTTGTCCCGGCATGACCGGGGGCCTCTGACCTGGGGTGGGGCCCGGTATGATTTGCCCTTTATAAGGACTTATGTGAAAGACATGCCCACTCGTAGGCTTTTCCACGAGTGGGCATGTTGCGGTCGGACCGGGTTATTTCACCGTGATCTCGTCAACGAAGAGGAAGCCCGGGGCCCCGCCGCGGGCATGCCAGGCGGGTTTGGAAGTGTTGGTGAGGGCATCTATCTTTATGTAGCGTGCAGTGGTCTCAGGGAAGGAGACGGTGTAGTCCGTGATGCCGTCAGGGTCGTCCGCTGCAGGGACAGGTATGGATATTTTCCCTGCCTCGGTGTAGGATGTGCCATCCTCGGACGTGCTTACAGTCATCTCCAGAGGAGGGAAGATGTCATTGCCCTTGTCGATAAGTGTACCGAGTGCGACACTGCTGTACGGGATGCTGCCTCCCATGTCCACTGTCACTGAGAAAGGTGTGGCGTACCATCCGCTCCACTGGCCTGAGCCGAATTCACGCCCGCCGCGCAGCCCGTCCACGAATGAGTCCGGCGCGCCGTATGTGTAGCGGCCCTGCGGCTCGGTGAGGAGGGTGACAGGACGGCCCATCGCTGCGTTGTCGATGAAGGTCTGGGTGTAGAGGCGGGTCTCCATGTTGTCCCGCTCGACAACCGCCTTGACTGTGCATCCGCTGCGGACCTCTATCGGGGCGGTGTAGAGAGGGGACGAATGGGTCGGGTCGCTGCCGTCCACGGTATATCTTATCGGGGCGTCGCCCTGGGTGGAGAGGTCCACTTCCACGCAGTTCTTGTCATGGTTGACAGATACCCTGCTGATGACCTGGAATACGGTCTTGGCGTAGTTGTACCCGAGGATGTCGTACATGGCTGACTCGTGTGTCAGGCTTGCGAGGAAACGGTCCCAGTCCTTGTTCTCCGGCTGGCACCACTGTACTTCGCTCAGCGCGGCCTGCCGGGGGAGGACCATGTATTCGAGGTGGCTGTCGGAGGCGATGTACTCGGTCCATACATTGGCCTGTACTCCGAGGATGTGCTCCCGTGCCTCAGGCTCGGTGATCTCGATGAACGGGTCGTATGAATACACTTTCTCGATAGGGATATAGCCTCCGATGCCGAACGGCTCGTTCTCTGTGTCCTTTGCCTGGTAGTAGTCGAAGTAGAAATGCGAGTTAGGGGTCATTATCACGTCGTGGCCCATCTTTGAAGCCTTGATGCCGCCGTCGCTTCCTCTCCAGGACATGATGGTGGCTTCAGGGCCCGGAGTGCCTTCCAGGATTTCATCCCAGCCGATTATCTTCTTGCCCTTGCCGGCGAGGAATTTCTCCATTCGCTCCATCACATAGCTCTGGAGGTAGTGCTCTGCGTTGAAGTGCGCATCGTCCTTGAGCCCGAGCTCACGTATCTTGGCCTGGCAGACAGGGCATTTCTCCCAGCGGACCTTAGGGCACTCGTCCCCGCCGATATGGATATACTCTGAAGGGAAGAGGTCAGCCACTTCGGAAAGCACATCCTCCAGGAACTCCATTGTCTTTTCCTTTCCTGCGCACAGCACGTCATCCGCCACGCCCCAGCTTCCCCATACTTCATACGGGCCTCCCGTACATCCGAGCGACGGGTATGCTGTCAGGGCGGCGAGCATGTGTCCCGGCAGGTCTATTTCGGGGATGACGGTGATTCCCTGCGACGCGGCGTAGTCTATCACTTCCCGGATCTGGTCCTGGGTGTAGAATCCGCCGTAAGGAATGCCGTCATAGTGGCCCCATTCCTTCTTTATGACAGTTCCCTTGCGGATGGAGCCTACTTCGGTCAGGCGCGGGTATTTCCTGATCTCTATCCTCCATCCCTGGTCGTCCGTCAGATGCCAGTGCAGGGTGTTCATCTTGTGGATGGACATCATGTCTATGTATTTCTTCACTTCATCTATGCTGAAGAAGTGCCGGGCAACGTCCAGGTGCATGCCTCTGTATGCAAAACGCGGAGCGTCATTTATGGTTACGCACGGAAGGCTCCAGTCCTTGTCAGGGGCAGGGGAGTCCCCGTAGATTTCCACAGGCAGCATCTGCCTGATGGTCTGTATGGCGTAGATGAACCCGTTGAGGGATGAGGCGTTGATGTCCACCCTGTCCTTCTCCACATCGATGAGATATGCCTCACGGGGCATGGCGGAGTTGTGTATGAAGTTGATGCCTTTGCCTACGGGGCCGTTCTGCACGGTGGAGGCCTGCCCTGAGGCCAGCGAGAGTTCCCTCACGAATTTTCCCACAGCGGAGAGGGTGAGCTGGTCGTCGATTCCGGAGCAGTAGAATGTGGCGCCTGCCACCGGGAATCTGCCGCTGTGCATCTCCAGCGAGTTGGGATAAGGGATGATTTCTGGCTTTTCAGCCTGCCGTGCGCATCCGGAAGCGGCCAGGATGGCTGCCGCGGCAGCCAGAGTCAGTAATGTATGTTTCATGATCATTGTGTTGTATTTTCCGGTTACAATTCATGTCAGTTGATGATGACCTCGTCGAGGAAAAGGCATGCTCCGGGCCTTGCTGCCCGCTGTGCATATATTCTCACATACCGGGCTTTTTCATTGCAGATGACCGAATACTGTTTGAAGAATATGAAATCATGTTTCTCCGAGATGTCCTGCCAGACGGTCCCTGCCGGCCTGAAGTTCACCCCGTCTTCCGATATGTACACCTCCATCTTCTGCGGGATGTGCACCCATGCGCCGGCCGCGTTCATGAAGGTAGCCCCGACATAATGTACAGGCTTTACGCTGCCCAGGTCCACGGTCACGTCCGCATCGCTGAAGAAGCCCTGCCATTTCAGGTCCCCGTATGTCCAGCCTCCGCAGATCCCGTCGGTGAGTGCCCCGTCTCCGGATGCAGGATACTGGTCCGTGTATCTTATGTTGTAAGTCACCTTGCATCCTTTTGCCAGATGCTCCACCGGAGCCTGGCTCTCTTTGCGGTCTCCGTATTCCGTCCGCAGGTCGAAGGTGGTGTAGCCCATGTCCTTCAGCTGGTCGCACAGGGCTATGGCCCTTTCTCTGAAGTCACCGTAGTCTTTCCGGCCGGCAGGGGTCCATCCGGTTTCCGCCACGGCGAAAGCCCTCGGGTAGTACATGTACTCCGCGTGGCTGTCCCGGGTGATGTATTCGGCCCAGAGGTTTCCCTGCAAACCGAGGAGATTTTCGGCCTCCTCTTCTGTAACTCCTTCTTCCACCGGTTCATACGAATATGTCTTGGCCAGAGGCACGTAACCTCCGATGGAAGCCGGCTCCTTGAACGGGGCATCCTGCGTGTAGTCCAGGTAGCAGTATGACGCAGGGGTCATTATCACGTCATGACCTGACTTCAGGGCCTTTATCCCTCCTTCTGTCCCGCGCCACGACATGACTGTGGCGTTGGGTGCAAGGCCGCCCTGCAGAATCTCGTCCCAGCCGATTATCTTCTTCCCTTTGGAGTTCACGAATTCCTCTATCCTGTGTATCAGGTAGCTCTGCAGCTCGTCCACGTCTTCCAGCCCTTCCTCCTGCATCCTTCTCCTGCAGTCCGGGCAGTCCTTCCATCCGGATTTGGAGGCCTCGTCACCTCCGATATGCACATATTCTGACGGGAACAGTTCCATCACCTCGGCAAGCACGTTCTCCAGGAAGGTGAATGTCTCTTCTTTTCCCGGGCAGAAATCGGAGTTCTTGTATGGCTCCCCGCTGCATGAAAGCTCCGGATATGCGGCCAGAACCTCTTCGCTGTGCCCTGGCATCTCGATTTCAGGGATCACCTCTATATGTCTCGGCGCGGCGTAGGCCAGTATCTCCCTGATGTCGTCCTTGGTGTAGTAGCCCCCTTGCGCTTCAGGGTCGGACTGCGTGCAGTACTCCCTGCCGCCTTCCCACCATTCCTGCCAGCTCCTGTACGGTCTCCATGCCGCGAATCCGGTGAGTTCAGGATATTTGTCTATCTCTATCCTCCATCCGGCCCCGTCCGTGAGGTGGAGGTGCATCTTGTTCAGCTTCACCAGAGCCATGGCATCCATCTGTTTCATGAGGAATTCCTTGGACCTGAAGTGTCTGGAGACATCGAAGTGCAGCCCCCTGTATCCGAACCTCGGGCTGTCCTCCACTCTGCAGCACTGGAGCTGCCTGACTTTCCCCTCGCGGGTCATCTGCAGGAGAGTCTGCACTGCATAGAATGCCCCGGCCTCCGCAGGGGCCTTAATCCTGATCTGCGACGGGGTGATTTCCAGTGAATATGATTCTGGATTCCGGTCCTGCAGCCTCTTTCCTCCTATTTCGATGAGGACATCGGCCTTACCCGGTCCGGAAGCCTGTGCCAGAGAGAGCGGAAGCCCTTCCAGATATCCTGCAAGCCCGTCCGTGGAAGTGCCTTTTATGTAAAAGGATGCTCCTGTTTCCGGAATCATGAATGTGCCGTCGGAAAGTTCCGTCCCGGCAGGTGCAGGAATCACCCATGACGGTGAACCTGTGATGCGGTCAGTTTCTTGTGCGCACAGGACTGTGCCCATGAGCCATGCGGACACGGCGCACGCAATAAGGTGTTTCATATTTTATCTGTATGTGTCGTATTATTCGCTAATTTAAGACAATTTTTGCATCTGCGAAAAGTTTTTTACCAACCAATGGTGATGCCCCGCTCTCATTTTACTGATTAATGGGGATTGCCGCAGGAGGGATTGCGCCGTACCTTTGCATCCGAAGATTGAGATTTTAGGCCATATAGTTAAAAAGTTTAGATCCTTTTAATTGTTGTAGAATGGGGTGCCTGGGAAGGTACCCCATTTTAAAATTGTAGTATCTTTGGAAATTGTAACAATGGAAAACGGATTTTATGGGAAAAAGAAAGAATATACAGGACAGGGCAGTGTTCTCCCCTTCGATGAAGCTGGCGGATCTGGTAAATATGAACTATCACCTGCTGGGTGTGCTGTCAAGGCTCGGCATGAGCCTGGGATTCGGTGAGATAACTGTGGAAGAGGCTTGCCGCAGGCATTCGGTCAGCGTGGAATCTTTCCTGCTTATATGCAACGTTTATACTTACGATGACTACATCCCGTCCGACGACCTGCTTTCCTGCGGGGCTCCGGACACCATAGTGAAATATCTCCACAGCTCGCATCTCTTCTATATCGAGCATGAACTGTCGGAGCTGGAGAGGCAGCTTGAGAGGCTTGTCGCCCCGTGTGACGTAAAACAGAAGCTCATCATAGACAGGTTCTTCACGGAGTACAAGGGGGAGGTGGAGAACCATTTCGCGTATGAGGAGTCGGTGGTGTTCCCTTACATCAGGATGTTCTCGGCGGAGCATCATGGAGAGGGATATTCCATAGAGCAGTTCGAGGAGAACCACAGCAACATCGACGAGAAGCTCTGCGACCTGAAGAACATAGTGATGAAATACCTCCCCGATGTGTGTGATACGGTGCTGAGAAACAGCGTCCTGTACCATATATGCTTCCTGGAGGAGGACCTTGGCAAGCACACTCTCATCGAGAACAATGTGCTGATACCTATGATGACCAGACTTGAAGAAAATGAAAAAAAATAGATTGAATGTGCTCCTTATCATCCCTTCACGCATAGTGGCAAGGGGGATGGAAGGCGTATTCCACGACCTGGGGGAATTTGCCGTGGAAGGAATCCTCACCGACCTGTCCCGCACCAGTGAAGTGAGGCTCAAGAACATGGATGTCGATCTCATTATAGTGGATCCGGTCATTTTCGACTGTACGTCCAGGGCGATGGGACGGGCCCGCATAGGGGAGTATTCGGATGCCCCTGTGGCAGCCTTGCAGACAGTACAGATGGAGGATGAGGTGTGGCGGCAGTATGACGAGGTCATAAACATATACGACTCCCCGCCTGTAATAATCAGGAAGCTGCGCAATGCCATCTCCTCCAGGCAGGAGTCTCCGAAGTCTGACAGCCAGGAGCTTTCGCTCAGGGAGAAGGAGATTCTTGTGTGTGTTGCCAAGGGCATGCTTAACAAGGAGATAGCCGACCTGTACAATATTTCCATCTATACGGTGATCACCCACAGGAAGAACATCACGCGCAAGACAGGAATCAAGACCGTGGCAGGTCTTACGGTCTATGCCCTGCTCAACAACCTGATAGATGCCAATTCAATAGAATAATGTGAATGCGTCGGACAGACGCCGGAATAAACAATTTAATATCCGTCTTTTATGGATCTGAACTTCTGGGGCCTCGCGGTGGGGCTCGCAACTTTCTTCATCATCGGTATGTTCCATCCGATAGTTATAAAGGCTGAATACTATTTCGGGAAAAAGTGCTGGTGGTTTTTCCTCGTTGCCGGGATTGTATTTGCACTCATTTCATTGCTTGTCAACAATTTCATGGGCTCCACGATATTGGGAGTGATCTCATTTTCGTGTTTCTGGTCCATACTCGAGCTGTTCGAGCAGGAGAAACGTGTTGCCAAAGGATGGTTCCCTGCCAATCCAAAGAGGTCCGGCCGGAAATGAAAACCGGGAATGTCCCTGTCCCTGATGGCCGGTGATGTCCACGGGTGTCAGGAGTATTTCTTCGGGAACCTGAGCAGGATGGCCAGCAGGGCCATCAGCCCGAGTGCATAAGGGTAGTACAGGTACTTGATTATCGAAAGGGCCGAGACTCCTGCGAGTCCGGCTGCCATGAGCATCTGTGCCCCGTATGGGATTATGCCCTGGACCATGCATGAGAATGTGTCCAGGATGCTGGCGCTTTTCCTTGGGTCCACGCCGTACCGGATGGAGATGTCGCGCGCCAGACGGCCTGTGGTGATGATGGCTATGGTGTTGTTGGCCGTGCAGATGTTTGCCAGGCTCACGAGGGCGGCTATGCACAGCTCCGCTCCGCGTTTCCCCGAGATTTTCCGCGTAAGGCCGTTCACGATGAAGTCTATCCCTCCGTTGGCCCGGATGACTTCGAGCATCCCGCCTGCAAGCATCGTGACAATGATGAGCTCTCCCATTCCTCCGATGCCGCTCCCGAGCGCGGCAAGCCATCCTGTCCAGCCGAAATCCCCGCAGCAGAAGCCGAGGATGGCGTTGGCCCCGATGCCGAGGGCAAGTACAGAGACCACATTCATCCCGGCAAGGGCAAGCCATATCACCATGATATATGGTATCAGCTTCACCCACTCCACGGCCCCGGCAGTGTCCCCGAGATGTGTCCCCGCTCCTACGAAAACGTATATGGCGGTGACGGCCAGTGCCGCCGGAGCCGCAATGGCGAGGTTCACCCTGAATTTGTCTTTCATCGCACATTCCTGGGTACGTGTGGCGGCTATCGTCGTGTCGGAGATGAATGAGAGGTTGTCCCCGAAGAAGGCCCCTCCCGCTACTATGGCTGTCATGAACGCAGTCCCGGCCCCAGTCTGCTCTGCGATTCCTGCAGCTACCGGCACCAGTGCGACTATGGTGCCGACGCTTGTGCCTATGGACATGGATATGAAGCAGGAGGCAAGGAAAATCCCCGCATACAGCAGTTTGTCCGGCAGTATCTTCAGCGTGAGGTTCACCGTGGCATCCACTGCGCCTATCTCCTGTGCTGTCGAAGCGAACGCCCCGGCCAGTACGAAAATCCATATCATCAACAGGACGTTCTTGTCTCCTGCGCCTCGGGAATATGCCGCAATCTTTTCATCAGTGGTGCCCTTGCTTATCAGGAGGGCATATATCGAAGCAACGAGGAAAGCCGCCGTGATGGGTATCTTGTAGAAGTCCTTCGCAAGGATGGATGATACCAGATATACGACAAGGAAGACAAGCAGCGGGCTGAGTGACATCCATCCGCCTGTCTTCCTGATGTTCTTTTTCAGATTCTTTGCAATGTCCGTAAGGTATTTGTCAGGAATGATCCCCATTTCTCAAATCTTAAAGCCACCGCAAAGATAGTGTCTTTGGCTGTAATATCAACCCGTAAATCGGGATGATGTGATGCTTCTGTTCCGCCCCGGCATCAGAAAGAATACCCGATGCCGATGCAGAATGTGTTCTTGAGCGGCGAGTCGCCGGAAGCAATCAGGTATGCCGCATCCAGACGTACACCGAAGAGCTTCACACCTGCCCCGACAGATGCGAATGACGGGATTACGGAATCACCCCCGTAGCGGTATCCCGCACGTACCGAGACCATGTCGTTGTAAGTGTAGGACGCCCCGGCAGCCGCTGAGAATGCACCGGAGAAATAGCAGTCGGCGTCCACCAGGACCTCCACGCCGTGTCTCTGCCCGAACACATCGCCGTACCCGAGGCCCAGCGTCGCGGATGCCGGGAGGGAGAAGCTCTCCCCGGAGGCTGACCTGACCTTTGAGCCGAGCGATGAGACCCCGATGGCGGCCCTGAATGAGGAGAACTCCGACATCAGGAAGATGTCAGATGAAACGGTGGAGTATGACTGCCCCTCGGCCAGGGTGTTCCCGAGGTACTTCACATCCGCCCCGACGGAGATGAACGGGAGGAACCTCCACGCGAGCCCGATGTTCGCCTGGATCTCGGACGGGGAGAAAGACCCTGCGGCCTGCCCTGATGCGTTCATTATCTCATACTCCTCGCATATCCCGTATGAGAAACCTGCGGCGATGCCGAACTTCCCTCCCGCATTCCATGCCGCCCCGGCACTCATGGTCTGCACCGGTGAAGCCGATGGCTGCCAGCCGAGATAGCTTGCGGAGGCATCGAAGGTGTCGTCGCTGAACGGGATGGCCGCCGCGTTGGAGAATGATGCGTATGACATCCCGGAAGTCCTTGTCACCGAGGTCCCTCCCATTGCCAGAGAAACAGGGTCACGGCTTGTACGGGTGAAGGGCAGTGCTTCGGAAGACTGCGCGGAAACTCCGACGGAAAACAATGCCGGAAGGAGCATGGCAGCCGCGCGGCAAAAGATATTTTTTTCTATTCTCATAAAATTCAATGCTTTAATGGCCTTGTTACAACTTCACGACTGTGCGTGTATATTCATTTCCTCCGAAACTTACCCGGACTGTGTAACGTCCTGGAGCATATCCGCGCATGTCGATGACCGCCGGAGAAAATGCACCCACCCTGGATGTCGTGTCATATTTGACAGACCCAGTGGAAGAGAATATCACAATCCTCGTGGATGCCTCGTCCATCGTCCTGATATTCAGGTAGTCGCTGACAGGGTTCGGATATACTTCAAGAGGCTGGTCCGGATTTTTCACCACTACACTGAACGAAATCTGGCAATTCTCTCCACGGGCATCAGTCCCGGTGACGGCAATGTCTGCATTGCCAAAGCCTAATGCTGTGAGGTACAGTGTATTTGTAGAGATTGTCGCGTGTATTGCCGCAGGATTGGTGTTTGTGATGCTCCAAGAGAGATTCTCTCCGTCAGGATCGCTTATCAGGCCTGTCAGGTCGATGGACATCTCTTCTCTTACTGCTGTCATCATGATGTCCTCCGCTTCTGAGATGACCTGCGGGGCATTGTTCTCGGAGATCCTGTATTCCACGCTTTCATGTGCCGTCGCACCGTATGCGTCCGATACTGTTATTTCTGCCGAATATGACCCTGTATCAGCGAGCCTGCCTGTGACGGTGAGAATGTATTCCCCGGCGGAAGTCCCGGCCGAAAGCGAGGCGGCTTCTGAGCCTGGCGTGAAGTCCACCGTAAAGCTGTGCCCGTCAGGGTCGGATATTGTGAATTTCCTGGTCACTGTCTCGAACGGCTTTATCTCCATCGTTCCTGTCTCTGAAGGTGTGATCACGGGGGCGTTGTTCGCTGTGGTGGTCACCTGAAGGATGTCTGACGGCTCTGAGTAGTTGTGCTGGTAGTCGTATCCTATTATGCACACATTATAATCAGCAGAGAACTCCAGCCCTGTCATGGAGCCTGTCAGCTGCTCTCCTGCTTCCCTGTCATCCACGGTCACTGTCGTGCTTATGACACCGTCCGGGATGTCCCTCGGGTCGATGTCCTCCAGCAGTCCGGCATCCCTGGAGGCAAGCAGGAGGTATCCGTACGCCTTGACATTGTCCTGGTCGGCTGTCACTGTCCATGAGAAGTCAATCCTGCCGCTGCCTCCTGTGGCATTGAAACTTTCAACCCTGTCAGGAGGGGTCGTGCCTCCGTATGTGAAGGCCCCGAGGGCATCGAGGAGCGGGCCGATATGGCGTGACTGGTTCGTTATGGCCGTGTTGTCTGCTCCGTTGAGAATTCGGTCCTTCAGCATCTCGTTGGTGAAGCCGGGCCCTCCGAAGTGCGAAACTAAGAGTGCGGCTACTCCGGAGACAAACGGACAGGCCATGGATGTGCCGTCCATTGATGCATATCCGTCAATGACGGTACTCATGATATTGGACCCCGGGGCGCAGATGTCCACCCAGTCACCGTAGTTGGAGAAGCTTGATCTCTGTCCGTTCCTGTCCACAGCCCCTACCGCAATCACTCTTTCATAACTCGCTGGTACGCCATAGGGGATGTTTTCGTTACCTGAAGCAAAGAATACGACACCTCCCTTCATGGGGCTTTCCGGAAGCTGGTTGCCGTCATTGTCGCATCCCGCATAGTCGATGAAGTAGTCTATTGCGGCCTTTATGGCACCGCTCACCTGGTCGTTCATGGCCACGTCAAGCTCGCTTCCGGAAACCACACCGTCCTCGTTCATGTCATAGTAGTTCCCCCAACTGTTCTGTGAGATTACTGCGCCGTTGTCCGCACCATAGCGGATTGCGTCAGCAAAGTTGCCGGAGGCATCTCCGGAGAAGACCTGGCTGGAAAGAATCCTTACGGCCGGTATCCCGCGCTCCGCATCACCTCCGGCCACGCCGCAGACCCCGATGGAGTTGTTGTTGGTGGCGGCGATTATGCCGGTGACATGGAAACCATGGTCATCCGGAGTCATACTGTAAGAATTGTTTACGAAATTCCAGCTGCCTCCTTGCCCTGCAGGGATGACTGAAAAATCCTCGTGCTGTGTGACTCCGCCGTCCACGACATTCACTATTACGTTTTCTGAACCGCAAGTGTATGTCTCCCACACCTGGGAGACATTGATGTCTATTCCTGATGCCTGGTAAAGCCCCCACTGGGAGGAGAATCTCGGGTCATTGAAATCCATCCGTTTTACTCTCCGGACAGGATAGGCCTCCAGTATGCCGGGCATGTCCAGCATTTCTGATGCGGCCCTGGTGACAGGAGCTGCAGACGGATCGACTGTGATCCTGTACCACAGGTGCAGTCCGGTCCTGTGCTGCCGTTCCGCATACCGCTCGTCCTCCGTGAATATCTTGCTGACGGACTTTATTCCGAGCCTCTCCACCATGTCGTTGAACTTCGCTGACTTGGTCTGCAGGCAGCCTCCGGTAAGGTCCTCGCCTACTTCTTCGGCCAGCTCCTCTGACAGCTTGATCTCTATTTCTGAGGTGAATGCCTCTTCCGTCCCGGTCTGTGCAGTCCCTTCCGGGGCAGGGGATTCCTCTATTGCGGTCTGCGAACACGAGACCGTGGCCGAAACGGCCAGGACAAAAAACAGGAAATGGTATTTCATGAGTCTTTACAGTTACAATGTATATAGATAGTCCGCAAGGGCGGCAAGGTCATCGATGCTGCCGAACTTTATCTTCTCTTTCTTGATATATTGCTTCACGGCTTCTTTGTCAATGCCCTGGATTCTGAGCACATCGACTCTTGCCGCAGGGACAAATGAACCTTTGTAATATATCCCCTTGACCTCCTGCAGCACAAGCGGCTCTCCTTCCTGACGCTCTTTCAGCACGTCATCCAGGCTGCGGTTCACGGAGAAGTCCATGCCGGAGCCGAGGGCGGTGGCGGAAAGGTTGTTGGTTGAGGCCACGGATGACTTGCCGTACCCGATGTCGGCGCTGCTCATGGCTTCGGTATCGATGGTGGTGCGAAGCAGGACAGCAGAGTTTACAGTGTTCCTGAGCACCTTGGCCATACGTCCTTCCACGCATACATACGAGTCGTCCCCGATGGTCAGCAGGGCGATGGAGTTGATGTCCGCCTGCATTATCACCCCTTTCTCGACATAATGGACGCGGCCGTTTGCAAGGCTGATGTTCAGCTTGTCATAGCTGATGTCGGTCCCTTTGTGCGTTTTTATCTTCCCTGGGATGAACTCCTCATAGACATAAGGCCAGCTGGTGCGCGGAGCATATTCCGGCCCGGCTGCCGAAAGGCAGGCAATCTGCGAAATCGCAAGTGCGAGCGACAAAATCCATTTCTTCATAAAAACAATATTTACAATTATTACAGAAAGTCCGTACGGGCGCAAGCAGGCCCGTGCGGACTTTAAAATCATATTTTACATAGATATTACTTTGTAAAATGGATAGTACCAGGCTCAATAAGGGCTCCGTTATATGCTGACATTGCCTCAAATGGAACAAAGCATACTCCCTGTTCGGAAGTGAACCCTCCCTGTCCATCGGACGTAAACACAATTGTCGCCTCTTCTTTATTGACTTTCAGATTTCCCATATACTCGGCAAACATGAACGGATCGCCTTCAGCATACAGGAGGGATGTTTCCTGTGGAGCCTGGAATGTGATGGTGCTGAGATCTTCAGAAACTACGCCATATACACTTGTGTATCCGGCATAATTAACTACAAACGGTACCATTCCGTCCACCCATACTATGCTTTCATCTGTCTCATCCATGCTGAAGGTCGCTGTCCATGACATCGGTGTACCTACACAGCTTCCTGATACATTCCATGTCCCGAGGATACTTGCAAGCGGATGATCCTGGTCCTTGATGTTTACGGTCAGTTCGCGGGCCCCGCTGAGTGTGAACCCGTCGGATGCTCCTGTAAGGCGGATTGTGAAAGACAGGTCTCCGGTACGTACTCCGGCGTGGTTGACAGGTGTCACTGTGATGCTGCCTTCGGAACTTCCGTTGAATGTCAGCACCCCGTTTGCAGGCTCTACAGTGAAATCTGTCCCGTTGACAGCGGTCCCGTCAACGACTTCGAAAGTGACTGATGTGCTGGCCGATTCTGATCTCGGGAATGCGTAGTCCCCGTTCTTGGCATACGCATAGACCGGAATCTGCAGGCTGCCTGCATCTTCTGCCACCTCTGCCGAGGATGCGTCAAATGCCACGAATGAAGAAGTGGTGAATTCCGCTTTCCTGTCGCAGGCGGCAAGACTTGCCACGATTCCTGCGCCCAAAAGTATTTTGCTTAATTTTTTCATAATCGTTCCATGTAAAAATTATTCTACTACAGTAGCGCCATATCCCTCATTCTGGACAAGGTTCAGGTTGGTCTGCATTTCGTAAGTCGGTATAGGCCACTGGAAATGATAGTCATCCGATGCGAACACTTTCTCAGTGTAGGCAGTCCCTGTATTGACTACCATCTCGGCTCCCGGCTGTGCCGGCCTTCCGCTGAACCCTTCTCCCCATCTCTTGAGGCAGCTGAAACGGAGTCCTTCGCCTACAGTCTCACGGTACCACTCGTTGTGGATGTTCTCTTCTGTAGCGGTGAGGCTGAGGGTTGCGTGCCTCTTCTCCTGAAGCGCATTGAGATAAGTCAGGGCGTTGGCAGCATTGCCGGCTTCAAGGTATGCTTCAGCCGCTATGAGATACATCTCGCTGATAAGGAAAGGCTTGACAGCCTGTGCTGAGTTCGGTGCGGCGCTTGAATAAAGGTCAGGGTTACCGAAATATTTTTTAAATACATAGTAGTCAGTCCCGTCATCGTTGTACCATGTGGCGTTGTGGTAAGAAGGGTAGTCGCCTCCGTCAAACCACTGTGCAAACCTGATGTCTCCTTCATCGTACGCATCGATGAGCTTCTGGGAAGGGATGAAGTAAGGATGATAATGCGTTACTCCGTCGGTCACAGCCATTCCGGTATATGCGCTATGTCCTCCCTGTCCCTCGGAGATGGATGCGTAGAACTGCATCACAGGCTCTGTACCTTCATCATCAAGCCATTCTGCCGTCATCTCTTCTGCAGTTGAGGAAAGTGCGTAGGTACCTGTGTTTATCACACCTGTGGCATATTCCGCAGCTCTCTGATAATCACGGGTGTCCAGATAGTAGCGGGCGTACATGAAATTCACGGCGTCGATTGTAGGGTACTGTGACCTTACCTCGCCTGGTACACCGGCAAGAAGCACGGCAGCAGAGTCGAGGTCAGACTTTATCTGGCCATACACCTGGGCTACGGTAGCCCTTGCAGGACGCTCGCTCTGGTCATAGACAGTCACGAGCGGCACGCAGAGGTCAGATGAAGCTGTTTCCGGAGAATATGCTTTCCCGAAATGTCTTGCAAGGTGCATATAGGCGAATGCGCGTGCAAGGAATGCTTCTCCACGGGCCACGTCTGCCTGGGCTTTCAGCTCGGCAGGGACTACTTTCGCTCCTTCGATGAAGATATTGAAGTTCTTTATATAGGAGTACGGGTATTCCCAGTTGTCCTCGGTATTGTAGTCACCGGTTGTGAATGTGTTGTCTGTACGGTGTACAGGACCGTAGTTGTTACCGAAGTCCGATGCAGCATTGAAATAATCCGCCATCACATCGGAGACAATGTCGAAATCGCCGTAATCCAGGCTTCTGAAGCAGGCCAGTACATTGGCCCTGTATGCCGTCAGGTCGGACTGGTTGGTGATAATCTGATCGCCTGGATTGTAACTTATTGACCCTTTCGGAACAAGGTCCATATCGCAGGATGCGATCATTGCCAGAATAGCTCCGGCAGATATGTATTTTAATGTCTTGTTCATATTATTATTCCATTATTTAGAAAGTGATCTCTATACCTCCGAGTACCTGTCTTGAGTTTCCTGCCACACCGTATGTAAGGTTGGAGTTGACCTCAGGGTCGATTCCGGAATACTTGGTGGCTGTGAGGAGATTACGTCCTGTCACGGTGATTTTCAGCCCTTTCAGCACACCGTTTGACCATCCGAGGGCCTTGGCAGGGAGAGAGTAGCCTATCTGCAGGTTCTTCAGGCGCAGGAACGAAGCGTCCTCGAGCAGATGGGTGTCGAACTGCATCTGCACTCCCTTGCTCCAGTCCGGATACTTGGCGTCAGTGTTGTCCGGAGTCCAGAAGTCTGCGGCGTCCTTATGCGTGTTGTATGTAGAGTTGCCTACAGGGTTCAGATAGAAAATTCCGTCGTTGTTGAAGAGCGTCTTTCCTACCACGTATGAGAAGTCCGCCTGGATCGAGAGCCCTTTCCATCCTCCCGCGATGGTGAATCCTCCGGTGATCGGGGCATATCTCTTCTTCCCTGTGTTCTGGGTGAGGGCAGCCTCGTCGAACACTTTCGTGGTCTCGTTCATCGTGGTCACATCCCTGTCTTCTCCCGGGACATACCACATAGGCATACCGTCTGCCGGATCGACCCCTGCATAGATAGGCGCGTAGAACATGACTGGCGATCCTACTACATAAGCGACCATGGTGTTGGCTATCTCCCATCTCTGGCGTCCGTCAAACAGGGATATGATCTTCTGGGCGTTATAGTTGAAGGTAGTGTTGAACCTGAGGAAGTAGTCCCTGTTCCTCAATATGTCCACGCCGAGGGTTATGTCCACGCCCTGGTTGCGGAGTTCTCCAACATTCTGTGTAACCTCTGTAAATCCGGTTGTGTATGGATTAGGCACATCCATGAGCATGGAGGTCGTGCTCCTGTTGTAGAATTCGAAAGTGAAGTCAACCATATCCACCAGACGTCCTGAAAGCGATACTGTGAAGAGTTTCTGCTTCTCCCACGTAAGCATGTTGTTGGCCGGCTGTGTGACAGCCATTCCTGACTGAAGGTCCCCGTACCTTCCGCTCGTGCCTACAAGACCGAGAGAGGAATAGTCTCCGATGGAGGCATTACCCTGGGTTCCGTAGCTGACTTTAAGGTCGAGAGCGTTGATGGCCCTTACATTCTGCATGAAAGACTCCTTCTTGATATTCCATCTTGCTCCGGCTGACCAGAAGGTGGCGTCCCTTACTTCGGAACCGAATCTTGAAGAAGCATCGTTACGTACCGTGGCATCTACAATATACCTGTCGAAGAGAGTATAGTCCGCATGCCCGAAGAACGAGAGGAACTTGGACTGTGTGTTGCTTTCGCTGACTTTCCTGTCATCGGTAGTTCCGTTACCGAGCACCTGGGTCCTGTCATCGGTCTGGTTGTAGGACTGGGCGATGAAGTATTTGTAATCGTTCATGATGCCCTCATGGCCGACAAGGACGGAGAACTTGTTGTTGTGGTTGATATCCCTTGAGTACTCGATGGTGTTCGTGATGGTGGCAGCATACTCCAGTGCACTTTGTCTGGCGACTGATGCTGTACCGCCGTATTCAGCCACAAAGCTCGGCCTGATGTAGTAGTCGCCCTGGCTGATATATCCGTCCAGACCTGCCCTGCTGACTATCTTGAGGTTCTTCACAGGCTCGATTTCCACGAACACATTGCCGTTCATACCGTAGCGGTTTGACTGGTCTTTCCTGTTCTTCTTGTCCATGTAATAGTTCATGTTCGGCATGCCAAGCTCTGTGAAATATTCCTCATATACATTCCCGTTCTCGTCAGTCGCCGGATACAGAGGGTTCAGCATATATGACAGACCTCCTGTAAGATAGTTTGCCATGCCGGAACTTGATCCCCAGTTGCCGTTCCTCTGGTTCATGTCGAGTGACAGGTTTACATTTGCCCCGAACTTGAGCCAGTTCACAGGATGTCCCTGGATGTTGGTACGCACAGTATAGCGGTCATAGTAGTTCCCCGGGGTGAAACCTTCCTGATGAAACTGCGAAGCGGAGAACATATAGGCTATCTTCTTTCCGCCGCCCTCGATGGTGATGTCACTCTGGTACTGAGGGGTGACGACATTCATGAAGTACTCGTACCATTTCGTGTTGTTGGTAAATCCGCGGTCAACGAAGTTGGAGTTTACCCATGACTCGCTGTGTATTCCGGACCTGACCCAGAAGTCCATCAACTCGGAACCGGTCATCATGTTCTTGTACAGGCTCATGTCCGCAAGTGTGGACATACCGTACTGGGCACGCACCGTGACAGATGCCTGCTCGTTGTAGGAACCTGCCTTGGTGGTCACGTAGATGACACCGTTGGCGGCACGTGATCCGTAGATGGAAGTGGCAGCCGCATCTTTCAGGACGCTGATGCTTTCGATGTCGTTAGGGTTCATTGCCATGATAGAACGGCTGGTTGAAGGGATACCGTCTATTACATAAAGAGGTGTGGAACTTGAACCGAGTGAGCCGACTCCGTGGAGGGACATTGACACTGCGTTATCTCCTGCCACTCCGGAAAACGAGAGTACCTGCAGACCTGCGACCTGACCCTGGAGCTGGTCGAGTGCCGATGATGACGGCGCATTCTTGATGGTCTCTGAATTCACGGTCTGGACCGAACCTACGAGTGAACTCACTTTCTTTGATGATCCGTAACCGATGACCACCGTTTCTTCCAGCATCTCGGAATCCGGCTGGAGAGCGACATTGATGTTATCTCTGCCGGACACCTCTATCTCCTGGCTCTGGTAGCCGATGGAGGAAAAGACAAGCACAGCGTCGTCAGCGACAAGGATCGAGTAGTTTCCGTCCGCATCTGTGCTTCCCCCTGTCAGGGTCCCCTTGATCTGGATCGATGCAAACGGCACCGGATCTCCTGTAGATGCGTCTGTGACGACTCCGGTCACTGTGACATCCTGGGCAAAAAGGCTCACTGATGTCATCAGCACCATCATTGCTGTGAAAAACAACTTCATTTTTTTCATAAGCAAAATGAACTTAGTTAAACATAAATATTGATACACGTA